>CAZEEJ010000089.1:0-21245 GCA_964511155.1 uncultured Planctomycetales bacterium | reverse complement strand
ACTTGTTGATATCGAAGACCGCGGCAAACTGCCTCTTGGGTCGGCTCTCCGGATGCCAGTAGCACACCTCCCGCCCGCTCTGCCAGTTATGCACGGGGGCCATGGTTATTCCTCCTTTTTGGCGGGGGGCATGAAGCCGCCGGCCAGGTAAGTGTTCATTTCCGCGGTTTCGTAACCCGGTCGGATGCCCAGGGACGCGGGCCGCCAGAGCCCTTGGCCCTCGATCCCACCGGGCTCGGCCCGCGTGATGCGAACGATCGCCTCGCGCGGGGCGCCCGTTGGGCAGTGCACGTCGGGAAGGAAGCCTTCACCGATGCCCTGGCCATAGAGGTTCTTGCGTACCAGCGTGTCCGTCATCCAGGTCGGCTTGAGCCAGCCGCGCGTTGCCGACTGATGCGAGCCCGAGCGGAACATGGCCTGGTAGCGGGTCCGCGGGTTCTTGGCCAAGCCGTCCTTTCGCGTGCGATGCCCTTCGACCGAGCCGGGCGTCGCCCCGTACATGTTGAACCACATGCGGGTGACGCCCCGCGGTGTCCCCGGGTAGTACCGTGCCCGGCAAAGCAGGCGGGCGAAGTCGTAATCCTTCTTGTTGGTCTGCCAGCCGCGGAACGGGCGGTCCTCCGGGTCGGGATCGATCCACACGTAGTCGCCGTCCTCGACGCCCAGCTCGCGAGCATCCGTCGGGTTGATGTCCACGTAGCCCTCAGTCACGAACGGCTTGCGCTTGTCGTGCCGGTGGAGGTCGCCGAACGGCCCGAAGAGCATCGCCACGACGTCGGTGTCGATCGGCGTGGTGTGGGCGCCATGCCGGTACTTGGGCGTATGGAAGATGAAGCGGTAGCCGTCGCGGACCAGCGGATGCGGTGAGTCCTTCGTTTCCGCCCAGGTCTTGACCACGTTGCGCCCGCAACGCACCTCGCAGGTCAGATCGTCGCGGCTGACGCCGTAATCCTCGGGCCCGGCCGGGCGCAGGGCTTCATGGGCGGCGGCCACAATGACGTTCGGCTCGTAGAAGGTCGAATCTACCGGCTCTCGGTGGACCGGCAGGTTCTCGCCCGCCTCGATGAAGGCGTCCTCCTCCCGGTAGAACTCCAGCCGCCCCGACTTCGTGTACCACGGGCGGGAGTCGGTCATCTGTTCGTAGCCCACCGCCTTGGGCGTGGTCCGGCTGTTCATGATCGCGGGCACGCCCTCGCGGGCCTTGGCCTCCAGCTCGCTGAACTGGTAGCCCTTGGTGTTCGACGAATGATCCAGGACCCGCTGGAGGTACACGTCCGTCCGTCCCTCGCCAACGAAACGCCAGTAGTCGCGGAACCGGTCGTCGCCGGTTACCTCCGCCAGCTTCGAGGCCACCAGGGCCAGCACCTCGATGTCGCCGAGGGTGTTGAAGATCCGCGGCAACGGGGTGCGCGGGAACACCTGCAGGAACGGGTTGGTCACCGAAGCGGTCATGTCCGGATGCTTGAGCTCCGCCCAGGAGTCCACCCCGAAGACCACGTCGGCCCACTCGCACGAGGCCGTCCACCACCACTCGTTCACCGCGATCATCTCGATCTTCGGCAGCATGTTGACCACGGTGTTGTAATGCCATTTGACGTTGCCCAGGATCGAGTTGGCGTTGGCGAACCACATCGACTTGGTGGGGGTGGGCATGTGGGTGGCCCCGGTCAGCAGCCGGTTCCCGACCCGCAGGGGATGATCCTCGTGGTTGTAGTAGTGGGCCGACTCCGCCTTCCAGAACTGCCGCGTCCGGACGGGCTTGGCCGGGTCCGGCTCGATGTCGAAGGGGTTCTCGTTGATGTACTGGGGAGCGCCGTTGAACAGGGAGACGCGGTAGTTGCCGGCGTACGAACCGACGTTGCCGCCGATGCGCCCCACGTTGCCGGTCAGGGCCGCCAGCAGAAAGATGGCCCGGTCCTTGTTGTCGCTGTTGAAGAACTGGTTGGGTCCCATGCCGATGGCGAACAGGGTGGTGCCCGGCTCCTTGGCTACGTGCCGGGCCAGCGACTCGACCGCCTCCCGGGGTGCCCAGGTCAGTTCCTCCACCGTCCGCGGGTCGAAGTGGGCGGCGTACTCCTGGACGAGGTCGAAGACGGGGCGGCAACGCACCTTGCTGCCGTCGGCGAGGGTCACTTCGACCGATCCCTCCAGGAGCGGATCGGCGACGTTCGAGTGAGCACCGACCTCGTCGCGGGTCAGCGGCTTCGGCGCATTCGCCGCCCGGTCCCACCAGACGCAATCGCCCCACTGGCGGCGCATCGCTCCCGGGATCAGCATGTTGCGATGGGTTCCCGGGGGCGGTTCCTTCTCGCCGTCCGCCAGGACCGACGTCTGGTTCGTCAGGTCCGCAAGTTCGCCGCCGAAAACCTCCTGGGCCCGCAGGTATTTGAGCGTATCGGTACGCACCAGGATCGGCAGGTCGGTCCAGCGGCGCACGTAATCGGCGTCGTAGAGCTTTTCCCGCAGGAGCACGTTCGCCAGGCCCAGGGCCAGGGCGGGCGTTGTGCCCGGGCGGACTACGATCACGTCGTCCCCCTTGCTCGCCGTCGCCGAGTATTCGCAGGCGATGACCACGATCCGCGTGCCCTTGACGCGGGCCTCGGTGAGCCAGTGAGCGTCCGGCATTTTTGTTGTGATCCAGTTCATGCCCCACACGACGACGGTCCGGGCGTGCTCGACGGCGGAGAGGTCGAACTCGACGGTCTGCTGTCCGGTGACCATGGGGTGGCCCGGCGGCAGGTCGGTGTGCCAACTGTAGTTATCGAAGCCGCGGGCCCCGAGGGCCTGGTCCGGCTCGACCTTGCGGACCGCCGCGTCCAGCAGGGCCATGGAGTTGGCCATCCGGTAGAACCCGAGCACGCGGCTGATGCCCAGCAACGGCATCCCGCCGCGGAACTTGAGCACCTGGGTACCGGCGCCCTGAGTGGCCTGGATAGTCTCCTCGTCGTAGCCCTGCCGGCGCAGCCGCTGTTGGCCTTCCTCGCCGCTGTAGGTCTCCGCGATGTTCTTCAGCGTAGCGGCCACAATGGCGGCCCCTTCTTCGTGTGAGGTGCGGATCCACTCATCGCGGGCCCGCTGGAAGAACTCGGGCGCGGGTTTGCCGTCCTCCCCGCGCGGATATCCCGCCTCATGCCACCGCTTGAAGCCCGCCCGGACCATGCACTGCTGCACCCGCCGGTCCCCGTAAAACCGCCGCGTCAGGGCCAGCCCCTTCTGGCAGACGCGTGGGTCCCAGCGGTGCGTCGTCTGGTTGCCCTCCAGGTCGGAGGCCTCGCCGTAGCGCATGGTCGGGCCGATGCGGGTGATCACCCCCGAGCGCACGTAGGCGTTCAGGATGCAGTTGTGCGTGTCGTTGGGAGCGCACAGGAAGGTGAACTTCGAATCGTACTTGAACAGGTCGCGGTAGACCCGCTCCCAGCCGCGATGCGGGTACGCCGCCAGCGGGTTGGCGATGCTGTCCAGGCCCCAGGCTTTCGTGCCCGAGGCCACGAACGCACCGAAGCCGGCGGCACTGACCGCCTCCAGAAACTGTCGTCGGGTCATATCCGCGTTCATCAGCTCACTCCCAGGTACGAAGGAAGGAAACAAGGGCCTCGATCTCCGCTTCGGTGAGGCTCGGGTGCGTCGGCGAACCAGTGCGAAAACCGAGCATGACCGTGCCGCGCCGGCCCCGCGCGATGGTCTCCACCAGGTACGTGTCGCTGGCGCTGGACAGCAGCACCTTGTTGTTCAGGGCGGGGGCATCCACGCCCTGCCCGTCCGGGCCGTGGCAACCCGCACAGTAGGTCTTGAACAGTCGCTCGCCGACCGCGGCATCGCCCTCCACCCAGCGTGCCGGCCGCTCGTCCACGGGTGCCGCCACGCCGCCCAGCTCGCGCAGATGGGCGACGACCGCGGTGATTTCCTCCGGCCGCAGGCCGCCGTCCTTGTCGCCCCACGCGGGCATACGCCGGCCGGGCCGGCCACGTCGGACCGTCTCCGCAATGAACTCATCCGACGCCACCGCCAGAAAGTCCGGGTTGCCTACCGCCGGGAACGCCGGCATATCCGGGTAACGCCGGCCCTCGCCGGCTCCGCCATGGCAGGCCGCACAGAACGTGCCGTACAGCGTCGCGCCGTCCGTCGAAAACTCCCGCTCGCTGAACCGCTCCGCCCGGATGCGGTCCCGCGGCCAGTAGGCCTCCGGGTGGCTGCTCCGCCGCAGCGACAGCATGTACAACGTCAGCAGCTCGATCTGTTCCTCGTTCAGTCCCATGGCCGGCATCTGCGACCCCGGCACGACCTTGGCCGGCCAGTGGAAGTGCTCCACCAGCCAGTTGGTCAACGTGTGCTCGCCCTCCACGTGGGTGAAGTCCAGCAGGGCGGGATCGCGCTGGCCTATGACCGACAGATCCGGCCCGTCGTCGCCGCCGACCCCGCCCACCTTATGACACCCGCGGCAGCCCAGCGAGTGGAAGAGCGACTTGGCCTCCACCAGTCGGGGGGCTCCGACGCGGGAGGCGAGAAAGACCTCCATCGCCCCCCGTTCCGCTTCCTGGATCGGCCCGAAGGATGCCTTCCACGGTCCATCCTGAGCCTCGGTCGCTCGGCGGAGGTGCTGCTCGTACCAGTTTGCCGCATAGCCTGCGGCTCCGATTTGCGAGAGGTTCGGCCCCTCGATGCCGCCGGCCTCGCCCGGCCGGATCGTCCCGCCGCGACCGTCGATGGCGTGACAGGCCAAGCAGTCGTGCCGCTCCACGAGGTTTCGACCGTCATGCAGCGTGGCGAGGTCCGGCACCTGCAGATGCGTATGGCAACTTCCGCAGCCGGCCTGGGCGAACTCGATCGGGATCATCGGCTCGGGCCAGTGGGGGACGCGGCCGTGGGCGTCGGCCTTCTCCGTGGCCCGCCCTTGTCCGCCGTGGCAGACCGTGCATCCGAAGTCGCCCGGGTCGTGGACCATCGGCGGATGGGGCCCGACGGCCGGATGACCGCTCAGCCCCTGCTCGCCGGGTGCCATGCCCACGTGGCAGGACACGCAACGGTCCGTTGCATGAAGTCCCGGCACGACGATCTGCCGCAGCCGGACGTCGATCGGCCCCGCGTCGCTGGTGGTTTGCCGCTGGATCTGCCGCCACTCCTTGAGCACGTTCTCTTCCACCGCGGCCCCGACGAGCAGCGCCAACGCCCCCAGGCTCGACCACAACAGCAGGTGTTTGTTCTTGTTCATGGCTTCAATGTCCGGGCCACTGCGCCGGCGACCAATAGAAATCCCAGTTCGGGCCGCGGAAGTACGTCCCAATCACCGTGAGCAGCAGGAACCCGCATACAAAGCAGGTGAACAGCCCCGTCGCCCCCGCACGCGCGGACTGGTAACGTCGCACCAGCCAGAGCGAGTAGACCGCGTAGATCAACGCCAGCACCGTGCCGGGATTGACGAAGGTGATCACCGCCTGCGGCACGTCGGGGAACCACTCGCGCAGCCATCCGAACCGGATGGCGAAGGCCTCCACCGCCAGGGCCGCCGCGAACCCCACCAACAGGGCCTGCACGACCAGCCGCCCGCCGCCCGGGCCGGCAAACCACCGGCCCGTCCCCTGCTCCTCGCGGTCCAGGAACGGAATGAGACCCAACCCGATGAGCACCACCGCCGGAATACCGATGCCCCCCATGAACGCAGAGAACGACACCAGCTCCTGCAGGCCGAGGAAGTACCAGGGGGCCTTGGCAGGGTTCTCCGGCACGTTGGGATTGGCCAGCTCCTTCAGCGGCGCGTCGGACCACAACGCGAGGGCCAGGCAAACGAGAATCGTGGCCATCAGCACGCCCAGTTCGGCGTAGAACAGGTGCGGCATGGATGGAACGGTGTTCTCCGGGCTGTGGCCCACCGCCTGCGATCGGCCGCGCACGATCGCCGCCAGGTGGTAGGTCTTGGTGGGGGCCTCGGTGAAGACCGGATAGGTCTCCTTGCCGGGCGGGCCCAGCCGTTCGTCGGCATCCGCCGGGCGGGCCATCCCGCCGTCCTTGCGAATCCGCCAGAAGTGCACCGCCAGCAGGGCCACCAGCAGCAGCGGCAGCACCATCACGTGCAGCACGTAGAAGCGGATCAGGGCTTCCTCGCCGACCACGTCCGAGCCGAGCAGCAGGTGGCGCTGCAGCCCGCCCGGATCGAACGTCTCGGTCATGCCCAGCGCGTCGGTGATCTCGCGCGGCGACTGGGCGATGTTCGCTCCGATGGTGATTGCCCAGTAGGCCAACTGGTCCCAGGGCAGCAGGTACCCGGTGAACGACAGGGCGAGCGTCACCGCCAGCAGGGCCAGCCCGATCAACCAGTTAAACTCCCGCGGCTTGCGGTACGCCGCGGTGAAGAACACCCGCACCATGTGCAGCATGACGGCGACGACCATGACGTTGGCCGCCCAACGGTGGATGTTCCGGATGAAGCGGCCGGTGGGCACCACGAAGTGCAGGTCCTTGACCGACAGGTAAGCCACGTCGGGATACGGCTTGTAATAGAACATCAGCAGCACGCCGGTGACCAGGGTGATCAGGAAAGCCGCGAGGCTGGCGATGCCCAGGCCCATCGTGGTGCACCATCGCAGGGTCCAGCGGTGCGTACGCACCGGGTGCAGGTGCAGGAACACGTTGCCGAAGACGAACTCCGAGCGGCCGCGGTCGGTGGTGGGCGTCCCGGTACGCATGGCCGACTGGACCAGCCGACGGGGTGTCCGCCGCAGGTTCTCCCAGAAGACGCCGAACGCCGATTTGGAACCGGGCACGTCACTCATGCCTGCACCTTTGTGCCGGACGGCACGGTCACACTTTCATCTACCATCACGTTGCCGCCGCTGACGCTGACCTGGCACCAGGGCAGGGCCTTGGGGGCCGGCCCCTTGATGACCCCGCCGTCCGCCTGGAAGTGCGACCCGTGGCAGGGGCACTCGAAGCCCGCGGCGTTGCTTTTGACGATGCATCCCAGATGCGTGCAGATCAGCGAGATGGCGTAGACGCCCTCGGTGTCGCGGAACAGGGCGATCGAGCGCCCCGGCGGGATGTAGGCCTGACCGGGGGCCAGACCCTCCGGCAAAGTCACGCGGAACTTGCGCGACGGCGACGAGAGCACCGCCGCCTTCGGCAGTCGCAGCATGCCGACGGTGGCAAAAGCCAGGGCCGCCAGCGCCGCCCCCAGCGAGGCCAGACCCAGAAAGTCGCGCCGCGGCATCGGGTCCGGATCCAGACGCGATCGTTTCGTAGAACCACCAGCCAATCAACACCTCCAGTGCGTCGCGAAGGTGACGCGTTCCATGGTGATGGCGTCCGTCGGGCAACGATGGGCACAGGCCGCACAGCGGATGCACCGGTCCTCATCCTTGAGGATCGCCGTATGGGCCGTCCGATCCGCATCCCCGCCCAGCGTACCGCCGATCGCCGCGTCCAGTTCCGCGCTGGGCTCCAGATCGCTCAACGCCACCAGCTTCAAACACTGCGTCGGGCATACGTCCACGCAGCCCCCGCACAACACGCACCGCGTGCCGTCGAAGACCGGCGTGACCCCGCAGTCCAGACACCGCGAGGCCTCGCGCAACGCCTCCTCCGGCCCATAGCCGCGTTCCACCACGGTGAGCGGGTCTGCCAGTCGCCGGTCGGGCGGCAACGTCGGCACCTCCGTTCGTCGCAACGCCTCGTAACCCCGCTCCCGCCGGTAGTCCGGCAAGGGCACGTGGGCGGTCATCGCTTCCCAGGTGATGGTGCGCCCGGTGATGAACCGGTACACGGAACGGGCGGCGGCCTTGCCCGAGGCCACCGCGTCGATCAGCAGCCGCGTCCCGTGGGCCAGGTCGCCCGCGACGAACACGCCCCGGGCGGTCGTGGTCAGCGTCGCCTGATCCACCCGCGGCCAGCCGGGGCGGGCTTGCTCCACGTCCTCGCCGCCGTCGGACAGGAACGCGGTGTCGGGGGCCTGGCCCACGGCCATCAGCACCGTATCGCAGGGAATCGTCTTGCGGGCCGCGTCGTCGAACACCGGCGAGAAGCGCCGGTTCGCATCGTAAACCCGCAGACACTGGCGGAGCAGCACCCCCGTCACCCCGCCGTTCGGGTCACGCACGACCTCGACCGGCCCCCAGCCGTTGTGGCGGCGAATGCCTTCCTCGTCGCCCTCGATGATTTCCACGGTGTCTGCGGGCATCTCTTCTAGCGTTTCCAGCGACACGAGGTGGACCTGCCCCATGCCCGGCAAACGGGCCGCCGTGCGCGCCGTGTCGTAGGCGATCTGGCGAAGAACGGTCCGGGCCACGTCGTACGCGACGTTGCCGCCGCCGATCACCACCACCTCGCGGCCAATGTCCAGCGGCAGGCCCAAGGCCACCGCCCGCAGCAGATCCACGCCCCCATACACCCGCGGCCCGCGTTCGCCCGGCACTCCCAGGGCCCGCGACGACTTCGCCCCCACGGCCACAATCACCGCGGCAAACTCGCGACGCAGGTCGGCCAGCGAAACATCCCGCCCCACGGTCACGCCGCAACGGATTTCCACGCCTAACGCCTCGATCACCGCGATTTCGCGGGCGATCAGCTCGCGAGGCAGCCGGTAGGCCGGTACGCCCACCACCAACATGCCCGCCGGTAGCGGCTCGGCCTCGAAGACCACCGGCCGAAAGCCCATCAGGGCCAGATCATGCGCCGCTGACAACCCCGCAGGCCCCGCCCCGATGATCGCGACCCGCTGTCCCCCAGCCGGCCTGAACGCCCCCGCAACCCCCGACCGGAGCAGCGCCGCCATCTCCTCCGCGTCCGCCGCAACCCGCGGCACATAACCGCGTACCGCGTCGAGCACCGCTTCCGTCGGCCGCACGTCCGGACCGGCCTGCTCGCACGCGAACCGCTTCAACGCCCGGATCGAGATCGGCCGATCGACCGCCACAAAGCACCCGTCGGCATCCACCCGCGGCACCAGTCCCCGGCGGCACGCGGCCTCGCAAGGCGCCCCGCACACCCGCCCGCAGATCGACGCGAACGGGTTGGGGCCGCGGGCGATCAGGTAAGCCTCCTCGAATCGGCCGGCCGCGATCGCGCGAACGTAACCCCGGGCGTCCGTGTGCACCGGGCACGCCACCTGGCACGAGATCAGCCCGCGGTGATACCCCTCACCGGGAACTTCCACGCGCAATTGCGACCCATGAGCCATCATCTACCTCGTCGTTGTCCGAGGCCGCGGCAACAACAGGCACGGCAAAACAGCCGCCCGGGCCACCGCTCCCGTCGGGGACGGCTCCCGCACAAAGTCCGCCAACGTCCAGCGCGACAATACCCCCAGAATCGCCTCGTGCAGCTCCGTTCCGGCCCGGTGCAGCGCACACGTCCCCTTGAGCCGCGGCGTCTCCTGGCAGAAGTCGGGCAGGATCGCCCCCTGGCAGGCCTCGACGATCGCCACCAGGGCGATGCGCTCCGCCGGCCGGCCCAGCTCCACGCCGCCCGAGACCCCCCGATGCGCCCGCAGGATCCCCGCTTTCACCAGTTGCCGAGCCACTTTCACCAGGTAGGTCGGCGATTCCCCCAACTCGGCGGCAATCGAGCGTAGCGAGAGTGTCCCCTCCGAGCTGTGCAACCCGACGTAGACCAGCGTGCGGATCGCCGTCAGCGTGGTCTTCGTGAACATGCGTTGCCCTCTGTGACCGTGACCTGCATCCCGCCAGCCCGCCGCGAACCCGTCCGACTGACGCTTAATAGGATAACTGTTATCCTGATTATCCTATTCACGCCGCCGTGTCAAGCCCTTTTTTCGCCGGAAAATATTTTTTTGACCGGCGGGCGATGGAGAGGATGGCCGGAGACGCCTACTGGCCGTGCCACTCGGACGCGCTTGCCGAGGGGGGGACGCTGCGTTACGGTCGCGGCAATGGAGCATCGCGATACCGCCGCCGCTTTCTTCCAGACGGGGCTCTGATGGATCGCGCTGATCGTCGTTTCCCTGGTGGTTGCGGACAGGAGAGGTCCTATGAAGAACATCTCGGTGTTGTGGCCAGCGAAGCGCACGGCTCGAAGGGACGGTGGGCTCGGTAAGCGAGCCCGAGCGGCGATGGCCACCATGGCGCTGTTGACGGCGGCGGGGGTGCGGGCGGACGTGTGCGTGGGGGCCGGGCAGGTGACCCTTGCCCGCGAAGGCCGCCCGACCGCGATCGTCGTGGTTGCCGAGGACGCCATCGAGCCGGAACAACACGCCGCCGCCGAACTGGCTTCTTTCCTGGGCGAGGTGACCGGCGGGCGCTTCGAGCTCGTCAGAGCGACCGCCGCGAGTCCGGGCCACGACGGGACTGCCCGGCTGCTGGTCGGCGAAGGGGCGGCGAGGCTGGCGGAAGCGGGATTCTCGGTGGCCGATCTGGGGCAGGAGGGCATCATTCTGCGGACCGTCGGACGGGACATCATCCTGGCCGGCGGTCGACCGCGCGGCACCCTCTACGCGGTGTACAGCTTCCTGGAGGACCACGTGGGCTGTCGCTGGTGGTCCTCGAAGGCCGCGACCCTCCCACATCAACCGACCCTAGCGGTCGGGCCGCTGGACGTCCGTTACCTGCCGGTCTTCGAGTTCCGCGACCCGTACTGGTTCGATGCTTTTGACGCCGACTGGGCGGTGCGCAACAAGTCGAACGGCATCACGACCCGGCTGGACGATCGCCGCGGCGGCAAGATGCTCCCCGCCGGCTACGTCCACACCTTTTACACCCTGATCCCGCCGGGCAAGTACTTCGCGGACCACCCCGAGTGGTTCAGCGAGATCGACGGGCAGCGCCGCCACGAGCATGCCCAGCTTTGCCTGAGCAACGAGGACATGCGCCGCGAGCTGGTCAAAAACCTCCGCGAGACCCTGCGGCTCAACCCCGCGGCAACCTTCGCCTCGGTTTCGCAGAATGACTGGCACGGCGACTGCCGATGTGCGCGCTGTGTCGCGGTGAATGAGGAGGAGGGATCGCCGGCCGGGCTGCTGCTGAGATTCGTCAACGCGGTGGCTGGCGACATCGAGGAGGAGTTTCCGCACGTCGCGGTCAGTACATTAGCCTACCAGTACACCCGTACGCCGCCGCGTCATACCCGTCCGTCGCCCGGGGTCATCGTGCAGTTGTGCAGTATCGAGTGCTCCTTCAGCGTCCCCCTGGTTCATGAGCGTAATCAGGCTTTCAGAGATGACCTCAAGAACTGGTCGAAGATCTGCAACCGGCTGTACATCTGGGATTACACCACGAACTTCAAGCATTACGTGTTGCCTCATCCCAACCTTCGGGTACTGGGGCCCAACGTCCGGTTCTTCGCTGAGCACAACGTCCGGGGTGTGTTCGAGCAGGGGGCGTATCAATCCTACGGCTCCGAGATGGCCGAACTGCGGGCCTGGGTGCTGGCCAAGCTGCTGTGGGATCCCTCGCGCGATGCCAAGGCCCTGATCAACGAGTTTCTCGAGGGTTACTACGGGCCGGCCGGGCGGCCCATCGGTGCGTACCTGGAGCTGATCCACGACGCGGTCGAAGCTTCCGGCGATTATCTGGGGTGCTTCTCGAACGCCGACGCCGCGTTTCTGTCGTTCCCGACGCTGGCTCGCGGCGTCGCCCTGATGGATGAGGCTGAGCGGGCGGTCGGCAAGGACGAGGCTCTGCGGCTGCGGGTGCGGGTCGCCCGGCTGCCCTTGATGTACGTCTTCCTCGTGCACTGGTACAGCTTTCGGGAAGAGGCACGGCTCTCCGGAACTCCCTGGCCGATGCCCGATACGCTCCGTGAACTCTATGAGGAGGTACTGGAGATCGTCCGATCCGGCGAGGTGACCCGGGTTTCGGAGTCCGCGCACCTCGAACCGCTCCAGCGCCTGGCCGAGCAGCCCGACCGTACCAGGGCCGACCCTCCGCCCGGCTGCGACAAGCTGCCGCCGAGCCGATGGATGGACCTTCAGGACTATCGTTTCGCCCTGGCTCGGCCGGAATGGGCCGCGCTGGCTGTGGATCCGGCGGCATCCGACGGGGCGGCGGCACGGATGCCGGGAGATCATCACGAATGGGCGGTGTCGGTGTCGCTCAAGCACCGACTGGTGGCGGAGACCGCCGGGTCACCGCTGCGTTGCAAGCTGTCGGTTCGCTGTGAGACCACCGGCAAGGAGGGTCTTGCGTTCACCTGCGGCATCTACGACTGGGAGCATCGGCAGGGCGTGGCTCACCTGGCGATCAACGCCGAGCAAATCCCCGGGGACGGGTACTCCACCTATGACCTCGGTGTCCACCCGTTGACCGAACGGATGCAGGTCTGGGTCGCACCGTCGGGCAACCCCGAGGTGGTCAAAGCCGTCTGGGTAGACCGCGTGTGGCTGATCCACGAGTAGCCCCGTGGAGGCTGCCTGGCCGGCAACCGGGGCCGTGCCACCGCCGGTCATGCCGGTGCACCGTGTCCGGGAACTGCCGCAGGTTTCTGGTGTTTGCCGGGAACTTCTTAAAGGTTCATTTATAGAAGCATGGGCGGTACTGGACTCGAACCAGTGACCTCCTCGGTGTAAGCGAGGCGCTCTAGCCAACTGAGCTAACCGCCCGGGCGCAGGATGCGTGGTTCTTCCTTCACCGTGTCTTTCGTCAGCATAGGAAAGCCGCTCTGAGGATGCAAGGAACGGGCCGTCCTTGGTATCAGAACGGACCGTCCTTGGTATCAGGACGGCGATGGACGGCGCTCTCCGGTAGCGGCCGCCCCCTGACTTCGGCGAGCTCAGCCGAGCCGTGGCGACCGGTGCGTGAAGCGCGATCGCCGCCCGGCGGCCGCCAGAGGCGGCGGCCGCTACGAAGCGCGCCGCCATGCTGTGGCTCAGAAGGCCTTGGTAACGCCGGGCATTCCGACCGGGTACCGGCCTTCGGCATCGGGCGCGACCGGCGGGGCGGAGTCCATGGTGAGGTTCTCCAGCCCCGGGGCAAGCACCAGCTCCGAGCCAAGGGCCTGCTCCCAGGTGACCTCCTGGCCCGATTCGGCGGCCATGCGCCCGAGGATACCGGCCAGGCTGGCATAGGCGCAACGCTCGGTCTCGCTGTATGGCTTGTCCGCCCGGATGGCCTCGAACAGCCGGTCGTGCTCGACCTGGTAGGGATCGTCCTTCTGGTGCTCGTAACGCCAGATGATGTTGGCTTCCGTTGGCTTGTGTCCCTTGTAGATGAGCGGGTCGGGGACGCCTTCGCCCATCACGGCGGTGCCCTTCGCTCCGTGAATCACGTCGCCCCAGAAGCCCCAGCAATCGGGCATGTGCCGCGCCTGGGCGAACATCCGCGTACCGTCGGGGAACGAGTACTCGACGGCATAGTGGTCGAACATCTGATCCGGCACCGTGCGCACCTGCCGCCCGCCCTGACCCTGGGCGGACACCGGCCAAGCATCCTTGGCCCAGCAGCAGATGTCGATGTTGTGAATCAGCCAGTCCAGGATGAAACTGCCGCCCAGCCAGTTGAAGTTGTGGAAGTTGCGGATCTGGTGGGCCACTTCGGTTGCGTCCGCCGGTTTCGGGGTGAAACCGACGGGGCCATGCTCGCGGTACGCCCAGCAGGTGATGACCTCGCCGATGAGGCCGTCGTGGATGCGGCGTACCGCCTCGGCCAGCGGCGTGTAATGGCGGCTCATCAGCCCGCCGGCGACCTTCAGGTTCTTCCTGGTCGCCTCAATGCCCGTCTTGAGCACCCGACGAACCCCTGGTCCATCGACCGCGTGGGCCTTCTCCAGAAACACGTGGCAGCCCTTGCCAACCGCATATTCGAAGTGCAGCGGCCGGAAGCCCGGAGGCGTGGCCAGTATGGCCACTCCCGAACCGCCCAGGCAGTCAATGGCCTTCTTGTAGGCATCGAATCCGATGAACTGGCGGTCCTTCGGGACGTTGACCTGCTTGCCAAGCCGCGTCGAGAGCCCTTTGAGGCTGGCTTCAAGCCGATGATCGAACACGTCGGCCATGGCCACCAGCTCCGTCGGGCCGCTCTTGGTGGAGAGAGCATTGACCACCGCCCCGGTGCCCCGTCCGCCGCATCCGATGAGGGCAACCTTGATGGTATTGTTCTCCGCCGCGTGGACGGCAGGCACGGCCACCAACCCGAGCGCCGACGCCGCGGCGATCCGACCGGAGGTGCTGAGGAACTCGCGACGCGACGCACGGGTGTCGTTGTCCTGACTCATGTGTAAATCCTCTGCCAGGTATGCCAACAGGTGAGCTCACTTCTCGGCCTCGACCGGGTACACCCCGGCGGGGAGGTGGATTATCGACGATCTGTCTCGGCCGGACAAGCCACCGGACCTCGATCGCTGTACGGTCAAGAATCGAGACGGAACCACAGCGGAGGCTCCCCCGCAACCGAAGGAGTGTGGAACCGCCGATGGACGCCGATCATAGATGGACAACCTGGCTCGCGTTGCAAAGAGCAGCACAGTAGGTCGAAGCGCTTCCTGGGCAAGGTGAAGAACAAAAAAAAGCGAAGAGGAATTGGGCCAAGCGAGAGGGGGCAGCCCGTGTCTATCGGGATAACGTCTGCAGGAAGCGTTGCATGGCCAGGGCAAGGTCACGGCCGAAAGCTCGGGCGGATTCTGCGGTGACCGCGACGCCGGAGGCATTGGCGTAGGGGATCTCGACCGTGGAGGCGAAGTCGATGTCGGGGATTTCGCCGGCCCAGGCACCGTTTGATTTGCCCTCTCCACGTCGCTCGGCGGTATTCCACTCCTTGCCGAAGGGCAGGTTATCACTGGCTCGATACGGCAAGCCGGCGGGCGGCAACGATTCGAGCATCTCCGAGAACACGGTGAGCCGTTGCCACAGCCGCTCGTTCGCCTGCCCGACGAAGAACACCACCTCGTTGCGCCAGCCGCGAATGTAGGGGCAGTGCATGTCCAGGGCAAGCCGCAGCCGGCCGTTGGACCACGCGGGGATACGCTCCCGCAGGGCTCGGACCTCGGGGTAGATGCTGTCGCCTGCGTAGTCGCGGTTATGGTCGTGCGGGGCGCGCAGCTTGCCCTGGTCGCCGTCCTCGACACCATCCTTATCCGCGAACGGCACGATGAAGAACTCGACGTGCTCGCGCAGCCAGGCCAGATCGGCGTCAGTGAGCACGCTGTGGATGAGGCCCTCGAGCGTGAAGCTGGCCATCGTTTCACAAGCGTGATGGCGGGCGGCGAGCAGTACGCGGTAGGGGGCTTGGCCGTCCAGCCGGCCGACGTGCAGCGACTCGACCGGTCGGCCTTTCCGGCTCAGGCAGAGCTGGTCGATGCGAAGATGCGGATGCCCTCGTTGCGTCCGCCGAAAGGGCCGCAGATGGGAATCGAGGAAGGCCCGCAGATCCGCTTCGAGGTAGGGAACCGTGAAGGCGAAGCGGACGTCGTTCTCCCCCGGGCGGAACGTGTAGGCAAACGACGCACCTTCGACCGATTCGGCACCGAGCCAGGTCCAGTTGTGTCCTCCATCGGTACTGACGGCCGGCCCGCGGACTCCGATCGGGTTGCCATCCGTGAAGTCGAAGGTCAGGGTCCGCCCGGCCGCGCCGCGCACGCGGAAGTACCAGTAGAACCACCATTGCGTCGTGTCGCGGGGATCCTGACGCAGCCGCACGCGATCCTCGTCGACCGCCTCGACGAGGATGTTGCCGCCGGGAAAGTCGGCGTCGATCCGAACACCCGGTGGAATGGGGGGGGCACCATCGCGCAAAGTCGTTCGACAGCCCGACAGGAGGAAGAGCATCAGCAGAGCGCAGGAGCCAAGGCTAAGTCGTCGCACGAGCGCCTCCCATGCAAGCGGCAGGGTCATCGACATCACCGGGCCGGTCCCCGGGCCGCCAGTCAAAGACAACCACGAGCCGCATGATACTGCACGGGTCGCTCTCGGCAACTGCGGCTGGGTGGCATGGGCCTGTACTCAGGCCCGTGGCCTGTGCCGATCCGACCACGGGTCGGAGTACCGACCCATGCCCCCCCCCGCCGCCCGAGCATCGCGCCCCCCCGGCCGCTGGCTTGCCGGTGCGTCCTGGTGTAGACTTGTGGTGATCCGGCAGACAGAGGGCGGACCACGGTGGGACGGTCCAGACGGCCCTGCACTGCGGAATGACATATCGATCTGCGAAATGTGAGCGTGAGGTACATGATGAACAGCCTTGTTGCTCGCGCGATCATGGTAGTGGGTGCGGCACTGACAGCCCCGATTCTAAGTAGCGGGCAGACGCAGCAGTGTGACCTCGCCCGACTGACGGTGCCCGGGGATGCGATGCCGGAAACCGATTCTGCCCGGACCCGTCTGGGGGGGATCATCAACCAGGCGGCTGCCGAGTTCGACGTGCCGTCCGAGTGGCTACTGGTTCTCGGACTCATGGGCAGCGCGTTTGAGGATCGCGGCGCTGCCCCGACCATCGAACGCGGTTATGGGATCATGGCCCTTCGCGAGAACGCCATGGGAGGCGATTCCCTGTTGGCCGCGGCCATGCTGACGGGTGTGCACCGCGACGATCTCGTGCGTGACCCTCGCCTGAACATCCGTGGAGCGGCCGCGGTGCTGGACGCGTATGCGCGGATCGAGGGCCTCGACCGGGATGCGGGGCTTGAGGCGTGGATGCCCGTGGTGGAGCGCTATGCGGGGCTGGATGATGTAAGCAGTCGGTTGTTCGCCTGGCAAGCCCGCGAAAGGCTGGTCCGGGGTTTCCGGCTGACCAACTCGACCGGCGAGACCTTCGAGCTTTCGCCGCGAGTGCTCAGCCCGACGCCGGAGACCGTGAACCCGGGCGCCGCGGGTGTCCAGACGGTTGATTACGTCTCGGCGATCTGGGATGCCGCGGCCGCCTGCAACTACGCGAACACGACGACGACCAAGGATGCCGTGGTCATCCACATGGCCGAGGGGACCGCGGCGGGCGTTCGGGCGTGGTACCAGAATTGTGCATCCGGCGCGAGCGCCCATTATGTCGTCAGTGAGTTGGGCACCATCTGGCAGATGGTATCCGAGGCGCAGGTCGCACGGCACGCGAGCTGCTACGACGAACGCTCGGTCGGGATCCAGCACGAAGGTTACAGTGCCTCGCCTGCTCACCCGCAGGTCCTGTACGACGCTTCCGCAGCGTTGACCCGCGACGTGTGCGACCGGTGGTCCATCCCCCAGGAAAAGCGAACGAGTGCTCCGGGCATCGTCGGACACCAGAATCTCGTCGCGTGGGGTTGCGGCCCGGCATCGGATCCGGGAGCGGGCTGGGATTGGGACTACTACATCGCCCAGGTGCGCGGCATCCTCCCACCGCCGGACTGGGACGCCTGGCATCAGGCCGAGTCGTTTCCCGTTTCGATGACCGCAGGCTCGGCGGTGCTGGCCTGGGTAGAGTTCACCAATCAGGGGACGCAGTCGTGGTACCGCAGCGAGGTCCACCTGGCGACTTCGGGGCCGCCCGGCAGGGTCAGCCCGTTCTGCCTGACGTCGGAGTGGGCTGATTGCACGCAGCCGACGGGCGCCGACACCTGGCAAGTCCGCCCGGGGCAGGTCGGTCGGTTTACGTTCACGCTGCAAGCACCGGCTCAGCCGGGTACCTATGTTGAGCGATACCGGCTGTGGCGTGAAGGCTCGTTCCACTTCGGCCCCGAAGTGGTCTGGACGATCGACGTGACGCCAGCGCAGTCGCCCGCTCCGACGTTGGTGGCGGCGGTCTCGCGGTTCACGCACGGCAGTGCGGGCGTGTTTGACCTGGATGCCTTTGGCGCTACATCGGTAGAATGCCGTAGATCTTCAGCCTCACAGATCCTGGTGACTTTCGATGCCGCCCTCCAGGGGGCCGGCGGCCTCGATGAGGCGGGCGTACAGTTGTCGAGCGGCACGGTGACTCATCTGGACGTCAATGGGCAAGAGCTGATTGTGGGCGTAGCAGGGGTAGCCGACGGAACGGCCCTGCAGGTGACGTTTCCGGGGATCTACGGCGTGGACGGGCAGCCGGTGGTCGGCTCACTCTGCTTCCGCTGGCTGTGTGGGGACGCTACAAACGATGGAAATGTTGACATTCTCGACCTCGTGCAGGCACGGAACGCATTGAACGGAGCTGTCGGTCCGGGCACCTTCAGAATGGACGTGAACGCCGACGGGGCGGTCAATGTCCTCGACTTGGTGGCGATCCGGAACCACCTGAATCGTTCCGCCCCGTCATGCCCGTAACGGGAGCAGAGGAGCTCTTCCGGTATCCGAGGTCAAGCCGGCAGACGGCTCCAGTGCGTCGCGGGGGCGGTGGATTGAAAAAGCGACATTTACTCTTGTCATCGGCAGCCAGGCGCAGTAGGATAGGAGCGTGGGGACACTCTCGCGTGCGGGGGTGACACATATTTTGAGTCGCGTGATGAAAACTTTGGGGCTAAGCCGCAACGTGAACGGGTCAGGAGGACCAGTTGGCGTACTCGCATCCTGACGGGGAGATACTGCGCGCGCAGTAGCAGCGGCTCCGTCGCGGACGGAGCAGGATGCGGCGTCTGGAAAGTTGTGGCTGACCCCCGCATTTTGTGGAGGTTCTAAGCAATGGGAATGAGCAAAGCTGGAAGGAGTCCGCTGGCCTTGGTGGGAGTGCTGGCCTGCAGCGTGCTGGCCATGCTTCCTGCCCTGGCGCTGGCCCACGCCCCGCACATCGAGACCGAGGCCGTGGCTTTGGCAGGTGAACATCCTGATCAAGCGACCCTGGAGGCCGCCTTCGAGGACGCGGCCGCACAATCCGGCGTGCCCGCGGCCATTCTCAAGGCCGTGGCCTTCGTCGAGTCCCGCTGGGTGCACGCCGGGCCGACTGTCGACTACGGCTATGGCATCATGCACCTGGTGGACAACAGTGACAGCCAGACGCTTATCGACGCGGCCAAGCTGACCGGCTACTCGGTCGAGCAGCTCATCACCGACCCGCTCGCCAACATCTTCGGCGGGGCGGCGGTGATCGCCAAGTACGCCGAGGACACCGTCGGACAGCCGCAGGCGCTCGAAGACTATTGGGAAGCCCTCAAGCTCTTCAGTGGCCTGAACCCGGAGCTCCAGGCGAAGCAGGCCCAGGCTTACTACCAAGTCTTGGCCGAGGGAGCCAGTGCGAGCAACAACCTGGACATGGCAATCGAGTTGGCTGCCGAGTCCATCGACCTGTCCCTGATCGAGTCGGACGACGACCAGGCGGTCGAGTCGACGGATTACGGCCCGGCGATCTGGAACCCGGCGGCCTCCTGCAACTATGGGACCAGCCGCGGCGGTACCGCCATCGACCGCTGGGTCAACCATTGGGTCGGGGTGGGCACCTACGCGGGAGCCATCTCCTGGTTCAAGAACTGCAATGCCCAGGCCAGTGCCCATTTCGTGATCCGCAAGAGCGACGGTGAGTTGACGCAGATGGTGCGCATTGCCCACCGGGCGTGGCACTGCGGAAACTGGAACTCGCGGTCGATCGGCATCGAGCACGAGGCCACGCCAAGCAACCCCTGGCCGACATCCTCGAGCGCCCCCATGCTGGTGAACTCCGCGGCGGTCTGCCGACATTTCTGCAACGTGTACGGCATCCCGAAAACGCGGACCTACGTCATCGGGCACAATGAGACGTCCGGGGCGAGCACCGCCTGCCCGGGGCCGCTGCCCTGGAGCACGTACATGAACCTCGTGACCGGCACGAACCCGACGCCGGCCTGGGACGCCACCTACAAGGCTCAATCGTACCCCTCCAGCATGGTGGCGGGCACGACGGCGATCGTCTGGGCGGAGTTCGTGAACAAGGGGACCAGCACCTGGGCTCACTGCCAGACCAGGCTGGGAACCTCCAGCCCGCAGGACCGCAGCAGCCCCTTCTGCAACCTGCCGAACTGGTCCTGTGCGGATCTCTCCAACCCCGGCTGCAATCGGCCGACCGACGTCGACCAGTCGGCGGTCACGACCGACGGGACGGGCCGTTTCACCTTCATTCTGAAGGCTCCGACCGCGCCGGGCACGTACGTCGAGAAGTTCCGACTGGTGCGCGAGGGGGTGACTTGGTTCGGGCCGGAGATCACCTGGACCATCACCGTCACCGCCGCCAACGGCAACCTGACCGGCACCGTGACCAACGCTTCGACCGGGGCTGCGGTCAGCGGGGCAACCGTGTCTCTGGGCAGTGCCGGCAGCACGACGACGAACTCATCCGGCGTCTACACCATCAACAACATTGCGGCAGGCACGTACACCGCAACGGTGAGCAAGACCAGTTTCAATAACACCAGCGCCAGTGTCAGCATCACGGCGGGATCGACTACGACCAAAAACTTCAGTCTGACCCCGTCGGACACCCAGGCGCCGAGCACGCCGACCGGGCTGGCAGGCAACGCTACCGGCCCGACCACGGTGCAATTGACCTGGACGGCCTCGACGGACAACGTCGGGGTGACCGGGTACGACATCCGACGGGATGGCACGGTCATCGGCTCCAGCACCGGAGCGAGCTACACGGACAACTCGGCCACGGCGAATACCACACACAGCTACACGGTGCGGGCCAAGGATGCGGTTCCGAACTACTCCGCGTACAGCTCCCCGGCCAGCGTGACCACGCCGCCGGCGCCGCCGGCACCGACCACGGTGTTCAGTGACGGGTTCAACGGCAACCTGAACAACTGGACTCAGCAGGTCGCGGGTTTCGCCTACAGCACGGCCGCCAACCGTGGCGGGCTGACCGGAGCCGGGGCTGCCTTCGTGGCCGCCGGCGAGGCTGACCAGATGTACAAGACCTTCACCCGGCCGTTTGCCCAGGGTGTCGCGGCCGGCTACTTCTGGGACGGCAAGGGCGGATGGAAGAGCGGCACCTGCGGATGGCAGTATCGGCAGGCTCTGTCGTTGCGCGAAACCGGTGGTACCGCCGGCTTCATCCTCGACAACTGCCTGGCCTCGAACATCGGTGCTGGCGACTACTACTACCGCTACCTCTGCTGCGGATGGGCCAGCACCTACACCTCCATCGGAGCCCGTGACGTCAACACGGACTGCGAAGGGACCTGGGTCCTCTTCCAGACCACCATTATGCCTGGCGCCCCGGGCGCCAACCCCGGCGGTACCATCACCTTGCGGGTGACGGACCGGGCGGGAGCCAAGACGGTCACCCCGGCCCTCGACCCCGACTTCTTCAACTGGGGTATCGGCCGGATCACCCTGGGCCTCGGCGTCACCTCGGCGAACGAAGGCTACTGGGATGACATTACCTTCACGGCCACGCCGCCCGGCGTGCCCACGATGGGCTCCCCGACGGTCCTGGCCGGCACGCAGATCCGGTGGAACTTCT
>CAZEEJ010000088.1:0-21256 GCA_964511155.1 uncultured Planctomycetales bacterium | reverse complement strand
CTCGCGGTCGATGGTCTCGATATCGAACGTGTCCGCCTGCCACATCTCGAGCTGGTTGATCGCCGTGGCCGGGATATAGTTGCAACCCACCAGCCAGCCCCTGGCCTGATGCCACTCCCGGGCCTTCTCCACCGACCATCGCCCGGCAGGCTCGGCAGCCAGGACCACGTTGACGGCCGACACGGCCAAAACGCCCATTGCGATACTCCAATTCAATCGATTCATGGTGACCTCACACATAAGAGCCAACGAGGACGCCCACTGTAACCGCGGCCACACCGCCCCGGCAAGCGAGCGGCGGGGTTTATCCGGTCCTGAACCTACGAACCGGACGGTCCCGCCGGGCGAGTGGTCGGCGGGTCGATCTTGCGCCCCCAGAGGATCACGCGGTCGAACTGGCCCGTGTCGTCGAACGAGCCCAGCCCGATACGGCCCCAGGCAAACGTCTTGTCCTCCGCGGCCAGCGCGGGCGTCTCCATGTCATCGAAGTAGGCCGTGATCGTCCCTTTGGCCACGTCGCGGATCACCCGCAGGTGGTGGTAGCGATCGCCCGTCCAGGCACAGCCGGCCGATGGCTTCGTGGCGATCGGCTCGCGCGGCTTGGCGTCCACCCGGTGGATCATGTGCGAGACCGGGTCGGCCTTGGCCCCGAAGTGCACGTAATAAAACCGCTGGGCGCTCTGGTGGCCGAAGAACAGACACATGTCCCGGTGGGCACCACTGTCACGCGTCGACCGCACCCACGCATCCAGCACGAAGTCCGACACGTACACGTCCTTGAGCAGCGAGACGTTGAGCGGCGAACGTACCGGGGGTTGGTAGTCGCTCATCTTGTACTGGGCGTAGACGGCCCGCTCGCCGTCCATCGCCAGCCGCCAAGCCTGGTCGTCGGTCGGCTCCCAGCGAAGCAGCGAGCGGGTCTGCTCGAAGTCCTCGACGAAAACCAGCGGCAGCCCCTTGAACTCCCGCGGCGGCTCCGCGGCCTGGCCCGTCGCCGCATCCTCACCACCCACCGCCATCACCAGCCAGCCGCATACCACCCCCGCCGCCGCAAGGCCGCACATGCTCCGACCGCTCATCACCATCCTCCTCATTGTTGTTGGCGGCCTCGTGCCGCAACCGGTGCAGGCAACCGGTGTGTCACCGGCATCTCGCCGGAACCGGTGTGTCGCCGGCATCTCGCCGGAACCGGTGTGCCACCGGCGTCTCGCCGGTGCAGACCGCCAGTGTGCCACCGGCGTCTCGCCGGTGCAGACCGCCAGAATAGACTGAGCTCGCCCCCTGAATCAAGCCCGTGACTCGGAGGTGGCCAAATCCCCCTGTCGAATCTTCCCCGCGCCTGCGTTCCTGTTTGTTCTCGATTCTCCGCGACCCTCCGCGCCCTCTGCGGTTCAACCTCTTGTCTCCAGCCGCCGAGATCATCAGGGATCGCATCGGCGTTCCACGAGTATCCATCTTGTGCTCTATCCAAGAAACAACAAGAAGTCCATGAAAACCCCCAAGGCCGGGAATCTCTCATCTGCGTCCATCTGCACTGCTAACCGTTTATTCCTTCTTCAGCGGAGAGGACTATTTCATGAGGCCGAGAGTAGGCCTATTCTACCTGCTTGTCTGGCAATGAGTCATGCGACCTCTTCGTATTCTTCGTGTTCTTCGTGCTCTTCGTGGTGCGCACGAATTGAACCACGAAGTACACGAAGAGCACGAAGGTAGGAAGTAGCCTGGAAGCCGGATCGGCCGCCCTCTTATCGGCGTTCACTCGTCACGGCGAAGCCAAGCGGAGCCGGATCCGCGTTCACTCGTCACGGCGTAGCGAGGCGGAGCCGGATCGGCGGTTCACGACTCTTTGGGTTGCGGGCAACGCCTGCGCTGGGTGATCTGTGGGCTCACTCTCTTGTCCGCCCACAGATCACACCGATGGACGCAGATAAGATGGAATAGAAGTCCCCCACCAGTCCATCCTCTGTGCTTTCTTTGCACTCTTTTGTTCCATACCCCGCCGGATCGGAAGATGATGAACAAAAAGCTGGACGCCCCGGTCGGTCCGGATTAACTTGGTGGGCAACTCGTCGGGCCGAGCCTGTTCGGCCGGGGGATGGTTTTCATCCAGCCTGAGAGCGTGTGTGAGAAGCCCAGGGACTGTCCCTCTTCCGATGGCTTCTCACCCGCTCCCATGGCGGTCACAGCCCGCGAATGGAGACTCCCGATGTCACAGATCCGAAATCGTTCCGGTCATGCTGTCGGCCTGATCCTGGCAGCGAACCTGTTCGTCGTCTCGTTTGCCGGCGCCCGGCTCGCCGAGGCGGCGGATGAGGCGGGGTACCCCCCGAAGGTCAGTGAAGCGGCCCTGCGCGAACGGATCACCGGAGCGGAACTGCCGCGGCCGCGTCTGCTGATGAGGCCGGCGGATATCCCGAAGCTGCGTGAGCGGGCGGAGAGCAGCCCGGCCATGCGCGAGGTGGCTCGCACGGTGTTGCAGGATGCGGACGCGATGCTGCCCGCCAAGCCGATCGAACGGATCCAGGAGGGTCGCCGGCTGCTGGGGCAATCGCGACGGGCCGTGCGGCGGCTGATCACCCTGGCGATGGCCCATCATCTGACCGGGCGTCAGGCCTACGCCGATCGGGCCGCACAGGAGATGTTGGCGATCGCCGCGTTTTCCGATTGGAACCCCAGCCATTTCCTGGACGTGGCCGAGATGACCTTCGCGATGGCGATCGGTTACGACTGGCTGTATGCACAACTGGATGGTCCGACGCGCACGGCCGTGCGGCAGGCGATTCTCGAAAAGGGTGTTCGCGTACCTCTCGATACCGCACATCACCGCTGGACGCGGGCGGGCAACAACTGGGGCCAGGTCTGCCATGCCGGTATGGTCGCCGGGGCCCTGGCCGTGGCGGAAGACGATGGCGACGCCGCCGTTCGCACCGTCGCGCGGGCCCTCGAGAACGTCACCGTCTCGATGGCCATGTACGCTCCGAAGGGCAGCTACCCCGAGGGCCCGGGCTACTGGTCCTACGGCACCACGTACAACGTGCTGCTGATCGCCATGCTGGAATCCGCCCTGGGCAGCAGCTTCGGGCTCGACCGCGCCCCCGGGTTCGATCAGACGGGCCAGTATCCGGCGTTGGCCACGGGCCCGTCCGGGTTGTACTTCAACTACGCCGACGGCGGCTCCGGCCGCGGCTGCGAGGAGGCCGTGCATTGGTTCGCCGCCCGCTACCACCGCCCCGACTGGCTGCTCGGCGACCGGCGGCCGATGGAGCGGGCGCTGGCGGCACGCCCGAATGCCGACTCGGCCGCCAACCGCTTTTGGCCTCTCCTGCTGCTGTGGATGCAGCCGTCGGCAACCGCCGCCCCGCCGCGGATGCCTCTGCACTGGACCAGCGAAGGCAAGGTGCCGATCGCCCTGCATCGCACCAGTTGGGATGATCCCGCCGCCGTCTTTGTGGGCGTCAAGGCCGGCTCACCCGCCGGGCCGCACGGGCAGATGGACGCCGGCTCGTTCGTACTCGATGCCGACGGCGTGCGCTGGGCGGTCGATCTCGGTGCCGAGGGCTACCACCGGATCGAATCGCGCGGCATGCAATTCTGGAGCAACGCCCAGGACTCGGACCGCTGGCGCGTCTTTCGGCAGAATAACCACAGCCATAACACCCTGGTGATCGATGATGCGTTGCAGATGGCCGCCGGGAACACGGAGTTGGTGCGCTTCTCCGATAAGCCCGCTTTTCCCCATACGGTCGTCGATCTGAGCCCGGTCTACGCTGGCCAGGCCGAGGCCGTGCACCGCGGCGTGGCCCTGCTGCCCAGCGGCGAGGTGCTGGTGCGCGACCGGCTGACCGGTCTGACGCCCGGCAGTTCCGTGCGCTGGGGCATGGTCACTCCCGGCAAGCCCTCCGAAGCCGGCGACCGCTCCCTGGTCCTGCGGCAAGGCGACGCCTCGCTCACCCTGCGCATCCTCCTGCCGGCCGAGCCGACCTGGACACTGATCGACACGGCCAAGCCCAGGAACGAATGGGATTCGCCCAATCCGGGCACGGTGATGGCCGCGTTCCACGCGCTGGCCCCCGACTCCGGCGAGCTGGATCTGGCCGTCATCCTGAGCCCCGGCAGTCGCCCCCCCACGCCGCCCGAGCACATCAACACCGCCCCGCCGCTGGCCTGGGGGCCGTAACAGAACTGGCGTGGAGCCCGTAATAGAAAAGGCGAGCCGCCGGCTCTGTCCTTGGCGAGCCGCCGGGTTTATCCCGGCGCTTTGCGGGAGAAGGGTGGGCACGCAGACCCGGCGTTCCTTGCGGACAAAGCCGGGACGAAGTCCGGCGCTTCTCGCGAGGAAGTAGGCGTCGATGCCCCGAACCGCAACGCGGTTCCAGATCACAGCCCGGGGTCGCGCAGCGCACCTCGGGGCAACGACGCCCACCACCGTATCTCAACCCTGCAAGGGTTGCATGCCTCTTCGGCGGGGTGCCAGGACGGCCGGGGCGATAAAACACTTTCAGGGATTGCCGTATCGTGGTGGGTCTCATCACCCAGGGTGCGCTGCGCGATCCTGGGCTGCGTTATTGAACGCCGTTGGCGTTAAAAACCAAGCCCCAAGCCCGACACCTCGACCGCGGCCGCGAACACTCCCCGGAACCATTCACGAACCAAGCCCTCGGGCATCGTCAACCCCACACCTCGGCAGCCCCGGACCCTCGCCCCTCCTCCGCGGCCCTCTCCGCCCTCTGCGGTTCAACCTCTTTCGTTCAACCGGGAACACGCCCCCGTGGTCTCCTCCGCCTCCCCCGCCCTGACCCGCCACTCCGAGCCGAGGAGGGTCGCCCGGAATACGAGCTGCGTCCCCGGGGCACTCCCGGCGAGCTGTGGCTGCCCGGTAGGCCCTTCCCTCCCCGCGGGCGACACGGTACAATCGCTGACGCACACATGAGCCGAGAGCACAACGCTGGCGTTGGGCAGAAACAAGCGGCGTCCACGCCTCGACGACTCGGCCGATGAAGACGCAGAAGTTAAATGCATGGACTCTGATCCCTTCTTTTGGTCCAAGGCGAGTTGATAGTGGCCAACTGGTTCTCATAGCGGAAGGATGGGCTCGTATGATGAAACTGGCTTGCAGCGTAATCCTCTTAAGCGTGCTTCTGTGTAGCGGTATGCAGTGTGGCGGCATGTACCAACCCGTGCCTGATTGCCTGACCATCAGCGATGTGATCAATATCGGAGCAGGTGATGCAACAGGAAACACGTTCAGTGGGGTGTACCGCCGCATAACGGCCGTGCGAACATCATGCGTCATCTGTGAGGGACACACCATGCAAGGCGGAGATTGTGATCCGGCCACCATAGATCCGGAGGAATCCTGGGCGTTTGTTCAGCAAAATGGACGGCTAACGATTACTGCAACATTCCAAGCCGAAACGTGGGAATTCTATGGCGGCGTGAACGCGGATGGGAGCTTCATTGCGGGCGGCATTGGTACACTGACCTATCACGAGAACGGGAGCCAAAGCCATGGCGGTCAGGCCCTCGTACTCATTCAAGGCAGTTTCGCAGGCAACCAGATCGTTGCGACGTTGACTGTGCGGATAACTGGTAACACCCCAAGCGATGGCGACGCAGACGTTCAGAGTGATGTCATATCCGTGTTTCAGCGATTGTAGAGGAGTAGGAGGCATCGCGGATTCTCTTCCCGCGGGACGCAGAGGAACCAGCAGCCTTTGCACGCTTGGGCTGTGTTGTCCGACCGGGCAGGAACCATCCCCCTCCCGCCCTCAACGGCGGGTGCCCTGAGGCGTCCATGGGAGCGGTGACAGAATCTTTCGCTCCGTGGGAGCGATGGCCGGTAGCCACGGGTGGAGCGTCGCGACGGCGCAGCCGGCCGACGCGCAACCCGTGGAAACGAGATCCACCTTTTCCTCCCCCCGCCCTGGCAGGGGCGGAGGAGACCGCGCACACGGCGCTCCGTCCGGGCAATTGGCCGCGAATGAGTCAGTATGCCAGCTCCATCCTCCGCCCCTACCGGGGCGGGCCTCTTCAACGCATACTGCTTCCACGGGTTCCGTTCGCCTGCGGCGACCTCCACCCATGGCTACAGCCCTCGGCCCCTATCGGGACCGGAAGAACGCGCATCCCGCCCGCCCAGTTGTCACAAACCCGTATTCATATGCGCGTAACTCGCCATCCGCGGGCGAAATGACCCATGGCGAAGCCCCGATGACCCATGAAGTCCGAATGACCCATGACGAACGTCCCCGCTCGCGGTTGGCGCTCTGGCTTCGGGCTTGGTCATTGATTGGTCATTGGGCCTTGGGCATTCGCCATTTTGCCCCGGGAGCCACGCGGCCAGCGAGGTGCACCCTATTCATACGCCCGCGCTGATCAGCATCATGCACGATACCCGGCGGTTACCGCTTGTGGCATCCATGCCGCCGTGGCCATCATGTGGAGGCCACATGTCGGCGTCGGCGGAGGCGGGCGGTTTCGGGGGCTTCGAGGATGCAGGTGCCGAGGATGCGGGTGGCTTGGCCGATGAGTTGCAGGGTGTTGCGGTCCATGCGGGCGGGTTGGGCGCCGACGTCGGGCCAGCCGGCGTCGTCGGGGGTGAGTTGCTCCCAGTTCTGGAAGAGGCGGCCCCAGTCGCCGGCCAGGATCTGCTTCATGCGGCTGCGACTGTTACGCGGGTACCAGTACACGTCGTGGTAGAGCACGCTGGCGATGTAGGCCCAGGGGGCCAGCCAGGTCTTGAGCGACCATTCGAGGGCCGTCTTGAGCTTGCCCCAGTAAATCTTGTGCTGCATGCTGCTGGCAAAAGTCATCTTCTTGAACGGCCCGTCGAAGTGCCAGTTCTCCGCGGCCGCATCGGCATCGCCGACGATCTCGATATCGCGCACGTCGCCGCAGCCCAGCCCGCGCTCGTGGGCCAGGCGGATGTACTTGCAGTCCTTGAGTGGGTCGAAGCCCATGAGTTTGGCGGCCATCGCGTCGATGGCCACCTGGTCGGCCGAGGCGAGCAGCACGTTCTTGACGTGCGGCACCATGCAGCGCGGCCCGGGCCCGTCGCCGACGAACGTGCCGTCCATCACCGCGAACAGGCCCCGATGGATCTTCTTCTGGATCATCAGCAGATCGACGAGCGTCTCGTGGATCACCGGGTGCGTCCAGTGCCGGTGCTCGTTGAGCAGCCCGCCGAAGGCGTTCTTCATCGCCCCGGTCGTCGTGGTGAACACGTGGGTTTTGACCGTCGGCAGGTGGATGATGTTCTCGCCGATGAACCGCCGGGGGATGGAAAAACCCTTGGGGTAAACCTCGTTAAGGCAGAGGAAGTCGCGGGCCAGGTCGCCGACCGCGTCGCGGACGTTGACCCACTCCTCGCCCTCGTAGAGGTGCACGTTGCGCAGACCGTGGGCCTGGGTCACGTTGACCTGCTTGTTCTCGCGCTCGCCGAGGTGGGCGTCGATGACCACCGTGCGGTTATGGCAGCCGTGGATCAGGCCGGGGTCGTACCCGTCGCGCTTCATCGCCCGGATGACGCCTTCGAGCTGCCAGGGCGTCGTGCTCGAACCGGGATAAAAAAAGTGCCAGGAGATATTGATCTTGAGCGCGGTGTCCGCCCGCGGATCGACGACCTCGCGGTAGCCGGCCAGGTTCATGACCCGGTGGTAATCCGCCAGGACGGTCCGCGGCGACGTCCGCACGATGGCCACGCGTGAGCTGCTCATACTTCCATTCCCGGCGGATCAGCCCGTGAAAAGCTGTTTCAAAGGAAGCTCGAACCCCGGCAGAACGTCGCCGCCCTTGAGCACGTCGTCGGAGCTGAGGGTCTCAGTCTTGTTGCCCTGCTCGAAGACGTAAACGCGCCCTGCCTGCGGATCGACGACCCATACGAGCCCAACGCCGCCGCCAAGGTAGCTGTGCGCCTTGGCCATCACCTCGCCGAACTTGTCGCTGGGCGAGATAATCTCAACGGCCAGATCAGGCGGTACCGGCAGGTAACCCGTCGCCTGGTCTTCCGCGGGGAGCCGCTCGGCACGCACGAACATCACGTCCGGCGCCCGCACCGTATCCGGGTCGCGCTCCAGAATGAACCCGGCCTCGGCGGTATACAGGCGTCCGGCCTGACGCGCCCGGACATACTCAAAAAGATAGCCCACGAGCAGAGCGGCGATCTCGCCGTGACGCTGATGCGTCGGGCTCATTGGCACCACCTTTCCGCGCACGAGTTCACAGGGGTTCCATTCGGGATGCAACGCGAGTTCTTCCGCCGTGACCGGCTCGGTCAGCGGCGGGGTGAGTGCCGTCCCGGCGTACGTCGGATGTGGCATGATCCCAGTCCTCCCGTGCCATCATTCCATTGTAGCCGATCGACCGCGGTGAGGCCCAGGGGCTCAGCCTTTGGCCAGCAGGGCCTCGGCGGACTGGACGAGGCGTTCCATGCGGAAGGGCTTGTTGATGTAGCCGTCGGCCCCGAGGCTCTCGGCCCAGGCCTGGTGGCGCTTGCCCGTGTTGGCCGTAATCATGATCACGTAGGGCTTGCTGCCCCGCGGCTTCTTGGCCTTGAGCTTCTCGAGCACCAGGAACCCGCTGCGCTGCGGCAGCATGGCATCGAGGATCATCAGGTCCGGATTCTTCTCCTGGGCCAGGACCGTGGCGGTGTTGCCGTCGGCGGCGGTCAGGATCACTGCCCCGCTGTCCTTGAAAGCCGCTTCGATCGCGGTCAGAATGTCACTGTCGTCGTCCACAATGAGGATGGACTTTCCGTCGTAAGGCGCAGCCATGGTTCCTGTTCTCCTGTGGCGGTGAAGGCAAACGTACCGGGATGAACCGGAGTGCGTTACCGGTGGAGTATAGGCGGTTTCTCGCCCCCGTGCAACGGGCCGACCCCGGCCGGGCAGACCGGGGCCCCCGCAGCCGCCCCGAACCGCACCAACCTTGACAAAAACGCCCCCGGGCCGCAGAATCCGATCTTTGCTCGGCCCACCGTGGGAGTCCTCGTCGGCGATGCCCAAACGTAACATTGTCTGGCTGATCGTCGGGGCGGTCATCGCCGTCCTCCTCTGGAAGGTCCCCGAGGCCCGAATTCGCCGGGACGCCCTCTACAGCAACTTCAGCCCCCTCCTCGACGTCCGCGTGCAGGTCCGCAAACATCACGTGGAAGAGGTCGCCGATCAGGACCTGCTCCGCGGGGCCATCGACGGCATGCTCAGCAGCCTCGACCCCTACAGTGCCTACTTCACCGAGGAGGAGTACAAAGAGTTCGAGAAACGCACCCAGGGGCAGTTTCCGGGCATCGGTGTGCAGGTCGCCATCACCCCGGGGCTGGGTCTGATGGTGGTCAGCCCTATCGAGGGCAGCCCGGCCTTCCGCGCGGGACTGCGGACCCATGATCGCATCACGCAGGTGGACGGTGTTCGGACCGCCGGCCTGGCCCTCGACAAATGCGTTCGCATGATCAGCGGCCAGCCCGACACCCAGGTCCGGCTAACCATCCAACGCCCCGGCGTAGAGGACCCTTTCGACGTCACCATCACCCGCAGCGTGGTCAACGTGCCCTCCGTCCGCGGCTGGGCCCGGACCGCCGACTTCAGTTGGGACTATCTCATCGACCCCGAACTGCGCATCGGCTACGTGCGCATCCTCAGCTTCGAGGGCCACACCGCCGAGGATTTCCTCGCCATAGTCGATGAACTCTACAACCACCACCACGTTCGCGGCCTCATTCTCGACGTACGTGACAACCCCGGGGGATTACTCGACGAAGTCGTCCAGATCGCCGACCGCTTCATCTCCGACGGGCTGATCGTCAGCACCAAGGGCCGCGAGACCCCCGCCTTCCCCTATCGGGCCCATGCCCGCAACATCTACCCCCGCAGACCCATGGCCGTGCTGGTCAACGCCGGCTCCGCCAGCGCCTCAGAGATCCTGGCCGGGGCCCTGCGCGATCATCGCGTGGCGGTGGTGGTCGGCGAGCGAACCTTCGGCAAGGGCTCCGTGCAGAAGATCCTCCAGATCGAGAATGGCCACGGCCGCATCAAGCTGACCACCGAGTATTACTATCTGCCCAACGGGGAGCGCCTCCATGGTAAGGGCATCACCCCGGACCACATCATCGACCTGACCCCCGCGGAGCGGAGCGCCCTGCTCGATTCCTGGATGGCCGTCTACTCGGCGTCCAACCTGCCCACCACGACCCAGGCGGCCACCTCGACCGCCCCGGACGCCGGGCCGGAGAGCGATCGCTTCGAAATCGCCCTCGACCGCCAACTCCTGGAGGCCCTGCGACTGGTCCGCGAGCAGATCCAGGTACCCCAGCCCACCGCCACCGGCAACAGCCAGTGACCTCCGGCTCTACACGCACGCCTGAGCCCAGTTGAACCGCAGTCCGGCACCGGCAGAACCCGGTTATCGAGCCCCTGGCCCTCCGCCGCGCAAAATGTCCTGACGGTAGTTAAGACCACGGCCCGCAAGGTGTCGATAACTTGATTCGGACCCTCTCTCTAACGTACACTGAAAGGGGTCCGTGGACGTCGGAGTCGCCACGAGGAGATTCCAATGGTTACAGTGAGGCTTACGCGGCGATGACAGAACTGACGTGGATTGGACGCCGGGCGAGGTATGTTGCGATCACGGCAGCAGCGCTTGCCCTGTGCGCCGTCCCGCCGGCTCTGGCCCAGCGCGGCACCAACGCACATCGGCCGTCCATCTCCTCCCCCAGCAGAGCTTTGAACGCACGGTTCGGTCAGGTCGCACGCACGCTGGGCGGCGGGAATTCGAACGCTCTTGCGCGGCCGGCGGCGAGCCCCGGGGGGACGACGATCGGCCAGGCGCTCCCGCAGGTGGGGCCTACGGCGGCCCGGGTGGGCGGCGGGACCGCCTATTCGCCCTCACCCGGGCGATTCGCGTCCCGGACCCACCAGGAACCCCTCATGACCGGCCGAGCCCCTTGGCTCAGCCACGCCAAGCCCGGGACACTGCTGAAACGCGTTCAAAACACAGCCTTTGGCGGTGCCTCCCCAGTGGGCAGTCGCGGGGTGGGGGTATTCGACCCGGATACCTCAAGGCTGGGCAGTTGGGGAGCCCCAGAGCTGCTCGCCCGTCGAACCCAGACCGATTCCCAGGTTGACCTGACCGCCGCCGCCGAAGATACGCCTACTGTTGAGCCCATCCCTGTACCCCGCCTGACCCTCGAGCAACTGGTCAAGAACCGCCTGGACGGTCGGGGCGAGGTCTATGAGATCCAGGCCCGGGAAGCATTCAAGGCTGGCCGGTACCAGGAGGCGTCCAGCCAGTTCGCCCTGGCCGCCGCTACATCTCTGGGCGACCCGGCGTCGCGGCTCCCCCGGCAACTCGCGGTGGTCTACGCGAGTCTGGCAACCCAGCAATTCGCCGAAGCGCTGAACGCTCTGCTCGCCGTGTTGGTTGAGACGGAGGCGACCGGCCTGCCCGTGGCCGCGGCAGCGTTCAACCAGTTCCGCGACGTGAGTACACTCTACGGCGACCCACGCGGATACGTGACGCATGCCCAGGTCGTGGACCAGTTCGTGGGCTCTCAGCCGCGAGATCCCACGTTCCTGGCTTTGCGGGCGATGGCCGCCTGGGGCCGCGGCGACGTGAACTCGGCGATCCCGTTCGCCCGGGCGCTGGCAACAGCCGTGCGCGATCCGGCCGCGCAGCTTCGCCGACAGGCCGACGAAGCCAAACAGCAGGCCGCAGAGGCTCGCCAGCAGGTGGATGAGGCCCGGCGGCTCATCCGGGAAGCCCAAACCCCGGACGAAGCAAAGATTCACGCCGATGCCGCCCGCGAAGCCATGGATACGGTCCTCAACGCCGGGCTCATTGAATACCGGGTGCGGGCCCAGGATCGCAAGCTGCAGCCGTGGCTCAGACTCCTGGAAATCATGCAGCAGGCCGAACAGGGCGAGCCCCCGGAGGCGACGGGAGAAATCGATAACTCGACCGGGACGGGGGCGGTTACCACGGAATCGCCCGTGCCGCTCGCACGCTGAGCCCCCTCATCCCGCCGACTCGTGCTCGGAACCCCACGCCCCAGGGGGAGGAGGAATGCAGCGAAAGAATGGGCTCTCCGGACGCGGTGGTGTCAACCCCTCACACCCGTTCCAGGGCCAGGCGCTCGCAGGTTGATTCTGCAGGCTGATCGTTTGATAGTTGACGATGATGAGTGATCGGATCGAGACATCCAATGGCGAGTGGCGGCCCAACCTGCGCGTGTGGGTTTCAGTCCTCGCCCACGCTCTGGTCTTCGCGATCAGCCTCCTGGTCTCGTTCAGCCTGGCCCACAACTTTCGAGACTGGGGCGCATGGCTGGGTGCCGAGTACCTGACCTACCTGCCCTTGGCACTGGCAATCAAGCTCCTGGTGTTCGGCGTCAGCGGACTCTACCGCGACTCCTGGCGCTACGTGGGCCTGCGCGACCTGTTCGCCATCATCCGGGCGTGCCACATCTCCATCTTCATCTGCGTGGTCCTCTACTACGCGACTCAGTGGCTATGGCTGGACAAGCTGGCGGGGGACAAAGGCTACTGGGTGCCGAACCAGGTCTTTCTGCTCGATTGGATGTTCACCATCGCCCTCGTATCCACCGCCCGCGTCGCGTACCGGTTCTACTATGAGGAGCTGCGGCCGCTCAGCGGGACAACGCAGGTCCGGCTGGTCATCGTCGGGGCCGGCGACCTGGGCGACTCGATCCTCCGGGAGTTGGTGCGCTCCCCCGACGCACGGTACCAGGTGGTCGGGTTCCTCGACGACGACGAACGCAAGCAGGGCGGACGCATCCGCGGCATCGACGTACTCGGGACCACGCAGGAGATCCGCCCGATCTGCGAGCGCCATGCCGTGGACGAGGTGCTGATTGCCCTTCAAGGTGTCTCGCAACGGCAGGTGCGGCGGTTGATCGAGTTGTGCCACGGCATGAACCTGCGGTTCCGGACCGTCCCGGCCATCAGCGACGTGATCGAGGACCGGGTGCAGGTCAGCCAGATCCGTCCGGTGGACATCGAGGACCTCTTGGGCCGCGAGCCGGTCACGCTCGACACGCAGGCGATCGGGAACTACATCCGCGGCAAGGTGGTCATGGTGACCGGCGCGGGCGGCTCGATCGGCTCGGAGATGTGCCGCCAGATCGCCCGGTTCAAGCCCGGCAAACTGCTGCTCGTCGAGCGCATGGAAAACGCCCTCTTCGAGATCAACCGGGAACTCGAACGCAGCTTCCCCACGCTGTCCCGGGTACCCTACGTGGCCGATATCAGCGATGCCGCACGCATCCGGCAAATCCTGCGCACCGAGCGCCCCACGGCCGTCTTCCACGCCGCGGCCCACAAGCATGTCCCCATGATGGAGTGGAACCCCGGCGAGGCGATTAAGAACAACGTGCTCGGCACGCGGGCCCTGGCCGACGCGGTCTCTGAGATGGGCGTCGAAAAGTTCGTCATGATCTCGACCGACAAGGCGGTCAACCCCACCAGCGTCATGGGGTGCACCAAGCGCGTCGCCGAGATGTACGTCCAGCAGCTCAGCAGCGCCACCGGCAGCCGCACCGAGTTCGTCACCGTGCGCTTCGGCAACGTGCTCGGCAGCAGCGGCAGCGTGGTGCCCATCTTCAAGGAGCAGATCGCCCGCGGGGGGCCCGTCATGGTCACCCACCCCGACATGGTGCGCTACTTCATGACCATCCCCGAGGCCTCGCAACTGGTGCTCCAGGCCGGGGCCATGGGCAAGGGCGGCGAGATCTTCCTCCTGGACATGGGCGAGCCCGTCAAGATCCTCCAACTGGCCGAGGACCTCATCACCCTCAGCGGCCTCCGCCCCCACGAGGATATCGAGATCCGTTTCACCGGCATCCGCCCCGGCGAGAAGCTCTTCGAGGAACTCTCCATCAGCGGCGAGGACGCCAGCCAGACCTCGCATCCCAAGATCGGCACCATCCGCAAGCGGCCGGAGGATTTCGCCCACGTCTGCGAGTGCATCGCCCGGCTGCAGGCCATGGCGGATTCAGCTTCGGTCCGCGAGATTCGCGAGGCCCTTCAGGATACCGTCCCCGAGTACCGTCCCTCCACGCCCGAGCTGGACCTCAAGCCGACTTCCGCACCCCCTGTGGGATCGTCCGACAAACCGGAAGCTTCAGCCTCGGCGGTCCCCGCGCAATAAGGAGCATGGCCGACATGGCGCTTCCGAGCCTGACTGGCTGGCGTGTCGTGGTGATGGGCCTGGGGCACTTCGGGGGCGGCATCGGCGTGACCCGTTGGCTGGTCGGGCAAGGCGCCCAAGTCACGGTCACCGATCAGGCGCCGGCCGAAAGGCTGGCGGACAGCGTTCGCCAACTCGAGGGCTTGCCGATCCGGTTTCGCCTGGGCGGGCATGACGTGGCCGATCTCGACGCTTGTCAACTTCTGGTCGTGAGCCCGGCCGTGCCTAAGGACCGCTCGCCTTTCGTGGCCGAGGCCCTCGCCCGATCAATCCCTCTCTCCAGCGAGATGAACCTGTTCCTGGAGCGATGCCCGGCTCGACGGGTCATTGGGGTGACCGGGTCGGCAGGCAAGAGCACCACCACCGCCATGCTCGGGGCCATCCTGAGGCACGCCGATGACGACCTGGGCGCTCCGCGGGTCTTCGTCGGCGGCAACATCGGGCAGTCGCTGCTTGATGAACTCCCCCGCATATCCCCGCAAGACGTGGTGGTACTCGAACTATCCAGCTTCCAGCTCGATGACGTGGCGGCTCTTTCCTGGAGCCCGCCGCTGGCCGTCATCACCAACCTCCAGCCCAACCACCTCGATCGCCACGGGACGATGGAGGCTTACGCGGCAGCGAAGCTCAACATCGCCCGCTACCAGACCGCCGAAGGGCGCGTGTTCGTTCGTGAAGGTGACGAGGCCCTCGCGAACCAGGTGAGAGGAATCGGGGCCGGCGACCGGCTGGTGCGTTTCGCCTTCGATCCCGCCTTCCGCGACGCCCTGCAACTGCCGGGGCGACACAACCAGGACAACGCGGCGGCCGCCATCGCCATCGCTCGCCAACTTGGGGTCGGCGACGCGCTGATCCGGGAGGGTCTGGCCGACTTCCGCGGCCTCGAACACCGCCTGGAGTTCGTGGCCCAGCGAGCCGGCGTCCGCTACTACAACGACTCGAAGTCCACCACGCCCGGTTCGACCGAACTGGCTCTCGAATCCTTCGACACCCCGGTGGTCATGCTGGTGGGCGGCGGGGACAAAGGCATGTCCTTCGACGGCATGGCCGCCCGACTGGCGGCCGGAGCCAAGGCGGTCGTGTGCTACGGCCAGACGGGCCCCGCGATTCATGCCCAGGTGCAGCGACACCAGACCGACGGCTCGTCCGGCCTCCGCCTGGAACTCGCCGAGGACTTCGCCGATGCCATAGCGCGTGCCCGCCGCCTGGCCGCGCCCGGCGACGTAGTCGTCCTCTCGCCCGCCTGCACCAGCTACGACATGTTCAGCAACTACGAGGAGCGCGGCGAAGCCTTCCGCCGCCTGGTCCAGGCCCTCCCCGACTGAGCCCGCGCATCCAGAGGAGTCAGCGGCTTACACCCGCGATCATAGCAGAGCCGCGACCGTTAGGGAGCGGTTCCGAACCCGTGACGGTTTGGGCGGAGAACTACCCGGCTCCAGAGCCCTTTTCGCTTCTCGCTCCTGACCGCGCACCATCTTCACCGCCACACCCCACCCTCTTAACCACCACGCCCCACCAACCGCCACTCGCCCTAGCCCCCAAGACCACTATTGGTCTCGCCGCTTCGCCGTCGCAGCCATTTCTTTGCGGCGTTTCTTCACCCCATCACACAAGTGCTTGCGCATGATAGGCGAGAGACACTGCCAAACGCCCTCGCCCCACGGTGGCAGCGGCTGATTGTCGTCGCCTGGGTCGGCGATGCGAACCAAGCAATCCAGAAGCACCCAACGGCGAGCAGTGTCCCGCTCTTCGGAGATCACGGCGACGAGACTTAATGCCTCCCTCCCATCTCGTAAGCGAACGAGAGCCTCGCGGGCCGCTTGAGCCACTTCTTCGTTCGGATCGTCGAGCCTGGAACGCAGGTCTTTTTCGAGAACACCTCCATCCTTCATCCATCCGGCGAGGCGACATGCTGCGAGTCGCTGCCTGGTTTCAGGCGACATCAACCAGGATTTCAACTCATCGGTCAGATAGCCATCGCTCAAGGCTCGACCAATCGCCCAGCTTACTGCGGTAGACCGCTCCTGGACAATCTGGGATAGCAGCGCATGGATCGCCCTCTCCCGATTCAGCTCGATGAGAAGATAGGGGTATTGCTCACGTTCGTGGTAAGCGGTGTTGGCAAGTGCGCGGCGCGCCGCCAGAAAGGCAGAGTCCGGGTCGAATCTGGCCAAGCCGCGAATGGCTCGGATCTTAGTGCCACCAATCCAAAAGCCTCCCTCGTTATCGAATGCTGTGGCTCGGAGGTATTCGTTGGCGTCTTGCGTCTCAAGGAGGCCGAATGAATCGGTCATGAAGCCGACCATGAAGTGTCCGGCCGGACTACGAAATCTCTCCCAGATCAATTCGGCTGCACGGACCTGCGTTCCGGGGTGACGACGGAGAGCATCCGCAATCGTGTCGTCGTATTCACGCTCCAATTGCTTCAGAAGGGCATTGATCGCGCTCTCGCTTCTAGTATGCACAAGCGCCCTCGTGGCCGCAGAGCGATGCTTCTTGACCTCCAGTTGCCTAATGAGCACGGCCTCCGTCGCTGCCGTTCTGTCGCCCAGGTGATCTAAGGTAAGGACGCAGGCCAACGCCGTATCCGAATCAGGCGGGACCTGTTCGAGGATCGCTCGCACTTTCGGCACATAGTCCTTCCGGCCACCGACAGCCAGAGCCAGGACTGCCCCCGGAGAAGGCACTGCTTCTGCCGTTAGGGCATGGAGCCCCACGCTCATAGATTCGTCACACATTGGATCGCCCGTGGTGCAATACTGCAGAGTCTCAGGAGATACCCTGAGGTGCCATCGAAGAAGGTAAGCAATGACCTTATCTCGATGACCAAGGGCGGCAAGAGCATCCGCGGAGTGGCTCTGCTCCACAGGATAGTCGCCACCGTTCCACAGAGAGTCCCGTTGAGCGATGCCGTACAACAGGTCGATTGTCTCATTGTCCGGTCGTTTTGCGGCAAGCTGAATTCCCTCCCATCGACCGTACTGGTTGTTCGCTCGCAGCCAGGAATTCATGACCTTGGTGAAACCTTCACCGCCGATTCGGTGGAGCACACTCATCGCGGGGTCTCTTTCCAGACAGTCCGGGAAAACGGAGACCCGCGGGCCGATTCCGGTCATCCATTGGGTCAGTGTCTCCTCTAATAACGCATCCCGACGCCGTTCAAAGCACTCGGTCAATTCAAGCCGATCGGCTTTGGATAGAATCGTCAGGGCGGTGTAGAGAGGCCCCGAAGTCGATCCTGATGGATGGGCAAGCGCCGTGTCTAACAGACTCTGCAGGTCATCCAGCAGGAACTCCAGCGTGGTTGCATCCATCGAGTTCTCATCATCCCGATATACCTGGGCTATTGTCCATGGTGCGGCATGCTCCTTCATCATGCTCAGTATCTTCGAGCGGGTGAGTTCAGGTCGTTTTGCCAGCAGTTCTCCAAAGCACCAGTGCTTGGTGGGTCCGAGATACTCCTTGGGCAGGCGGCCCAATTCGGCTAGAGCCTTGTCGGGGTCGAGTCGGATGAGCGCACGCAGAGCCCAGGGGCCAAGCAGATTATCTGTGCGATCGACGCGCTTGAGCAGCCAGTCGACTTCAGCGTCGTCAGCGTGGGCGAATATGTTAGATGCCAGGGACCTCTCGTGTCCAGGCGGTACTTTCTCGAACAGGATGGGCTTGGATTCCAACCACAAGCCCTTCCCGTTCGCCGTATTCGCGACCAGGTATGCCAATGTGTGCACGGGTTCGTTTTCAGAATTGGCGTTTTCGACTGCCTGTCTCAGCCAGTCGGGATTCACACTCGCACAGGAGCGAAGAGCACCAAATGTGTCTTCATACACCTGGTACTCTCTGTCGTCTCGCCCAAGAAACGATGCTGGGGCGCGCGTTGCCTCACAATGAAGCTCCCACAATCGATCCAACGCATCTGGAGAGGGGCGTTTGGCGAGGATCCGCATCGCTGCCCGACGAACAAGGTACGACTCGTGCTCAAGAAGTCGTACCGCCCTTTGAACAACCTCAGGCTCATCGAATGAGGCGATGGCTGTGACGGCTTCTCCCGAAATGATGATGTCGCCCGAAGTGACAACGGCTTCGAGTCGCCTGAAGAGTACAGGAACGATGCGAGGGCCGACTGTCTGCAGGAGGGTATAGAGGTTGCGCGGTATCGACCAAGGCCCGGACTCGTAGGCGGCGATGAGCTTTTCCAACACATCGTCGGCACCGACCCCGGGATCGGCCAGCAGCCACACGATATCCATCGGGACATAGCCGAGATGACGTCCACCGTAGGTATTCTGGCCGGAGAGGAGATCCACCGCCTGTGTGATAAGCCACTCCGGAGCCATCTCGCCAGCCTGAAAAGCGGCGACCATGGCCTCAGCGACCGCCCAGTTCAGTAGGCGATCGTGCCAGATCTCGAAACGTCCCTTCCCGACGGAACGCAGCCAACCAATGCGAGACAGCCGAGTCACCGCCTCATTGCCAAGGCCCTCCTTCTCCAGTTGCTCCCCTGTCCATGGGTAGGTAGTGTCGCACAAGAGCGATCGTGCCAGGCGCTTCAATCCAACAGCGTCCAGTTCGTATTCTGCCTGTTCTCCTTCAAAGAGCCGAGCCCAGTATTTGGCATACAACTCGTACTCGTTCTTTGGCCGCCACTCTTTCCCCTTGGCAAGGTCGCGGCAAAGGCGGGCCAGGAGTGGACGCCCGAGGGTGGCCCTTACATCGGAAGGTATATCCGCCCAGCCCTCACCCACAGTCGTGGCGAGATAATCGTGAAGCTCCTTTGATGTGAAATCAGGGACGGAAACTTCGTGGCATCGGTCGGCTGCAACTTGCCTGAACACGGATGCCGCAGATGGAGAGCAGGCGGCGACGATTCGCACTCCCCAGTCTTCCCATGGTTTCAGAGCGAGGTCTTTGGCTTCCTTTGTGTCCTGGATACCGTCGATCAAGAGAGTGAGCCAGCGGCCTGCTCGGTCATGAACGAGTTTGCGTCTGCGCTCGGCAATCCTGTTCAACGCCAAGTGGCCGTCGTTGTTCTTGATATCCTGCCAAAAGGCATCTGCCGCGGACTGGATATCCTGGTTGGCCTGCCCCTCGGCGATGATAAGGATGGTCAGCTCCTTCCTCTTCGATGCGACGGAAGCGACACCATAGGTCAGCCATGACTTGCCCTGTCCACTCTCACCAGAGAGTATGAGAATCGACTTGTCATCCGGCCAGTCTCGTAGGACGGATTCAGCCAGTTCTTTCCGGGCATCCTCATTCGGAAGGTAGCCACACAGGTTCAACCGGCGCTCCAGGCAGTCCGTAGCGCGTTGCCGCAACTTGCCCCATTCGATCAGAGGAACACTGTCCAACTGGTAGTCAGCCAGGAACTCCGCCGGCACGATCTCCGCATCCCCCTGCGCTGCGCGCCGAGCCAGGCCCGTAAGCATCGCGTCACGCTTCCCGTCCAACGCATCGTCGGTATCAACAAGAGAGAGGAGAAGGATATCCACCTCCTGCCTGACAAGATCTTGCGCCCATCCACCAATGAACCGAAACGCTCCAAGCAAATGCCAGAGATTGCGTTGCGTATCCTGGATAGGTTCTTGCCCAGCCGCAGGTACCCGCTGCCTAATCTCGGCCACTATCAACTCAAACAAGGATCGCTCAGTGAAGCTGCCCTGGCCCCAGGACGCAGTCAGATTGTTATCCGTCGCGTCGTCGGTGGTCTGCCTGCCTTGCCTGCGGAACCGGACCTCATTGACGTCGTCCAGGGCTTCCAGGATAGCCGTGCTTGGGCAGGGGCGCTTCCCTAGCGAACTGAAGAAGGTGTACGCTTCATTCCATTGCCCCATGTTACCTTCGGTTACAAACTGATACTCGACGGCTGCGGCACTGGGGTCTACGGCCTTGTAGAGGTCGGGAAGGACGCCCTCAACGATAGAACGTAATGACCACGTTCCTTCGTCGTACTTTGCCTTCAGCTGCTGAACAACGATCTTTCCCTCGGCAAGTTCCTGTTGATCGCCACCGCCGCCGATGGGCTCCAGCTTGAGGATCGCTTTCTGGATCGCCCTTGATTCATCTGCGACACAGCCTGAAATGTAGAGCTTCGCTGTTCGTAGCAGGCTCCACAGCATCTGGTAGAGAACGCCGTTGATGTTTGCCGGTCCTCCGGCCGGTCTGGCTGCCATATGCGTATCCCTGACTCAAGAGTAACAGTACTATGTGGTATGGTACCCCCCGAGAGTCTAGGACGTCCAGTAGCACAGCGGATGAATGCACAGCGTTTGGAGAACCGTGTCCGGGATAAGTCCAGCTACTGGGTCATGGAGGCGCTTCTGACAGCCTGCCGCCATTGCCGTGAGCTATCGAATTGCGGCTCGGGTGGGTGATTCTCGGAGCGGAAGCAAGGGCTGTCCCCGCCCCGGAGGGCGGACAAAGGGGATGGGGGGGGCAAAGGGGATGAGTCCAGTTATTGACGTATGGAGGCGTGCCTGATCGCCTACCGCCATGCCTTGAACCGATCGAATCGCACCGGCCGGGGTTCAGGTGGTGCAACCGTTCGCGATCCGCGGTTTCGTTGAAGGTGCTCAGGTCTGAGCAGCCAAAGCCGCTGAGCCGGTTACGCTCGGAGCTTTCGAGCCTGAAAGGCTCGTTCCGTCAGCCCAGGCCGAAGGCCTGGGGACGGGATCGCCCCACCAAGGTCGGTCCTGAAGGGACCGTTCATGCCATGGCCACGCTCGGCACACGTGGCGTTGTCTTTCGGTGCGACATGAACGAGCCTTACAGGCTCGCCTCGAATGTGAGGTGACCGCTTCCCCAGGGCTTCACCCTGGGCTTTCCGAACGACCCCCGTTGGGGTCGAAGCCGCCGCCCCACTGCTCGGACCTGCGGAGCGATGGGGGATGCGTCCAGTTATTGACGCATGAAGGCGCACCTGACCGCCTGTACCCATGCCTTGAACCGGTCGAATTGCGGCTCGGCAGCGTGACCCTGCGGGTGGATGGAAGGGGCCTGCTTTCGCCCCGGAGGGGCGCCGGGGTGTGGCCACGGGTGGAGTGAGCCACAGGCGAACGGAACC
>CAZEEJ010000087.1:0-21561 GCA_964511155.1 uncultured Planctomycetales bacterium | reverse complement strand
GTGCGGGCCTTCGCCATCGACGAGGCCCACTGCATCAGCCACTGGGGGCACGACTTCCGCCCCGAATACCGGCAGCTCGCCTCGCTCAAGGACCACTTCCCCGACGCCAGCGTGCATGCCTACACGGCCACGGCCACGCCGCGCGTGCGCGAGGACATCCTGGTGCAGTTGCGGCTGCGCGACCCGCAGGTGCTGGTGGGCATCTTCGACCGGCCCAACCTGGTCTATCGCATCATCCCGCGCACGGACGTGTACGCGCAGACGCTCGAGGTCCTGCGGCGGCACAAGGGACAGGCGGGAATCGTGTACTGCCTGAGTCGCCGCGATGCGGAGGAGATGGCTTACTTCCTGCAGCAGAACCGCGTCCGGGCGGCGGCGTACCACGCGGGCATGTCGCCCGACGATCGCCGCAGGACGCAGGATGCGTTTGCGGAGGAGAAGCTGGACGTGATCTCCGCGACGGTGGCGTTCGGCATGGGCATCGACCGCAGCGACGTGCGTTTTGTCATTCACGCCTCGATGCCCAAGTCCGTCGAGCACTACCAGCAGGAGACGGGCCGGGCCGGCCGCGACGGGCTCGAGGCCGAGTGCGTGCTGTTTTATTCGCTCGCCGACGTGATTCGGTGGGAAAGCCTGATCGCCAAGAACGCCGAGGATGCCGACGCCGCTCGGCGGAACAGGACGCCGGAGGCGCCTGAGCAGGACCGCGCCGGCGAGATCATCGCCTCGATGACTCACCTGCTACGGCAGATGCAGCAGCTCTGCTCGCGGCCCGAGTGCCGGCACAAGATGCTCTCCGAGTATTTCGGCCAGGCGTACCCCGCGGCGAGTTGCGGGGCGTGCGACGTGTGCCTCGAGGAGATGGAGAGCCTGCGCGAGGCGACGATCGCGGCCCAGAAGATCCTCTCCTGCGTGGCCAAGGTGCGCGAGCGGTTCGGGGCGGGACACGTGGTCGACGTGCTCGTGGGGGCCAACACGCAGCGCATCCGGTCCTACGGCCACGAGAAACTCAGCACGTACGGGCTGATGAAGGAAGTGGACAAGAAGACGCTGACCAACCTGATCTATCAACTTCTCGATCAGGGCCTGCTGGAGCGCGACGGCGGCGAGTACCCGATCCTGAAGCTGAACGCGGCCTCGTGGGAGGTCATGCGTAACCAGCGGCAGGTGCGGCTTCTTCAGCCCAAGGCCGACGGCGTCAAACGTACCCGTACCGAAGAGGTCGAGTGGGAGGGCGTGGATCGCGGTCTGTTCGACAGTCTGCGCGAGCTGCGGCGCGGTATCGCGGCGGAGCACGGCATCCCGGCCTATCTCGTATTCGGCGACGCCACGCTGCGCGGGCTGGCCCGCGTGCGGCCGAGTTCACTGGCGGGCTTCCGCGAGGTGCGCGGCGTCGGGCAACGCAAGGCGGCGGAGCTGGGCGAGCGCTTCGTCGGGCACATCGTCGCCTACTGTCGCGAGTTCAACGTGCCGATGAACGTGGAGGACGAGACGGGCGAAGCTGACGACGGTTTTGCACCCGCGGGGTCCCGGCCGCATCGGCCCTCGCTGGACGCCGCGTTTGCCCTGTTCGACGAGGGCCGGTCCATCGAACAGGTGGCCCGCAAGCTGGGGCGGGCCCACAGCACGGCCACGCAGTACCTGGGGGAGTACATCCAGGACCGCAAGCCGGCGGAAATCCACACCTGGGTGGACAAGGCGACCTACCGCCGCGTCGCCGAGGCGGCCGGCGAACTCGGCACCGCTCCGCTGCGGCCCATCTTCGATAAGCTCGGCGGCCAGGTGCCCTACGACACCATCCGCCTGGTCACCCGGCATCTGGAAGTGCGGGAGTAGGGTGCGCCGGAAGATCAGTGGGCGGTTCATCCGTGTGTACTGCAGGTCGGCGAAGTGAGAGGTGAGAAGTGAGAAGTGAGAAGGGCCGTGACAGAATCGGCGGGGGCCGTCGCCAGGACCAAGGCAACTTGTTGCTGTTCGTGACGAATACCAGGGCACGCCCATCAACAAGTTGACTCGGTCCTTAGCGAATCGGCAGCCTGCCGCTTCTGACAAGGACCCCCGATTGTCCATGCCTTGATTCCCCGATGTTGCACTACGCGGCATTAAGGTAGAATGGCCGGGGCGGTTTCGAGCCGCCGATCATGTGAGATGAGGAAGCAGATGTGCCGAGCATCTGCAACAAGACGCAAAGGAGAAAGACCATGAAGGCGATTCCGGCATGGCTCGCTCTTGCGGGCACGGTCGTGCTGCTTTCAACGTACGGCGGCGGCGCTGCAGCGGCGGCCGCGGCGGAGGCGGGCAAGCGGCCGAATATCCTGTACATCATGACCGACGATCACGCGTCGCACGCGATGAGCTGCTACGGCAGCGCGATCAACCAGACGCCGCAGCTTGACCGCATCGCCCGCGGCGGCATGCGGTTCGACAACTGCTTCGTTACCAACTCGATCTGCACGCCGGCCCGGGCGACGGTCCTGACCGGCAAGTACAGCCACCTCAACGGCGTGCCGGTCTTCAACCGCTTCGACGGCTCGCAGCCCACGGTGGCCAAGTACCTCCAGGCGGCGGGGTACTACACGGGCATGATCGGCAAATGGCACCTGGGCAGCGATCCGACGGGTTTCGACTACTGGGAGATTCTCCCCGGCCAGGGGCGCTATCATGACCCGGTCTTCTACACCGCCACGGAGACGCGCACCATCGCAGGGTACTGCACCGACGTGATCAACGATCTGTCCATCGAGTTCCTGAAGAACCGGCCGAAGGACAGGCCGTTCTTCCTCATGTCGCATCACAAGGCCCCGCACCGGTCGTGGGAGCCCGACGAAACGCACCGGGCGATGTTCGCCAACCGGACGATCCCCGAGCCGCCGACGCTGCGGGACGACTACGCCACCCGCACCGACGCGATCAAGGAGAACCAGCAGCGGGTATTCGACGACATGACGCGGCGGGATCTCAAGCTCAAGCCGCCGGCCGGCCTGGCGGGGCAGGAGTTGAATCAGTGGTTTAACGTGAAGCCGACGGAGGTCGAGATCGAGGTGGACGGCCGCAAGAAGGTCCTCAGAGGCGAGGAACTCAACGCGTGGAAGTACCAGCGGTACATGCAGGACTACCTGGCGTGCGTGCAGTCGGTGGATACGAACGTCGGGCGGCTGCTGGACTGGCTGGACGCCAACGGGCTCAGCGAGAATACGCTGGTCATCTACACCAGCGACCAGGGTTTTTACCTGGGCGACAAGGGCATGTACGACAAGCGGTTCATGTATGAGGAATCGCTGCGGACGCCGTTCGTGGCCCGCTGGCCGGGGGTCATCCAGCCGGGCAGCGTGCAGCCGGCCATGGCCGTGAACGTCGATATTGCAGCGACGTTCCTGGACGCCGCCGGCGTGCCCGTGCCCGCGGACATCCAGGGCCGCAGCCTGCTGCCGCTCTTCCGCGGCGAGAAGCCGGCCGACTGGCGAACCAGCATGTACTATCGCTACTACCACGATCCCGGCCACCACAATACCGCGGCCCACTACGGCGTACGCACCGCGACGCACAAGCTGATCTACTTCTGGAAGAAGGACCAGTGGGAGCTGTTCGATCTGGTCGCCGACCCGCACGAGCAGAACAACCTCTACGGCCAACCGGCGTATCGCGAGCTCACCGACAAGCTCAAGGCTGAACTGCACCGGCTCAAGAAGGAGCTCAAGGATGACGACCAGTTCGCCAACGAACAGCCTCGGGGCGGGGTGGACGGCCCGCCGCCAACCCGCGGCGCGGGAGGCTGACGGGTGGGGTGCATCGTCTGGACTTCCTCGCGAATTTGCTATACGCTTATGGGTATCCGGGAACCGAACTCGCCCGAAAGGAGACGCAATGGCTGTAACCCCAACGACGCATGCCCATATCACCAAGACGCCGGGCGTTGTCGGGGGATCGGCCTGCATCGCCGGGACCAGGTTTCCGGTGCGATCCGTCGTAATCCATGTTCTTCGTCACGGCATGACGCCCGAAGAACTCGTCCGGGATTTCCCTTACTTGTCGCTGGCACAAGTTCACGATGCCCTCAGCTATTACTACGATTTCAAATCCGAAATCGATCTGGAGATCGACCAGAATGCGGAAGCACACTGGCAGGGTCGTCTGAATGGAGGCAGTCCGGATCTATCTTGATTAGACAGGAGCCCAGCGCGGGCTTTGCCCGCAACCCAAAGAGTGGCGAACCGCCGATGGACGCTGATGAACGCCGATCAGAAACGTACAGACTTGCTCGCGTTCTAAAAATCACCACCGAGGCACCGAGGGCACGGAGAAAAGCCCGCCCCCCTCTCTTCTCCGTGTGCTCCGTGTCTCTGTGGTGCCCCCGTGACCACGGAGAATCCTTCGCGGCCGGAGAAGAATCGGGGCCTTTGTAGTATAGGCAGGAGAACCTCAGCAACACAATCGTACGGCTGAGCGCCTTCCGTTGACCGTAGACGACAAGCTATCGTGCTCGATCATCGTGAGCCCACCCTTGCTACGCAAGGATGGGCCACGCGTCCAACCACACGAGGTCCGCTCCCTTACGGCGGGTGGCCCATCCATCGTAACGCGATGGGTGGGCTCACGATGATGCGGAGGGTGGCATGGGCCTGTACTCAGGCCCGTGGCCTCTCCCGGTCCAACCACGGGTCGGAGTACCGACCCATGCCACCCTCAATACTTCGCTTTTGGCAACTTGCCACTGAACGGCGGATGCTCCCGCCGGCCCATGTATCTCCGGCGGACGTTGCCTACCGGGGCGGCCGGGGGTAATATGACTGATCTGCGCATGCGTCGGCGGGTGGCCGGGGCGTGCGGGGGCGTTCCGGGTTGCCGGCCGCGTCGGCCGGGCATACCCCGGGAATCGAATCGGAGCAGGACCGAACATGAGTCGACACGTTGCCGTGGTGGGTGCCACCGGAGCGGTGGGGCAGGAGTTTTTGCGCGTCCTGGAACAGCGCAGGTTCGCCTATGACCGGATTACTTTCCTGGCTTCCAGCCGGTCGGCGGGCAAGACGATCACGTTTCAGGGCAAAGCCCACACGGTCGTGGAGCTGACGGAGAAGAGCTTCGCGGGGGTGGACCTGGCGCTGTTCTCGGCGGGCGGCTCGATCAGCAAGAAGTTCGCCCCGATCGCGGCGGCGGCGGGGACGGTGGTGGTGGACAACTCGTCGGCGTTCCGGATGGACCCCGCGGTGCCGCTGGTGGTGCCGGAGGTGAACCCGGAGGACGCGCGGGCGCACAAGGGCATCATCGCCAACCCCAACTGCTCGACGATCATCATGGTGGTGCCGGTCTGGCCGCTGCACCGGGCCTGTCCGATCGAACGGCTGGTGGTGAGCACCTACCAGGCGGCCAGCGGCGCGGGCTACCAGGCCATGCTCGAGCTGGAGGAACAAAGCCGCGACGTGCTGGCCGGCAAACCGGTCACCCCGAAGGTCCTCCCCCACCGCATCGCCTTCAACCTCTTCAGCCACAACTCCAAGGTGGGCGAGAACGGCTACAACGAAGAAGAGATGAAGATGGTCAAGGAAACGCGCAAGATGTTCCACTGCGATGCGATCCAGATCACGGCCACCTGCGTCCGGGTGCCCGTGCTGCGGGCGCATTCGGAGACTATCAACATCACCTTCGCCAAGCCGATGAGCGAGCGGCAGGTGCGGGAGGTGCTCAGCTCGGCACCGGGCGTGCGCGTGGTGGACGACCGGGAGAAGAACCACTTCCCCATGCCGCTCGAGTCGAGCGACGGCGACGACGTGTTCGTGGGGCGGATCCGGCAGGACATCAGCCAGCCCGACGGGCGAGGGATCGACCTGTTCGTCAGCGGTGACCAGTTGCGCAAGGGTGCGGCCCTGAACGCCGTGCAGATTGCGGAGCTGCTGTGAGCGGCGCGATGACAGCGAGTACTCAATCATCAGCCGGCGTGCGTCCGCCGAGCGCCAACCTGCTGGCGGCGTTGACGCTCTGCCAGCGGGACGCGGTCCACTTTCTCCGGCAGCGCAGCCGGGTGGCGGGGGCCCTGGGCACGCCGCTGATATTCTGGCTGCTGCTGGGATTCGGTCTGGGCAAGTCGTTTCATCCGCCCGACGCCGCCGGGCCGGTGCACTACCTCGAGTATTTCTTCCCCGGCACGCTGGTGATGATCCTGCTGTTCTCGGCGATCTTCTCGACCTATTCGGTGATCGAAGATCGGCGGGCGGGTTTTTTGCAGGCGGTGCTGGTGTCGCCGGCGGCCCGGTGGAGCATCGTGCTGGGCAAACTGCTGGGCGGCGCGGTGCCGGCCTGGGCCCAGGGGATGCTCTTCCTGGCGTTGGCGCCGCTGAGCGGCCTGCCGCTGTCGGCGGCGCAGGTGGCGGCCCTGGCGGGCGTCGTTTTCCTCATCGCGTTCGGCATGACCGGGCTGGGCTTCATGTTCGCCTGGTCCATGGACTCCGCCCAGGGCTTCCACGCGATCATGAACCTCCTGCTACTGCCGCTGTGGCTGCTGAGCGGAGCGTTGTTTCCCCCGGCCGGGGCTCCCGCCTGGTTACAGTGGGTCATGGCCGTCAACCCGGTCACCTACGCTGTCGCCACCGTGCGGGGGATTCTCTATGCCGGAGGGGCACCTGCGCCCGGCGGTTCACCCGGAATCGCGATCTCGCTGGTCGTGGTGGCGGTGTTTGCCACGGCGACTTTCCTGGTCTCGGCGGCGGTGGCTCGACGCACAAGGACCGGCAACTGATGACTGAGCCTGATGCGCTTCCTTTCTGGCTGACGCTCCTCCCGACCGCCAACGCCGTTTTGAACAGTACCGCCGCTCTGCTGCTCCTGGCGGGCTACGTGGCCGTGCGGCGCGGACGTATCCGCACCCATCGCACCTGCATGTTGCTGGCCGTGCTGACCTCCACCGTTTTCCTGGCAACGTACGTCACGTACCACACCCTGCGGCAGATGGCCACGGGCGTGGGCCATACGCCGTTCACCGGCACCGGGTTGATCCGTCCGATCTACTTCGGCGTGCTGGTCTCGCATCTCATCCTGGCGATGACCTTGCTGCCCCTCGTGGGCACAACCTTGTACCGTGCCCTGCGCGGCCGATTCGAAGCTCATGCCCGACTCGCCCGATGGACGTGGCCGATCTGGATGTACGTTTCGGTCACCGGGGTGGCGGTGTACGTGATGCTGTATCGCATATGAGGCTAAAGGCTGAAGGCAGTAGGCAGTAGGCAGTAGGTGGAGGAGACAGAGAACAGGGGACGGGAGGGATCTCGCGAAGCGCCGCGAAGAGGCAAGCCCGGAGCAGGACTTCACAGATCCCGACCCTCGACCCTCAGCCTGTAGCCCTCAGCCCTTAGCCTTCAGCCTTTAGCCTCCTGCCTTCTGCCTTCTGCCTCCTGCCTTCTGCCTCCTGCCTTCTGCCTCCTGCCTTCTGCCTTCTGCCTCCTATGCCCCATCCTCCTCCTCGCCCGTGTTCCACTTATTGGTGATGACCACGAGGCTTTTGGCGGCGCCCTTACGCAGTGCGGGGACGCGAACCACTTCGCGATACTCCACATCGATGAGCCGGCTGAAAAACGCCAAGTCCTCGGCCTCGAAGATGAAGTACTCTTCCTCTTTGCTTTTGAGCCGATTCACGACCTGCATGGCCCCTTCCAAAAGCAGGTCATCGGAGACTTTCAATCGGCCGCGGCGCCGGCCGGCCAGTTCCTCCGCCGTATAAAGCGGCTTGATGTGCGTGCCGCCGTAGTAGCTGAGCCGCGAGTCCGGACGTCCAACCGCCCAGGTGATTTTGTCGTTCGCCCCGATGGACAGGCGGTCAAGCTGCGCTACCAGCCGGATTTCGTCGTTATCGAAGTTGCTGCGTCCCAGGGCGGTCCACGACCAGGAGAAGGTCAGCAGGGTAGTGCACAGAATGGTGACCAGGCAGGCCTGGCGCCGCTCCGTCCAGAACAGGTGGCAGGCAGCCACCAGGCCGACCAGCATAACGCCGAGCGCCGTCCATGCCGCCCACAGCACGGTCGGCTCCTTGCGGACGACGTAGTAGATGAACACCCCGCCCCCCACCAGGATGGCCGTCAGGATGGCCAGAAGCGACACGCGCACCAACCGCCGGTCGAAGTTCACCGCATGGAAGAACAGCCGATCGATCACCGGAGCCAACAGCAGGCTGAGCGCGGGCACCATGGGCAGCAGGTAATGCGGTCGCTTGAACGCCGACGTACTCAGGAAGGCCACCTGGACCAACGCCCAGGTCCAGACGAAGAGCATGCCCGTCCTGTCCCGCCGATACCGGGCCAGAAATGGACCCGCCAGGGCCTCGGGCAGTGAGAGGGCGAAAGGCACCACGACGGCGAACAGCAAGGGCAGATAGTACCAGAACGGCTTCTCCTTGAGCCCGCCCTGGTAGCGGTCAAGGAACTCCGTTCGCCAGAGTTCTAGGGCGTTGGGCACCTTGTACCAAGCATAGACCGGCCAAGGGACGGCGAGCAGCAGGAAGATGATCAGGCCCGGCAGCATCCAGCGGACGGCCCACAACTGCTCGACCAGGAGCGAACCGATCCTCGGCCGGGCGCCGGTCAGGGGGTCGCGATCACCCAGCAGCCTGCTGACCGGCAAGGTGACAAACCAGTACAGGAACAGCGGCAGACCGACCATGGCCAGCGGGAGCGGCGCCTTGGCCAGCATCCCCAGTCCCAGGGCCGCGTAGAATGCCGCCATCCAGACTTGTCGGCGTTCAGGACCACGGCTGGCCCGGTAGAAACAGGCGAAGGCCGCGGTGGTGCACAGCGTCAGGAGCATCTCGGTCTGTGCATTGTGCGAGAAGAACAAGGTGGCGGCGCAGCAGGCCATGATCGCCCCGGCCACCAGCGCCGTCCTTGGGCCGAACATGAATCTGCCCAATACCCAGACCACGAGCACGGTGAGCACCGCAGCCGCCGCGGAGGGTGCCCGGGCGGCGAGCACGCTCACCGGTCGCTCGATCTCCGGCGGATCCACAACGTACGACGCCAGGGCCACCAGCCAGAACTGCCCCGGCGGCTTGCGGATGAAGGGATCGCCGTTGAAGTGCGGAATCAGCCACTCGCCCGATTCGCGCATTTCGCGCGCGGACTGGGCCACGATGGCCTCGTGATCACCCAGCGCCGGCCCGCCGTCCAAGTCCCAGAAGGCCGTCACGATCGCGAAGACGACCAGGAGCACAAAGCCGGTACCCAGGCCCGGCGAACCCCCGTCGATGCTGGGCGCACACTCATTACCCGCACTCATGGCTTGAGCCTCCTGAGGCCGGTCGAGTGGAAACCCCTCAGGCTGCGGATTGGCCGGCCGGCCCGGTCATTTCTTGTGGTAATAGCTGATAAACTCCTTGCAGGTTGCCGGTTTGATCTTGCCGGCCCACCCGGCCTGGCCGAACGCGACCATGCGGGCTACGCAGACCTTCTTCATCGCTTCGCGGGCCGGGCTGAGATACTTGCGCGGGTCGAACTCGCCGGGCTTCTCAGAGAAGACCTTGCGGATCGCCCCGGTGATCGCCAAGCGGTTGTCGGTATCGACGTTGATTTTGCGTACGCCGTGCTTGATGCCCCGCTGGATCTCCTCGACCGGTACGCCATAGGTCTCCTTCATCTGCCCGCCGTACTGGTTGATGATGTCGAGCAGGTCCTTCGGCACGCTGGACGAGCCGTGCATGACCATGTGCGTGTTCGGCAGGCGTTTGTGGATCTGCTCGATCACGCTCATCACCAGCACGTCGCCGGTCGGCTTCTTGGTGAACTTGTAGGCCCCGTGGCTGGTGCCGATGGCGACGGCGAGGGCGTCCACGCCGGTCTTGGCACAGAAGTCCTCCGCTTGGGCCGGGTCGGTCAGGTGTTTCATGGCCTCCTCGCCGGTCAGGCCCGCACCGTGCCCGTCCTCGATCCCACCAAGGCAGCCCAACTCGCCTTCGACGGTCACACCCTTGGCATGAGCGGCGTCGACAACCTGCTTGGTCACCTTCACGTTGTGCTCGTACGGAGCGGGCGTCTTGCCGTCCTCGAGCAGCGAGCCGTCCATCATCACCGAGGTGAATCCCTGCTCGATGGCGCTCAGGCAGGTGGCGGGCGAGTTCCCGTGGTCCAGGTGCATGGCGATGGGGATCTTGGGGTATAGCTCGGCCGCAGCCAGCATGAGGTGGCGCAAATAGGCGTCGTTGGTGTATTCCCGGGCGCCGCGGGAGGCCTGGATGATGACCGGGGATTCGGTTTCCTCGGCGGCGATCATGATGGCCTGAATCTGCTCCATGTTGTTGACGTTGAACGCGGCCAGGCCGTAGTCGTTCTCCGCCGCGTGGTCCAGCAGAACGCGCATGGGTACGAGTGGCATGTCAGTGGTTCTCCTTCCTCAATGGGGGCATCCCTATCCCGGCCGGCCCGCCCTGCACGGCGGCCTCCGACCCAGGCGGCATAGTCTACCAGGGAAGCCGCCCGTTTGCACCCCCCGGCCGCCACGGGGAGCGGCCGCTACCGGTGTGGCACCGGCGTCTCGCCGGCGCGGGCGGCCACTACGGGTGTGGCACCGGACCTCGGCGAGCTCGGTCGAGCCGCGTCTCGCCGGTGCGGGCGGCCACTATGGGTGTGGCACCGGGCGGGTGGCATGGGTCTGTACTCAGACCCGTGCCGGATGTGGAATCGCCACTGGTCTGGGTACAGACCAGTGCCACCCCGGCCGGTGCGAGGCGCACGTTGCGGGCGGCAGGCCGTGTAACTACGATGTCTTCCACCATGACGGAGCTTTATGACCATCGGCGTTATCTCACGCGGTTCGACGTCCATCGCGTGCCCAACCTGTTCGTGGACGTACTGGTCATCGGCAGCGGGGTGGCGGGCCTGCGGGCGGCGATCGAAGCGGCCCGGTACGGCTCCGTCCTGGTGGTCTGCAAGAGCCGGACGGACAACTCGAACACGGCCTGGGCCCAGGGCGGCATCGCCACCGTCACCGCGCCGACGGACACCTTCGAGCAGCATGTCGCCGACACCTTGGCCGTCGGCTGCGGCTTGTGCGACCGGGCGAACGTCGAACGCATCGTCCGGGACGGCCCCGAACGCATCCGCGAATTGATCGACTGGGGCGGCATCTTCGACCAGCGCGGCCGCAAGCTCCTGCTGGGCCTGGAAGGCGGCCACTCCGCTCCGCGGATCATCCATGCCCTGGGCGACGCCACCGGGCGCGAGGTGGCCAACACGCTCATCCGCGTCGTCCGCGGCACGGAGAACATCCGCGTCTTTGAGGACTGCTTCGCCATCGATCTGATCGACGCCGAAGGCCGGTGCTGCGGGGCGACGACTTATCATCGCCATTTCGGACACCAGATTTTCTGGGCCAAACAGACCATTCTGGCCACCGGCGGATCGGGACAACTGTATCGGGAATCCACCAATCCGGACGTGGCCACCGGCGATGGCCACGCGATGGCGTATCGCGCAGGGGCGCGACTCCGCGACATGGAGATGATGCAGTTTCACCCCACGACCCTCTATGTGGCCGGGGCCAACCGAACGCTCATCAGCGAAGCGGTTCGCGGCGAAGGTGCCCACCTCGTCGATCGGCACGGCCGCCGGTTCATGGCCGACTACCACCCCGATGGCGAACTCGCCCCGCGCGACGTGGTCAGCCGGGCGATCCTCAGCGAAATGGCCCGCCAGGACACGACCTGCATGTACCTGGACACGCGGCACATCGGGACGGAGCGGTTCCGCAAGCGTTTCCCCAGCATCAGCCGACTGTGCGAGGAGTTCGACATCGACGTAGGCACGCAGCCGATCCCGGTTCGGCCGGCGGCGCACTACATGATCGGCGGCGTACAAGTTGACGGCGAGACGCGCTCATCCATGCCGGGCCTGCTCGCGTGCGGAGAGGCCGCCAGCAGCGGCGTGCACGGGGCGAACCGGCTGGCGAGCAACTCACTGCTCGAAGGACTGGTCTTCGGCGCGGTCGCCGGCCGAGTCGCCGGCGAGGCCGCCCGGCAGGACTACTCCCCCAACCAGCCCCGGCCGGTGCACAGCGACATCAGCCCCTCCGCCCGCACCATGCTCGACGTGGAGGACGTCCGCAACTCGCTGCGCAGCATGATGTGGCGAAATGCGGGCATCGAGCGGTTCGGCCCGCGGCTGACGGAAAGCGCCGAGATCATCCAGTTCTGGGGCCAGTACGTGATGGACAAGCTGTTCGACGACCAGCGCGGCTGGGAGACGCAGAACATGCTGACCATCGCCCGGTTGGTGGCGGCGTCGGCGCTGGCCCGGGAAGAGACACGCGGCGTGCACTACCGCACCGACTTCCCGGACCTCGATCCGGGCCTCGACGGCCGCCACCTCGTCTGCGAACGCACGCCTAATGGCCTCCGGCTGGAGCTGATGGAGTAAGGGAAGCAGCGAGGCAGCGCTGCTGCCGGCTTGCCGCTTCTCGGTGAGCGTGCAACGCGTGGCCCAACGATGAAGAAAGCCTATACCGCCCACGAATACGCCTATCGCAAACTCAAGGCTCAGGGCCTCCGCAGTTGGGGTGCGCAACCCGCTGTCCACGGCCGCACAGCACGCCCCGCGATCGACCCGGAGACCAGAAGCTTTCTCGCCGACGTGTTGCATCTGCCCTGGTCGCCGCGAGGTGGCCGTGCATTTGAGCTGGGATGCGGTACGGGACCCATTCTGCGCTGGCTGTGCGGCAAGGGGTTCATCGGAATAGGCATGGACGTGAGCCAAACGGCAATCGCCATGGCCCGCGAACAGTCACGAAAGCTGAGGCTGCGGTTCATCCGGGGCGATGTCTGCACCCCGCAGCGCCGATGGCATGGTGCGTTCGACCTCGTCGTCGACGGACATTGTCTGCATTGCATTCTGTCTCCCAAAGACCGCAAGGCCTTCCTGGAGAATACCCGACTGCTGCTGCGTCCGGGCGGCGTGCTGATCGTGCTCAGCATGTGTGCGCCGGTGGATCGTCGGACCTTGGCTCGGGTGATACCCGGGCAGAAGCTCGTCGGCCGGCTCCTGTACGTGCCCTGGGAGCGAGCCCGCGCCTACGAACAAAGCCGTCTACGGGGAAACCAATGGTACCTCCCCACGCGTTACGTCGCCGCGTGGTCCTGCATCCTCAAGGAAGTTGAAGCTGCCGGCTTCAGCGTCCGGCGATGCCTTCACAATCGGCCGTGGGGAGACGACCCTTTCGGCACACTGTGTCTGGCGGCGACCCCCGATGCCTCGTTCACGGCTTCTCCGACAACCGGCGCAATTGCTCGCTGATGTCCGCGAGGGAAACCTGGATCTGCTTCAAGGTCGCACGCCTGGACGCGAGGGTGAAGAAGAGCGTGCAAGCCGCCGCCACGCAGAGAAAAGCCGGCCAGTAAAGCATCGCGATCAGTAACTTGGTCACGACCATCATCCGCGGCTGCATCACACCGGCCGGGTCCAGTTCCTTGGACGTGACAAACTCATTGACCACCGGATGGAGCCACGTGAGGTACGCCAAGAGGAGTCCGAAAAAGTAGAGCGCCGCCAAGCCCCACAGCACGGCCGTCGCGACGGCCCACCAGCGAACCCGCCGACGTTCGCGTCTGATGACCGCTTCCACGCCTGCCGCCGACATCGGCCCGCCCCCCTGAACGATACCGTCTTTGCTCAACTCGGATCCCGTCATGGTTGACCTCGCAGTTCACGTTCGAGTGATTGCCTGGCGTAGTGCAGACGGGAGCGAACCGTCCCGACCGAACAACCGATCACGCAGGCGATATCCTCGTAACTCATTTCTTCCAGAAACCGGAGCGTCAGCGCTTCCCTGTGCCCTACGGACAGCCGTTCGAGAGCGGCATGCAGTCGAGCAATATCCTCGGCCAAGACGGCCGTGTCCTCACTGCTCTCGTCCGTCGCCGGCGGCTCCTGCACCAGTTCGACCCAATCGCGCCGACGTCGCATACGGGTCAGCGCCGCGTTGCGCGCCACCCGGTACAGCCACACCTTGAACGCCCCCGGATCCCGCAGTTCCGGCAGCTTGCGGTACACGGCGAGCCAGGTGTCCTGAAGCACGTCCTCCACGCTCTCCGCGGGATGCAGCAGCCGGCGGACGTAGTGGCCCAGCCGCTTGTCATACCGCTCGAGAAGCTCGGCAAACGCAGCGTCGTCGCCGGTCTGGCACCGCAGCACCAGCACCTGCTCGTAAAGCTGCCCCGCTCTTTCCTTGACTCGGGCGTTCATCAAGTTGCCAACATACTGACGCGCGACGAGGCCCGAAAGTTCACCCGCAATCAGTCGCGAGAGGCCGATCCTTCCTGGACGCGGTGGTTGCCGGTGCCGGTTGAGGGCAAGCCGGTTTCTGCATTGTCTTCCTGGTTGTTTTCGAGTATCCTGCAAGATGTGGCGCCGGCCCGGCCATGAGGCGGGGGCGTGCCGTCCACGGGGGATTCCGCTTCAACAGAATGTCGAGGTGTCGAGTACAGTGCGTAGGTTTACCGGGCTACTAACGATGTTTCTCGCCCTGTTTCTCTCCGCCGCGCGAACCGGTGCGCAGGTCACCGGCATCGAAGGGGTCGACCTGGTCGCCCGGTTGACGGGAGCCGAATCCATCAACAACACCCCGGCGGTCGGCATCGGGGGCACCGACTTAGGACACATGGTTGTCCACCAAGGCCGTACTTTTTTCCTCTTCGGCGATACCTTCTCCGGTTCGACGCCCGATGAGGGCGGCCACTGGCGATGGAACACGCTGGCCTGGTCCTCGGACCCCACGCCGGCCGACGGTATTCTCTTCGACGGCTGGATCACGGGCGGCGGCGGCCTCGCTCGTCAAGTCATCCGCAGCAACTACATGAACCCCATCACGGAAATCCCCACCGGCGCCATCAGCTTGGGCGACCGGATCTACGCCTGGTTCATGTCCGTCAACTGGTGGGGACCGCCGGGCCAATGGACCATCAACTACGCCGGCCTGGCCTATACGGAGGACGACGGGCAGAGCTTCACGGTGGTCCCGGAGTTCAGGCTGCCGGGGAACACGAACTTCGGAATGGTCGCGGCCAGTCTGCGCACGGACCTGCCCGCCGGCCAAGACCCGCATGTGTACGTCTGGGGCACGCCGTCCGGGAGGCTCGGGGGCATCAAGCTCGCCCGCGTCCTGCCGGCTGAGATCGCCGACGCCACGGCCTACCAGTACTTCGGCGGGCTGAGCGCCGGCCAGCCCGTGTGGGTGCAGCACGAGACGTCGGCCCCGCTGATCGTGCCGCCGACCGTCGGCGAGCTGTCGGTCATGTATAACTCCGCCGCCCGCCGCTGGACGATGCTCTACTTCAACCACAGCCTCTATCGGATCGAGGTCCGTCAGTCGAGGACACCCTGGGGCCCCTGGTCAAACGCCATTTCGGTGGTACCCGGCTACGCCTACCCCGGCCTGTACGGCTCCTACATGAACCCCCTGTACGTCGAGAACCATGGGCAGACCGTGTACTTCACGATGAGCCTCTGGCAGCCCTACGACGTCTTCCTCATGCGTTTGCGGCTGAAGGTGGCCGAGCCGCTTTCCCCAGCGGACCTGGACCGCGATGGCGACGTGGACCTCGACGATCTGGCCGTCATGCAGCGATGCCTGGCCGGCCGAGGGCTGGCGGGCACCGATCCCGAGTGCTCGCACGCCAGCATGGACGGTGATGGTGACGTCGATGGCGACGATGTCGCTCTGCTGCGGTCGTGCCTCAGCGGTGCCGACGTGCCAGCGGACCCCAACTGCCCCGGGTGACTGGGGCGCCTTCCGGGAATTTGTCCCCCCGACATTTTTGGGGCATCGTACCCCTTGCACCCCGGATGGACTGTGGTATGCTCTCCCCCGGCGAGCAGGGAACTTATCGGACTGGTACACGTCCACCGGAACTGCCGCCAACGACACGGAGGTCGGTCATGCCATCTGTTTTTAATGCCCCCGTTGCCGCTGATGGGTCTACGGAGACCCAGGTCCGCCTCTTGACCGGGTTCGTCAAGCGGTGCATGAACCAGCAGGAACGCATGCTGCTCATGCTTCGCTATGGCGAGGGCTTGACCTGGACTGAGGTGGGCCTCGTGCTCGATTTGTCGGTCGAGCAGGTCCGCCAGATCCACGATACCGTGGTCAACCGGGTCCAGAGCGAGTTCATCCCCGCCGCGAGCGGCCGACCTCAGGGCGACCAGTCCTGAGGGTCATCCGCCCGCGCATTTGGCCTCGGCCCTGACGCCGTTCCGGTTTCGCCGGGCGTTCTCCGCGCCGCGTTCCCGGGACAGCCACGGCCACGAGGTTCGGTTCGGGCGAACGGTCCTACGGGAACCCTGAGCACCGTCGCCGCGGCCTCATCCGTGTGCATTTGCCTCGCCGAACGTTTGAATCGTATAGGTAGATCGGCAAGGGGGGTAAGGCCATGATTACCGTAACCAAGCAAGCCGAAGCCATCATGCGGCTGGCCAAGGAAGCAGCGCGGGAACACGGCCTGGGCTACGTGGGCACGGAGCATTTGTTATTGGGCATCGTCCGCGAAGGTCAGGGCCTCGGGGCTGAGATCCTGCGTGAGTTGGGCGTTACGGAGTACAACGCCCAAGCCGAGGTGGACCGGCGCGTCCAGGCCCGGATGAATGAGACCTGGGTACTCGGTCGTTTGCCGGGCACGCCCCATTTCCGCGACGTGCTGGCCCGGGCCGAGTCCGAAGCCCGCGGAGCCGCCAACTGGCAGATCGCCTCCGAGCATCTGCTCTTGGCCCTGTTGGCCGAACAAAACTCCGTCGGTTACCAGGCGCTCCAGGCCCTCGGGGTCTCGCTTGAGACGGTGCGTAAGGCGATTGCCCGGCGACGGCTCGCCTGCCGACCGTCCGTGTAGCCGCCGCCCCTCGCGGCGGCCGGGTAGCGGCCGCCCCCCGTGGCGGCCGGGTAGCGGCCGCCCCCCGCGGCGGCTAGGCAGCGAAGCAGCGAGACACCCCCGCCGTGTGCCACTGCTCTGTGAGCAGTGCGGCCGGTGCGTGGCCTCGAACATGAACAAGTTCACTTGGTCCCGCCACGAACAAGTTCGTTCGGTCCGAACATGAACAAGTTCACTCGGTCCGGTCACAATCCGGGCGCCCACAGGTACATGAACTGCGGGGTGGGATGCGGCCAGTGCTCGGGCAACGCGATGTTCACCAGGTTGACCTGGGGGGCGCCGCCGGGAGCCTCGGCGTAGATATTCGGCTTCCAATCGAGCGGTCGATGGTAAGTCACGACGCGTACGCGGCGGGCACCAAGCTGTTTCTTGAGCAGCGCCAGGCCGTCACGTAACGTGCCAATGCCATCGACGAAGCCCAGTTCCAGGGCCTCGCCGGCGGAGTAAACGCGGCCGTCCGCCACCTCGCGAACCTGGTCAACGGTGAGACCCTTGCGTCCGGCGGCAACGGCACCCACGAACCGTTCGTAGAACTGGTCCACAAGTTTTTGGAAGATCTCGCGTTCCTCGGGCCGCATCGGCCGGAAAGGCGAGCCGGAGTCCTTCATCGGACCGGAGGTGACCGCATCCGCACTCACGCCGATCTTGGCCATCGTGCCCGAGAAGTTCACCATCTGCATGATGACGCCGATGCTGCCGGTCACCGTGGTCGGCTGGGCGATGATCTCATCGCAGGCACAGGCGACGTAGTAGCCCCCGCTGGCCGCCACGTCCATCAGCAGAGCCATGACCGGCCGCTGGTTCTTCGTGAGGGCCTTGAACCGCAGAATCTCGCTGTACATCAGGTCGCTGGCGGTGACCGAGCCGCCCGGCGAGTTGATCCGCAGCACGATGGCCCGGACGGAGCGATCCGCGGCGGCCTTCTCCAGCTTCTCGACGAAAAGCGAAACGGGATGCTCACCGTGCCCGAAGAGCGAGGGTTTGTCGCGGTTGATCAGGATGCCCTCCACGTCGATGAGCACGATCTTGGCCGGTGCCAGGCCGCCCTCGTTCACCAGGGTTTTCTCTCTGAGTTCCTGGTCGGCGGGGACAGGTGTGATCTTGTAGGCCGTCGGACCGCAAGCCGAGCCGGCCGCCAGCGCGACGGCGGTACAGGTCAGGCTGATCCATCCGTGGTATTCGATCCGGAAGGTTCGCACGGTTCATACTCCTGGTCTCGAGTGTGGGGGATAAGCGTCCGTCATGCGGGAGTATTGTATGAAGGGGTGGTTGGGGGAGCCAGCGGTTGCGGCATACGGCGAGTGAACGGGGGGCCGTGCGAAGCCGCAAGCGGCGGTCGGCGCGTCAACGGTAGCCGGTGGACCGAACCGCCAGGCCCAGGATGAATCCCGACCATCGCCGCATGAAAGGCTCGTCGGGCGGGCCGAAATGATCCTCGAACAAACGCAGCTCTTCTTCCCACGAAACGCGGCCACCCGGCCGGCGCCGGCCCAGTTCCCGCAGATAGGCGGCCAGCGCCTCCCCCCGCGTGCGATGCAGGTAGTGCATCAGCGACCACGCCAGGGCGTAGTCCGCCGTGCCGCGCTCGCCGCGCCCGGTGAAGAGCCGGGAATCGGTCAGCAGGCGTTGCGGATTGACCAACCGGCCGGCGGCCACCGCCTCCAGGAAATGGTCCGGCCCCAGCCCCGCTGAGGGCGTGCCCCCCGCAACCGCCTCGCGGAAATCCTGCAACCGCATCTGGTTCACGCCGGCGATCCCCGCCCCCTCAGCTCCCGGCGGGGTCTCGAACATCATGGCCAGACCCTCGACCACCCACTTGGGGTTGCTCGCTCCGCGGACATGGACGCCCGCGTTGTGCAGGACCTGGTGGGCGATCTCGTGCTGGATGATGGACCGGTTGACGTGCTGAACCAGATTCTCCCGGCGCTGCTCGATGCTGGCCAGCCGGCGGCGAGTGGCCGCAAGCTCGGAAGCCGCCTCCGTCCGGGTGAACCGCACGCGTTGGCCGTCCGCGAACTCGACCTCCACGACCGTACGGCGATCGCGGATCTGACGAAGCACCCCGGTCATCCGCTCAAGGTTCGCCCGGGCCGCCGCCACCCCCGCTTGCAGCTCCACCATGCCCGGATCGGTCGCCACGTTGAAAAAAGCCGACCGGTTCGTCGGCTCGTTGTACACACCGTAGGTGTTCTCCGCAGGGAACCCGATCGTGGCGGCAAACCGGTCAAAGTCCGATCGGTCGTTGAAGTACAGGACTTCGAGCCGCCCGGGTGGGCGGTGAGCCTCGATTTTGCTCTGCTCGCAGAAGCGATAGACCGCCGCGTACGTCCGCTCCAGCCGTTGCGTCAGATCGTCCGACAGGGCCGACGCGACGTCGTGGGCGACCACGAAATGCGTCGTGCGCTTGATGACCGCCCCTTCCCCCGCCAGCTCCAGCAGGGCCGCCTCCTGCTGCTCGTCAATGGGGATCGGTTCCTCGGCCGCGGCGGCGATGCTGACGACGGTGCCCGCCGCATTGCCGGGGGCGGGATCCGCAACCCCGCTTTCGGCGAGCAGATGCGCAACGGCGGCCAAAAGCATCAGGCCGGCCGGCCACACAGGACATCGGTACGATGAAGTATCTCGCATCGCCACCTGATTATACCGCCTCGCCCTGAGTTGGACTCGGCCTTCGGCTTTCCCCTTCGCGGTTAGTGAGCAAGGCACCAACCCAGCGAAACACCGCCGCCGTGTGCCACTGCTCTGTGAGCAGTGCGGCCGGTGCGTGGCCTCGAACACGAACAAGTTCGCTCGGTCCCGCCACGAACAAGTTCGCTCGGTCCTGACAGACGCTTCGATTTGACCCTCTCCGACAGCGGACGTACCATCCGTCCGCAATGCGAAACAGGAATGGGCGAACCCGTACTCCCGCAACAAGAGGTGGTCATTCAGAGCCGCGATAAGGAAGCAGAGCCGCGACCGTAAGGGAGCGGTCGCGAGCAATACGAGTCCGCGACGAGAGGTGCCTTCCATGGCCAGGACGCAACAGAAGAGTTGGCAGGCTCGGTTCTCCGAGTCCGCCCATGCGCTGACCGAGAGTTTCGTGGAAAGCCTGTCCTTCGACCACCGCCTGTGGCCCTATGACATGGCCGGCAGCATCGCCCACGCCGAGATGCTGGCCGAGGTCGGACTGATCAGCAAAGCGGACGCCCGGGCGATTCGCAAGGGCTTGCAGGCCATCGAAGCGGACATTCGTGCCGGCCGCTTCCGCTGGGACCCCAGCCAGGAAGACATTCACATGGCCATCGAGGCCGCCCTGACCAAACGGATCGGCGAGCCCGGCCAGCGGCTGCACACCGCTCGCTCGCGAAACGACCAGGTTGCCCTCGACCTGCGGCTCTACACCCGCGACGCGATCGACCTGGACATGCTGCCGCTGCTGACGGACCTCGAAGCGGCCCTGATCGCGTCGGCGGAGCGGTACCAGTCGGCAGTGATGCCCTCGTACACCCACATGCAGCGGGCCCAGCCGATCACCGCCGGGGCCTACCTGCTGGCCTACGTGGAACAGTTCGAGCGCGACCGTGAGCGGTTCGCCGACGCCCGGCGGCGCATGAACCTCTGCCCGCTGGGCTCGGGCGCCCTGGCCGGCACCACGCTGCCCATCGACCGGCAGGCGGTGGCCCGGAAGCTGGGCTTCGACGGCATCTGCCGCAACAGCATCGACGCGACCAGCGACCGCGACTTCATCACCGAGTTCCTGGCGGCCGCGGCCATGTGCGCGGGCCACCTGTCACGCCTGGCCGAGGACTGGATCCTGTACGCCTCGCAGGAGTTCGCCTTCGTCGCCATTGCCGACGCCTTCTGCACCGGCTCCTCGATGATGCCGCAGAAGAAGAACCCCGACGTGCTCGAGCTGGTACGCGGCAAGGTCGGTCGGGTCTACGCCGCCCTGATGGGCATGCTCACGCTCACCAAGGGCCTGCCGCAGGCCTACAACCGCGACCTGCAGGAGGACAAGGTCTTCCTGTTCTCGGCCCACGACACGCTGTCCGCCTGCCTGCGAATCATGGCCGAGGTCGTGCGGCACACCGCCTTCAACGTCGACCGCCTGCGCGAAGCAACCCGCCGTGGGTTCCTCGACGCGACCGTGCTGGCCGAGTACCTCGTCGGCCGAGGCGTGCCTTTCCGCATCGCTCATCAACACGTCGGGGGGCTGGTCGCCCGGGCCGAGAAACAGGATCGCGAGCTGGCCGATCTGCCCATCGAGGAGTTCCGGGCAGTCTGTCCTCGGATCGACACCGACGTGTACGGGTATCTCGGCGCCGCCAACGTCGTCAAACGCTACCGCAGCGAAGGCAGCGCCGGCCCCGCCTCCGTCGCCCGGCAAATCCGGTTCTGGAAAAAACGCGTGCAGCAGTAGCGCCGGCGCTGCGTCACGAAGGGACGTGGGGAAGACAGCGTTGGGAATTGGGAATGGAGAATTGGGAGTTGGGAATTGGGAGTTGGGAATTGGGAGTTGGGAATGGAGAATCGACAATCGCGAACCAAACCACCGGCGGGCTTGCCTCTTCGCGACGAGAACACACCCACCGCTCAGTGCAACGACGGTCGCACCGTATCCTGTTCCCTGCTCTGTCCATATTGCAGACCGCAGAGGACGACTCTAAGCTAAACCCATGCCCGAAGGCGAAAACGCC
>CAZEEJ010000086.1:15853-21625 GCA_964511155.1 uncultured Planctomycetales bacterium | reverse complement strand
GGATGAGTTCGTGCACGCCCTGGGTGACGAGCCGCTTACGCTGGCGGCCTTCCGCGAGACGATCGAGGCCGGGCTCGGGGAGTTCGACCTGGGTCTCGCCCCGCCGACGCTGGACCAGGTGCTGGTCGGGGCGATCGAGCGCAGCCGGCAGCCGGCCATCCGGGCGGCCCTCGTGCTGGGCTTCGACCAGACGCAGTTCCCACGGCGGCGGTCGGAGGACCCGCTGCTGGGCGACGAGGAACGGGAAGCGCTCGACGCCGCGGGCGCGGGCATCGGCCCGTCGCGCCGCCGGCAGTTGCTCGACGAGCGGCTGGTCGCGTACCTGGCGCTGACCCGGGCCTCGGAGCGACTCTGGGTCAGCTACCCGCGTATGGAGGCGGATGGCACTCCCATGGAGCCGTCACCGTTCCTCGCCTACGTGTTGGAGGCTTTGCCGGGGCTGGAGATCGAGAAGGTCCAGGACCCGCGTCAGCGTCGGCAGCCGGCCTGGGTGGACCGCGTCGGCGAGTTGGGCGGGCGGCTGGCGGCGGAGTTTCGCTATCGGCCGGGAGTGGCGGCCGACCGTTCGCCGGCCGACCGGGCGGTATGGAACGCGCTGTACGAGGCGGGCCGGGCGCGCTCGGAGTGGGCGGAGGGGCTGCGCCGGACGCTGGCGGGATTGGCTTATCGCAACACGGCCGTGCTGACGAAGAAGCTCGCCCGGCAGGCGACGGACGAGCCCTTGATGGCCAGTGTGAGCCGCCTGGAGAAGTTCGCCACCTGCCCCTTTGCTCACTTTGCCGACTACACGCTGCGGCTCGATCCGCGGGTGGTGGCCGAGATGACCGCCCTGGAGGTGGGCACGCTCTGCCACGCGATCCTGGAGAAGCTGGTCGACGGCTGGGCTGGCGAAGGGAAGCGGCTGGCGGACCTCGGGGATGACGAGATCGCCGAGGACATCGCGGCCAGCGCGAAAACGGTGGTGGCCGCCCTGGCCGGCGACCTCCTGCTGGAGGGGCCGCGCAACGACTTCGTGTGCGACCGCAGCCGCACGCTGCTGCAGCGCGTGACCTGTTGGCAACGCGACTCCGCTCGGGCGGGGCGGTTCAATCCCCGGAAGGTCGAGTTCCCCTTCGGATACCGCGGCCCGGGTGACGCCCTGACCCTCAGCACGCCCAAGGGCCGCACCGTCCACCTGCGCGGCAAGATCGACCGCGTCGACGTGGCCGAGCTGGCCGACGAACTGGTCGGCATGGTCATTGACTACAAAACCACTTACGACCGGCGTCTGAACCTCACCAAGGTCTTCCACGGCCTTTCGCTGCAACTGGTCGGTTACCTGCTGGCCCTCCAGCAGCAGGGGCATACGCTGGCCGGCCGACCAATCCGCCCGGTCGCCGCGGTGTACCTGCCGCTGCTCGAACAATACAAGACCGTACCGCATCCCACCGTGGATAAAGGCAAACGCTACCAGTGGCGGGGCGTGCTGGATATGTCGGCGACGGACGTGTTGGGCGCCGGAGCATGCGACGCGGGGGGCTCGCCGTTCTTCTCCGCTCGGATCACGAAGGAGGGGAAGCCGTACGACAACTCCGATCTCGCGTCGCCGGATGAGCTGGCGGGCCTGATGCGGCACGTGGGGCAGCGGATGGGCGAGCTGGCCGACGGGATCATCGACGGATGCGTCGCGGTCGAGCCGTACTCGTTGCAGAAGTACACCCCGTGCACCTGGTGCGACTACCAGTCCGTCTGCCGATACGAGATCGAAACCCAACCGCTCCGCGTCCTGGATTCGTTCAAGGATCGCGAGGTGCTGGCCATGCTGAGCGGGGGAGGTGACCATGCCTGACCGACCTGACGTACGGGACCTCTTCGCTCACCTGACCGATGCGCAGCGCCGCGCGGTGCTGACCGTGGATCGCAGCCTGCTGGTCTCGGCGGCGGCCGGGGCGGGCAAGACCATGGTGCTGGCCGAACGCATCGCCGCCCTGGTATGCGATCTGCCGGCCCCGCAGCGCTGCCGGGTCGATGAGCTGCTGGTTGTGACTTTTACCGAGGCGGCGGCCCGGGAGATGCGGACGCGGATCGCCTCGGCCATCCGGAAACGCATCGAACGCCGCCCGCGGGAGGATTATCTGCGCGAGCAGCTCTACCTGCTGGACAATGCATCCATCTCGACGATCCACGCCTTCTGCCGGGCACTGATCCAGCGGTGGTTCCCGCAGGCCGGCGTGGACCCCCAGGTCGCCGTGCTGGCCGAGGACGAGGCGGCGCTGCTGCGCCTCGAAGTCATCGAGGAGCTGTTCGAGGAGCGCCTCGACGCGGGCGACGAGGCCGGCGACCGGTTCCGGCAGTTCCTTGAAGAATATGCCGATGGGAACGACGCCTGCCTGCAGCCCATCGTGCTGCAACTGTCGAACTTCCTCGGCAGCCTGCCGGACCCCGAGGCCTGGATACGCATGGCCCACGGCCGGCTCGCCGCGGGCGCATCGGGCAGCCTCGTGGGGCACGTCGCCGAATGCCAGAAGCGGCGCCTGCTGCATGAACTTGCACTCCAGGCGGACCACGCGCGCGACCTGGCGGCGACGATCCGGGCCGCCTGGCCCGTGGCGGCGGTGCACGCCGATGCCCTCGACGCTCATGCGGATCAACTCGCGGATTGGCGGACAAACCTGGGCAAGGCGAAAGCCACGGCTTGGGGAGTCATCGCCGGCGAAATCGCACCCTACAAGCTGAAGACCGGACGCAAGCCACCCAAGCTGCCAACGGAGCAAGCGGCGGCTTACGACGCGGCCAAGGGACTGGTGAAGGATGCCAGGAAGCTCTTCGATGGGCGGCTATGTGACGCGCTCTGCCGGTTCACCGCGGATGAATACGAGGACGGCCTGGCCCGCGTCGCCCCGCACGTCCACACGCTGCTCGAGCTCGTCTGGGAGTTCAACCAGCGCTACCGCGACGCCAAGCAGAACCAGGCGGTCGTGGATTTCGAGGACTTGCAGCGGTCGGCCTATCGCCTGCTCAGCCGCCCGGATGCCGCCGGCGAGCCGTCCGAGGTCGCCCGCCAGTTGCAGCAACGCTACCGCCACGTCCTGGTGGACGAGTTCCAGGACGTGGACCCGTTACAGGCGGCCATCCTGCGCATGGTCAGCCGCGAATCGGCCGATCCGCCGGCGGGCAACCTCTTCACCGTCGGCGACATCAAACAGAGCATCTACCGCTTCCGGCTGGCTGAGCCGGACCTGTTCACCGACCGCGCCGGGAAGTTCGCTCACGGCTCCGACCTGGGCGAGGTGATCCACCTCCAGGAAAACTTCCGCAGCCGACGCGAGGTGCTGGACGCGGTCAACGCCATTTTCCGGCCGCTGATGCGGCAGTCGTTTGGTGGTACGGACTACGACGTGCACGCGGAGTTGCGGGCGGGCACGACCTACCCCGACCAGGCGGATGGGCCGGTCTTCGGTCGGCCGGCGGTCGAGGTCCATCTGCTCGAACCCATCACCAGCCGGACTGCGGCAGCCGCCGCGCATGACGAGGAGGATGGCGAGGAGGGCGATCCGTCCGCCGAATCCGCCGGTGGCGATGAGATGCTCGAAGGCATCGACCGCGAGGCCTGGCTGATCGCACAGCGCATCCGTTCCTGGATGGGCCTCGATGGCGACACCACCCGCTGGCAGGTGGCGGATCGACCGGCCACGCCCGGCGGGCCGCTCGCGACCCGGCCCGTGGAGTATCGCGATATCGTCATCCTCCTGCGCTCCATGGTGCACAAGGCTGAGCCGATCGCCGAGGTGCTCCGTCGCATGGGTATCCCCGTGCGCATCGAGCGGGCGGAGGAGAGTATCGACTCGACCGAATACCGTGACCTGCTCAGCCTGCTGCAGGTGCTCGACAACCAGCAACAGGACATCCCCCTGGCGGCGGTGCTGCGGTCGCCGCTGTTGCACGAACGGTTCAACGAGAGCGAACTGCTGGAGATCCGGTTGCTGGACCGCGAAGTGCCGTTTTACGCGGCCGTCGCCCGCTACGCCCGCGAGGGCTCGAACAAGTCGCTGCGGCAGCGAGTCGGCGAGGTCCTGGACGCGCTACGAAGATACCGGACGCGGATGCAGCGCATGCCCGTCGCCGACGTGCTCTGGGAGATCTACCAGGAGACGGACTACTTGGCGTACGTCGCCGGGTTGCCTGGCGGTCGGCGCCGGCGGGAACACCTGGTCCGGCTGCATGAGGCGGCCCGGCAGTTCGGCGGGTTCGCCCGGCAGGGACTGCGCCGTTTCCTGCGCTTCGTCGAGGAACTGATCGCCCAGGAACGCCAGCCCGCGCCCGGGATGCCCGGCGGCGGCGACGACAACGTCGTCCGCATCATGTCCATTCACACCAGCAAGGGCCTCGAGTTCCCCATCGTCGTCCTGCCCGACCTCAGCAAGCGGTTCAACCTTCAGGATGCGCGCGGCAACGTGATCGTCGATCGCAAGCTGGGCGTGGGCCTGCGGGCGGTGGACGCCGAGCGGCGCGTCCGCTATCCCACGCTCGCCCACCAACTGGCCGCCGAGCAGGTCCATCGCGAGACCCTCTCGGAAGAACTGCGCATCCTGTACGTCGCCGCGACCCGCGCCCGCGAGCACCTCCTTCTCGTGGCCCGGCAGTCGCCCGACAAGGTGGCCCAGTGCCGCCATCGCGGGCGGTTCGGCCACGGCACGACGATCCCGCAGCTCCAGCTCGAAGCTGCCGGCCAGCCCATCGACTGGCTGCTGCCGGCGATCTGCGCGGCCCCGGAGCTTGTGCGCTGGGACGGCGAGGAAGTGCCGGGCCATCGGCCCTCCGCCCTGTTCGAGGTGCGGCTGTACCCGCGTTCGGTCACCGACAACTGGGAGATGGCCTCGCCCATCGAGCCGGCAGCGCGCGCCGAGGCCCTCGCCGCCTTGGCCCACCTGCACCCGCTGCCGCCCGACGAGCCGCTGGCCGGCGCGGAAACCGTTGAGCCGCTGGTTCGAGCCCTCACCTGGGAGTACCCCGGCCTCGAACTGACCACCCTGCCGGCCCGTATCGGCGCGACGGAGCTCAAGCGGCGATGGGATGCCCTCTCCGACGCCGACGACCGGGCCGACGAACGCAAGGCGGTGCCGCGACCGCGCGGGCGACGCCGCACATCGGAGCCCGAGCCCCGGCCCATGTTCCTCGGCCCCCGGCCCAGCGGCGAAGCGGTGGCCCGGGGCACAGCCACCCATCGGTTCCTGCAGCAGGTGGACCTGCGGCGGCCCTGCGATGCGGCCGATCTGGCCACCCAGCTCGCGGAGATGACCGCCAGCGGAGCCCTCCCGGCCGAGGATGCCGCGCACGTCATGATCGACGGGGCCGCCTGGTTCTTCACCACGCCGCTCGGCGGTCGGCTGCGCACCCGGGCCGAAACCGTCGAACGCGAGGTGGCCTTCGTCTGGCGAATGCCGCCGTCGGAGGTCGAGCCCGATGTCCACCCTCGCGACGACCGCGACGTGGTGCTGGTCCGTGGCATGGTGGACGTGGTCCTGGCGGACAACAGCGGCCTGCAGATCCTGGACTACAAGACCGACCGGGCCGAGCCCGCGGCGTGCGCCCGCCTGGCCGATGAGTATCGCCACCAGTTGCGCATCTACGCCGCGGCCCTGGCGGACGCGTACCGCCGCCCGATCCAGCACCAGTACCTCGTGTTCCTCCACCCCCGCCAGATCGTTGAGGTGGGGGAGTGAGCGAGTGAGCGAGTGAGCAAGTAAGCAAGTAAGCAAGTAAGCAAGTAAGCAAGTAAGCAAGTAAGCAAGT
>CAZEEJ010000086.1:0-15753 GCA_964511155.1 uncultured Planctomycetales bacterium | reverse complement strand
AGCAAGTAAGCAAGTAAGCAAGTAAGCAAGTAAGCAAGTAAGCAAGTAAGCAAGTGAGCGAGTTAGCGAGTTAGCGAGTTAGCAAGTGAGCAAGTGAGCGAGTGAGCAAGTGAGCAACTGAGCGAGTGGGTCTGCTACCGGTTTACCTCTTCGCGATGAACCACTACCCAAACACACTTACCCACCCCGCATCCGACCCACCACCGCCGCGTCTCGCCCTCTGCCGTCGCTGGCTGGCGTCCGAGCCGCTGCTGCCGCCGGTCGCCGGATTGATCGCGGGCATCCTCCTGGACAGCCGTTGGCCGGTACCTCTACCGGTCGCGCTTGTGATCTTCACCCTTTCCGGCATACTCCTCTGGCAGAGTCGGCATCGCGAGTGGTTGGGATACGCCGCGATCTTTCTCGCCGCTCTGTCCCTCGGGGCCGCTCGGCACGACCTGGCCTTCCGCCGAATCCGGGCCGACCACGTCGTCCGCCGCTGCGTGCTGCCGGTGACCCCCGTCCGCATGGTCGGTACGGTCATCTCCCCGCCGCGTATCGCCCCCATCGATACCGGGCAACTCCAGACGCTGGCCCAGTTGCCGCGAACACGCATGCTGGTCGAAGCCGAGCAACTCGCCGGCGTCGCGGGCATGATCCCCGTCTCCGGTGCGGTCGCGGTCGTGGTGCGCGAGCCCGTGCTGCACGTCTCGGCCGGTGACCGCGTCGAGCTGTTCGGCCACCTCTACCGCCCGGCCGGGCCCGAGAATCCCGGCGAGTGGGACTGGTCCCTGGTGGGGCAGAGGCAGGGAGTCCTTGCGGGCCTGTCCTGCGGCAAGGCGGGCAACGTGCGCGTCCTGGCCGAGTCGAATGCCTGGACCCGCCGGCTGGCGGTCCTGCGCCGGCGGGCCCGCCACGCGATGCTCGACAACACCTTCCGTGCCGAGGAGCCCGGCGCCCAGTTGCTGGCCGCCATGGTGCTCGGCCAACGCAGCGCCGTCAGCCCGCAACTCAACGACCAGTTCGCCGCCGCCGGCACCGTCCATTACCTCAGCGTCAGCGGGGCCCACGTGGGCATGTTGGCCTCCGCGGTGTGGCTCGCCGGGCTGGCCCTGGGCGGCTCGCGCCGGGCGTGCGCCGCCTGGGTCATGGTGGCCATAACCCTCTACGCAGTGGTATCCGAGCCGCGCCCGCCGATCCTCCGCGCCGCCCTGGTGGGCGACCTGCTCTGTCTGGCCATCCTGCTGCGCCGCCCGGTGCGGTCGTTCAACTGGCTCGCCCTGGCGGCCCTCATCCTGCTCATGGTCCAACCGACGCAGTTGTTCGATCCGGCCTTCCAGTTGTCGTTCGGTACGGTAACGGCCCTGCTGTTCCTTTGCCCGCCGCTACACGAGGCCGGACGCGGGCTCTGGCACCGGGCACTCGGCCGCGACGATCCGCTGCTCATGCCCGAGATCCAGCGACGGCTGAACCCGCGATCGGCCCCTCGCCGCTGCCTCGAAGCCGCTACCCGCTTGACCGGAGCAGCCCTCAGCGTCACCGTGGGGGCCTCGCTGGCCAGCCTGCCGCTGGCGGCGTACCACTTTCAACGCGTGGCCCCGTGGGGCTGGTTCAACAACCTGCTCATCCTGCCGGTGGTGTGGGTGGTCGAGGTCCTGGGGCTGGCAAAGACAGCCGTGGCGTCGGTCTGTCCACCCGTGGGTGGGCTATTGGGCGGACCGCTGGCCTGGGGGACGGACCTGCTGGTCGGGCTGGTGGGCCTGCTGGCGCGCTTGCCGGCGACGGGTATGGCCGTGCCGCGCTGGCCCGCCTGGCTGGCCTTCGCCGCCGTGGCCGTCATGGCTCTGTGGGTCATCGCCCAGGCGTTGCGTATCGATCGCCGCTGGGTGGCCACCGCGGCGTTGGCCTGGGCCGTCCTCGCCGCGTGGAGGCTGGCCCCACCCGCGGCGAGCGACACCTGCCGGGTGGACGTGCTCGCGGTGGGGGCCGGCACCGCCAGCGTCCTCCAGTTGCCCGACGGTCGGGCCATCCTCTACGACGTCGGGTCCATACCGCCCTACAACCTGCAGAAGTGGACCGTCGGCCCCTTCCTGGCCGAGCGACGCATCCGTCGTCTCGACGCCGCGATCATCAGCCACGCCGATCTGGACCATTGCGTGGGTCTGCTTGACGTCGCCGACCACCACCCGATTCGGCGCGTGCTGGCCCCGCCGCACATGACCCAAGACGCGCGGCCGCATAGCCTGGCAACGCAGATCGCGTCGGGCATGCAGGCCCGGGGCGTGCCGTGGCAGGACGTGGAGCGCGGCGATGGCCTCACCGGCACGGGCGAGGTGAGTTTCGAGATCCTCTGGCCGCCGCCGATAGCCCACCTCCGGATCGCCAAGGCCAACGACACCGCCGTCGTGCTGCGCGTCTCATACGCCGGTTGGCGGGTACTGCTCTGTGGCGATATCGAGGAGATGGCCCAGCGCGAGTTGCTCGCTTCCGCCGACCTCAAGGCCGACGTGCTGCTCCTGCCGCATCATGGCTCAATGGAATCGACGACCGAGGCGTTCATCCAGGCAGTGGATCCACGATACTGCATCCGTTCCAGCGGCCAGCGCGACGCCCACACGCACAACGGTCTACTCCCCCTGGTGGCCGACCGCGGGTACTACAACACCGCCGACGACGGCGCGATCAGCATCCAGCTCACCCCCGGCCGACTCGCGGTGACCCCGTACCGCCCGCGCCCGCAACCGCTCGCGGCTTCGCACGACCGCGAGCACGTCCCAGGACGAGGATTCACGGGTGGTCCCCGCGAAGAGGCAAGCCGGTAGCAGACTTACTCGCTCCGTCGCTCCCTTGCTCCCTTGCTAACTCGCTAACTCGCTGACTTGCTAACTTGCTAACTCGCTCACTCGCTCACTTATTCACCATCTCCACCACCCCGCGCCAATCGCGCGGCGGCTTGCGCTGCAAAGCGAGGGTATAGACATAGCGGGCGGCGGCATCCTCCTTGACGATGGGGTGCAGGATATCGAAGGCCGCCTCCCAGTCGCCCTGCTCGAAGGCCGTCAATGCCTGAGCGTGCAGCGCATGGCGGTGCTCGATCGCCTCGCGGGCGGCAACGTCGGCCGGTGTGGCCTCGATGGTGTACAGGTCCACCTCTGTTTCCACGCCCACCGGCAAAAAGCGAGCGACGCGGCGCGTGAGGATACGCTGCGGCGAGACCGCCCGGGCCACGTCCTCAGTCACCAGGATCGGCACACCCACCGCCTTGGTAATCCCCTCCACGCGGCTGGCCTGATTGACCACCGGCCCGAGGATGTCGTACGCGTAGACCTGTTCCGAACCCAACGAGCCGGCCACTACTTTACCCACGCCCAGCCCGATGCCGCACGTCCAGCCCGCCGTCACTTCCCCGAGCAGTTCGGTCATGCGCAGGGCGGCCAGGCACGCCTGCTCGGTGTGTTCCGCCAAATCGTAGGGCACGTTCCAGCACGCCAGGATGCCGTCCCCCATGTACCGGATCACCACCCCGTCGTGGTCGAAGATGCACTGGGTCATGGCCGTCATGGCCTGCTTCAACTCGTCCTGGTACGTCAGGATCCGCTCCAGATTGCCCTCGGTCAGCAGGGAGAACCCGCGGATGTCGAAGAACATCACCGTGGACTCGCGGATCCGCGGCTCCAGTTGCCGCGGGTCTTCCGATTCGAGGATCTTGGTGACCAGCTTGCCGGAGAAGAAGTGGCCCAGCTTGGCCTGCCACTCTTCAAACTTCTGCATGGCGACGGCCCGCATGATCGCGTCGCCGACCAGGCCCACCAGCCGGGCCGTGTCCCGCAGTCCCAGGGTCCGCTCGCCGCCACGGTCCTGCTCGCCGCCGTCGCCGGCAATGTAGAACAACAGCGGCGCCTCCCCGGGCACCGGCACCGCGCAGCAGACCGCCCAGTCGATGCCCTCGCAGGCCGTGGCCATCAGATCGCCGGACCCTGCTTCCTGCCGCCAGCAGTAGGTGACCGGCTGCGGGGCCGCCGCGACCGCCGCTTCCACCAGCGTCCGGCTCTGCGGCCGGGCCGGCCCACGGTCCAGCCCCGTGTCCTCGCACAGCAGCCGCGCCTCCCCCGCTTCGAAGGTCAGCACCTGCACGTACCGGGCCCCCGTCGCCATGCGCAGCCCCCCGCACGCGTACAGGTAAAAATCCTTGCGGCTCCGCGTCCGCAGCACCTCCGGCAGCTTCATCAGGTCCAGCAGCCGCAGCCGGTCGCTCACGTCGCTGCGCACCTGCACGTCCGCCGCACCCAGCGTGAAAACGTCCGTCGGCTGCGGCTCCCGTGTACTCGCCGCACCGGCCGGCCCCACCCCGGAGGCCTCAAAACGGAACACGGTGGTACCGATCACGAAGTAGTCGCCCGGCTGCAACGCGAACCGCTCCGCACTCGAGCCGCGGTACATCACCGGGTTGGACGCGGTCGGCAGACGTTCGACGAGCAGTTGACCCGGGCTGACGTGCAAACGGACGTGGCGGCGGCTCAGGTAACGCTCCGTGCTCAGCGAGCAGTCCGCTCGCGGCGAGGCCCCGAGTACCAGGTCACCACCCTCTGCCATGGCAAAGCGCCCCACGACCTGTTCGCCCGACCGGGCGACAAGCCAGCTACCCGCCTGTGTGGGCTGCTCCTGCTCCATGGCTGAGGGATAGCATACTCGTGTCCCCCATGCGAACCAAGATGTGTCGCGGTAAGTGGAAAGATCCCTGAAACGCGTGCCCAATCACCCGTCGGCTTGCCGCTTCGTGAGGCCAGCAAGCATTGTCCTGAGGATGCGGCTTACTTCCCTTTCCTCGTCGCCGCTGGCCGGGCCGGTTCCGCCATCGGGGACCACGGCACCGCCTGCGGGCTGCCCTGCGGCATGCGCCGGATCGCCCACAGCCAGATCAACCCGCTGGCGAAAATGAACAGGCTGACAAACTGCGATGCGGTCATCCCTGCCATGTCATGCGGGTTGTCGATGCGGATCATCTCCTCCACGACACGGCACGCCGGGTACAGCAGCAGCAGCAATGCGAACACCACCCCGTGACGTCGCCGCCGGTAGAAGACCACGTTCAGCAGCCCGGCCATGACCAGGCCGTTGATCGAGGCATAGAGCTGCACAGGATGCACCACGGACGCCTGGTATTCCGGACGCTGCGCCAGGGCATCCAATTCCGCGGGCGACATTCCGAACTTCATGCTCTGTGTCGTCAGCGGTTCCTGTCGGGCCTGGGCGGTACCCTTCCCCGCCTGGTTGGCCACCCCCAAGGCGTCCTGCGGCAGCGGATACGGCACCCCGGAACTGTGCATCATGATCAGTTCCGCCGGCAGCGTCATCATGCGTTCTTCCCACTGCCGGTACTGCACGCCGCTTGCGTAGGGGAAGGTCACCCCCCAGGGCAGCGACTCCGGGCAAGGCCCTCCCCAGCAGCACCCGTTGAGAAAACAGCCGACCCGCGCCGCCCCCATCCCGAACATCAGCGACGGGGCTACGATGTCCGCGTACAGCCGCACCGGCATGCGCTTCATCCACATGTACGTCATCACGGCCGCGAATGCCCCGATGAAGCCGCCGTAGAACTCCAACCCCCCGGCGGTCACGTCCACGATCTTCCACAGTCCCTGGCCGGCAAACCGTTCCCAGTAGTGCACCACGTAGAAGATCCGCGCCCCGATCACGCTGAACACCAGGGCGATAAACCCTATGTTGACCACCAGGTCCGGGTTGGCCTTCACCCGCACCGCCCGCTGGGTCGCCCACCACGTGCCTCCCAGAAAGGCGATCATCAGCATCAGGCCATATCCGCGAATGGGCATGTTCAGATAGGGAATGTGAAACAGCGTGGGCCACATGGTGTTAAATCATTACTCCTCTGCGGGCGAGTTCCAGTGCACGTTCGTACGAGGGACAGATCCTACCGGGGTGACTCCGGCACGTCCACCACCAGATTGTCGATCAGCCGTGTCGCCCCGATCCGCACCGCCAGGGCGATCAGGCAGCGACCCTCGGCCCGCGTCCGGGCGGACAACTCCTCGGCATCCACGATCGCGAGGTACTCGATGACGCACGGCCCCGCCGCCTCGATCCGCTGCCGCATCCCATCAATCAATACCGCCGTGTCCCGTTCACCTCGCGCGATCCGCTCGCGGGCCTCCGTCAGGGCCGCGTACAGAGACGTCGCCTGCCGCCGCTGGCTCGCTTCGAGGTACAGATTGCGGCTCGACAGGGCCAGGCCATCCGGCTCGCGCACCGTCGGGCAAACGACTACCTCGACCGGCTCGAACAGGTCCCGCACCATGCGGCCCAGCACCACCGCCTGCTGAGCGTCCTTCTGGCCCAGATAGACCGCGTCCGGCTGGACCATGTTCAGCAGCTTGGCCACCACCGTGGTCACGCCATCGAAATGCCCCGGTCGGCGTGGTCCGCACAGGACCTCCGTCAGGCGAGATACCGTCACCCGTGTCACCTCGCCCGGCGGGTAGACCTCCTCCGCCAGTGGGCAGAAAGCCACATCGGCCTGCTCCTGCCGACAGGCGTCCAGATCCTGTTCCAGCGGCCGCGGGTACCGCTCGAAGTCCTCCGCCGGCCCGAACTGCGTCGGGTTGACGAAAATCGACACCACGACCACGTCGCACTGCCTGCGGGCCGCCCGAATCAGCGACCGGTGCCCCTCGTGCAGCGCCCCCATGGTCGGCACCAGCCCGATCCGCTTGCCCTGCCCCCGCACCTGTCCCAAATGCGCCCGCAGCTCCTCAACTGTCTGTAACATCAGCATTATCAATCACCTGCGCCGAATAAAGTCCCACCTGGACCGCCGCTCGCGGCTTCGCACGCACCCCAAGCCCAGGGATAACCGGCCCGCCAACGACCGCTCGCATCACCAGCAGGCCTCTGCCGGGCCGGTTATCCCTGGGCTTCCCCGACCCCCAATCTCCAATCCCCAATCCCCAGTCCCCAATCCCCGACCCCCGACCCCCGTTCCCCGACCCCCCGCCCATTGACAGCGTACCGGCAGGCCCGATATCCTTCTGCGGCCGCTTCTGACAATCCGCATCTAACCGTGCCGGGGCCTCGGTGTCTATACCTATGAAGCCAGTGAACCCGCCGCTGTTCACCGAGGAGTCTGCGGAAAGGGATGCCGCCTGGGTGAAGGCGGCCCTGGCCGGGGATACGAACGCCTTCGGTCGGCTCGTGGAGGCCTACCAAAGAGTGGCGGTCTCGACGGCTTACCGGTTGCTGAGCAACAGCGACGATGCCCAGGAAGTGGTGCAGGATGCGTTCCTGAAGGCCTATCAGTCGCTGGGGAGGCTTCAGGATGTCCATCGGTTCGGCGCGTGGTTTCTGCGGATTGTCAGCAACCTGTCGCTGAACGCCCGCCGAGCGCGGCGATCCGCCTCCCGCGCCCTGGTTGATGGGTCGCAGGGTCTGGACGGAGCCGCGGAGGCGGCCGACCCGAGCCAAGCCGCTCAGGGACCCGACCGCCGGGCCGAAGGCCGGGAGCTTCAGGCGGCCATCGACGCTGCTCTTGAGAAATTGCCCGAGAAGCAGCGGTTGGCGCTGCTGCTCTTCAGTGTCGAGGGCTGGCCGCAAAAGGATATTGCCGAACTGCTCGATTGCAGCCTCGAGACCGTCAAATGGAACGTCTTTCAGGCTCGAAAACGGCTGCGGGAGCATTTGGGAGACAGGATCGCCGATTGAAAGACCCGGACTCATGGAGACGATGATCCACGAACGTGATGAATGGCTGTTGAACCGATTGCTGGACGGTGAGCTGTCGGCCGCGGAGGAGCGGTCGCTGCACGCTCGGCTCGACGCCGAGCCCGCCCTGCGCGCCGCTCTGGCGACCCTGCAACGCGTCGACCGGGCCTTGGCGGATCGCCGGCTGGATCGACCGGTCGTCGATTGGGCCGGCTTTCACGCGGGCGTCATGCGGGCCGTGACCCCGCAGGTCGCACCCGCCGCCCGCACCATCCGCTTCCCTGTCTGGCTGCGCATGGCCATGCCGGTGGCGGCGGCGGCGGCCATCGTGCTGGTCGTTCTGCTGCAGGATGCGCGTTTGTGGGGGCCGGCCGCTCCGATCCGGGGCATCGCCCGCCAGGCAGAAGACCCCGCGACACCGGTCCAGGTGGCCTATGCCGTCCCCGCTCCGCAAAGCGGCGGGCGACTGGACGTGCGTATTCACCGTCGGCCGGTAGCGGCCGACGGCCTTACGCGGATCGCGTACAGCCGCTCTACTGAGCTTGACGAGCACATCCGCCAGATCGACGAGGCGAGCGAGTACCAACCTTCCTGGCAGGTGTACATGGCGGATACCAACGTTCAGACACCGGTGGTCCTGGATTTCTTTGACGTCCCGCCCCTGTAAGCGCGCCGGGCGGTCGGCTTCGCCCTCCGGTGGATGGTCGGCTTGGCCCCGAGCCTTGGACGCTCGGCGGGTTGCCGGTATGGTGACGCCTGACGATGGAGGCGCAGTGCAGATGACAGCCATGCAGTCCGATCACGGTGGCCGCCTGCTTCTGGCGGGTCTCGGAGTGGGCTTGCTACTGAGCGCGGGCGCCGCTGCGGCCATCGCTCAGGAGTCCGGCACCGTCGTGCCCGCCAGGCAGACGGTGAGTGCGGACGGGCCGCGCTCGATGACGCCGGCGCCTGCTGGCACCCACCTGCTCGGTGCCTTGCCCTCACCAACACCGGGGGGCGGTGCCTCTGACGAAGAGGCCGACGACGGGTTGGAGATTCTGATCATTCAGGCCCTCGACCAGCCCACCGACCTGCGCGTCGAGGATGTCCCGATCCGCCAGGCCCTCCAGCAGTTGGCGGACAACACCGGTATTCCCATTCGCCTGGCCCCTGGCACGACTGGCTTGCTGCCGTACGGGTCCCAGACCAAGCTCTCCGCCACCATCGAGAAGCGGCCATTGCGCGAGAGCCTGGAAGCCCTGCTCGGGCCTCTGGGCCTCGTGTTCGAGCCTTGCAAGGACCAGATGCTGGTTCAGCCGGCGCCGCCGTTGCGTCGGCTTGCGCGGCGGGCCACCTGGGACGAATTGGATACCCTCCAGGGGTTGCACACCCGGCCGTGGAGCGATGCGCTGCTCGACGAGTTGAGCTTTCAGTTCCTGGACATGCCCGCGGGCGACGCCGCGGAGAACCGCCGAGCCATGGTCCGCCAGGCCGCCGCGGTCGGTGCCGGGTCCGCTCTCGAAGTGCTGGAACGGGTCTGCGACCAGTTGGACTGGACCTGGTACCCCCAGGGCGAGGGCATCGCCGTGCTGCGTAAGGCCCGGCAGGTGGAGCGTCAACTCGATACGCGCGTGTCCCTCCGCTACGTGCAAAGCGGTCTGAGCGAGGCTCTGATGGACCTGGCCCGGCGGGCGGACGTGCTCATGCGTTTCGACCCGGGGGTGCTCGCCTCCCTGCCGTCCCATGCCAGCGAGCGTTTTTCGCTCTCGATCGAGAACGCCACCGTCAAGCAGGTTCTCGAAGTGATCGCGGGCGAAACGGGGCTGGCGTTCGCCATCGAATCCGACGGCGTGCGTGTCACGAATGCCCGGTCGGGAGGGGCCTCAAGTGTCGCCGGATCGACCGGCACGCTCAGTTCGCAGGCCGAGACCCAGGCAGCGGCCGCCGCTGCCGCCGCCGCCCTCCGCACCAACCCGATCATCGGCCAGATCAACTTCCCACTTCCCGGGGGCGCATCCTTCGCCTTCTTCGTTCGCCAGAACGACCTGCCTCCGGAGGTCGAGATCCAGCGACAGAACAAGGTCAACGCGACGATCAACCAGATCCGCAGACAGCTCCACGCCGAAGAGCAACAGGACTGATGCGGGCAGCCGCAAACGGTGTGGCACCGGCGTCTGGCCGGTGCGGCTGGTTACAGGTCATCCGCTGTTCGCTTGGGCACGGCGCCGGCCATGCCGTACTTGGCCATCTTGTCGCGGAGGGTGGTGCGGGGAATACCGAGGAATTGGGCGGCCCGGGCCTGGTTGCCGGCCGCACGCCGCAGAGCGGAGTCGATCAGCGTTTTCTCGATGCCGGCGATGGTATCGGTCAAACCGAGCGCCCCGTCGCCGAGGACCGGAACCGCCATGCGGCCGGTGCCCGAACCGCTCGCCTGAGGCAGCACGATATCCTTGAGTTCCACCTCCTCGCCGCTGGCGGACGTCGCCGCCCGATCCATGACGTGTTCCAACTCGCGCACGTTGCCCGGCCAGTGATAGGCCAGCAGGGCGTCCATGGCGTGCGTGCTGATCCTCGTCGGCACGGAGCGGCCCGAGGCCTGGTCTGCGTAGCGCTGCAGAAAGCGCCGGGCGAACAAGGGGATGTCCTCCCGGCGATCGCGCAGCGGAGGCACTTCGAGGCTCACGGCGGAGAGGCGATAGTAGAGATCCTCGCGGAACCGCTTGACCTTGACCAGCGGCTGTAAGTCGTTGCTCGTGGCACAGAGCAGGCGGAAGCCGGCCGGTGCGGAGTTCGGGCCCGCCGGGCCGTTCGGTTCGCCGTGCTCCAGGGCGAGCAGCAGCTTGTGCTGCGTCGGCGTCGGCAAGGTGTCGATTTCGGTGAGCAGCAGGGTGCCGCCGGCGGCGGCGTTGAAACGTGCGTGCAGCGGCTCGTCGATGCTCATGGGAGCGAAGGCCGCACAGTTGAAGGTCAGCATGGGGCGTTCGGATCGCCGGCTGAGCTGGTGTATGGCGAGAGCGACTTCCGCCTTGCCGCAGCCCGCCTCGCCCTCGATCAGCACGGGGCGCTCGTTGTCGGCGACGGCCCGAATCTCCTGGAACAGCCGCCGGGCCGCGTGGCTGCGACCAAACAGCGGACCCACCTGTTCACAGACCTCCGGTCCGGGGCCGCCGTTGCCCTCCCACCCGTGGACGGTGCGCAGCCGTTCGATCTTCTCGATCAGCGCGTCCGTGCGAAAAGGTTTGGTGAGGTAGTCGTACGCCCCCCGTTTGATCGCCTGGACGGCGGCGTCTACCGACCCGTACGCGGTCATCAGGATCACCGAGGTCTGCGGCCAGCGTGCCCGGACCTGCTCCAGAAACTGGATACCGTCCATCTGCGGCATGCGGATGTCCGTGATGATCGCGTGCACCGGGCGGGCCGCAAGCAAGGCCAGCGCCGCCGGGGCGTCGGGGGCATCAAGGACGGTATAACCGGCCTGGGACAGCTCAATCTGCAGTGTGATCCGCTTGAGCGGCTCATCGTCAACAACAAGAAGTACGCCCTTGGGTGATGACTCAGCCATGGCAGCCGTCCTTTTCTGGTGAGGTGAGATGCGACCTTCGCCACTCCTTCGATCGGAACGCTCCCCAACGTATGGACCTTACGGCGGGAGCTTTGCGCGTATCTCGCCATGCAAAGAGTTGCACCGTTCAGTGACCGGCACCAGCGAAGTGGGCCGCCCCGAACCGGAGCGCCCACAGTGTAGCATCGTCTGGAAGTTTTGCAACGCTTTTATTATCGGGCGCTCGCGTCATTCCCAGTAATGCGGCTGTCCGGGCCGGAGGGTCGGCGGTTCAATCATCACTTCGCGCAGATGGGCCGCATCGAGGGCCAGCGTCGGGCTGATCTCGAAGAGGCCGTCCGGCTCGCCGTCCGCGCACCAGGGCACGTCGAAGCCCGCCGCATCCAGCCAGCGGGCCGCTCGCCGATTCATGTCCCGGCGCGAGGTCACGGCGCTGTCCACTCCCGTCGCGTTTTTCACCGGGCTGAACTCCTCCGCCCGCGTGGTCTCCAGAACCAGCGGATTCCGCGCATGGGGGATTGCGTCGAAGATGAAGGCTTCCAGTTTCACGGCGTTGGGAACTTCAGGCTCGCGGCGGACACCGCCCTCGTCGACGTACGCCATCTTCTTGACCGCCCGGTGCCAGGGCAGGGCGAAGAGCGCCTCGTCGGCGGTCAGCCGCTCGATGAACGCCCGGCTCAGGACGTGGATGGCGATGCTGCCGGCGTCGAACTTCCGCCGACCGGTCTCGTCGTGTGCGTGGGCCAGCTCGTCCGGCAGGTCCGAATACTCGATGACCATCACCTTGCCGTCGCCGACCACGAAGTTGCCCACCCGTTCCAGGTCGTCCGCCTTGGGGATCATCTTGCTGCTCATCTCCGACCCGGTCAGGCTGTGCAGGCCGATGAACAGCGGATCGACCAGCTTCACCAGCGGATTGTCCACCTGGAAGTAGCTGAGGTGTTCGATGCCCTCGTCGGCCATCTCGGCCAGGGCTCCGGAGTGGCGCAGGGCCAGCAGGCTCCCGCCGTGCCCGTCCGGCGAGAAGGCGATGCGGTGCTTCTCGTCGAGCAGAATGCGCCCGTCGGGTGCGAACGCCGGCATGACCCCCTGCGGAAAGAACCGCACCCGCTCCGGTTTCAGGCCGAAATAGCCCTGCTCGGTGAAGTAGGCCCGTGTGGCCGCGTCGTTCTGCGGGCTGGTCATGATGTACCACCGCAGATCCGAGCCGTAGCGGCGGTTGGTACCCAGAATGAACTCGGCAAACAGCGCGAACAGCGTCTTGCTGCGGATCGGCGAAATGGGGAACGCGCCCTTGGGGCCGTCAAAGCCCAGCCGCGTACCCTGGCCTCCCGCCACGGTAAAGGCCGCCACCTTGTTCCTGCGGATCAGCGAGACGCCGCGTTTGACCGCGTCGGCATATCGCCCGACCAGGTCGATCCCCGGCGTGGCGGGGTAACAGGGAGCGGGTTGAATGTCCGCCGGCAGCGCGAAAGGTTGCTCCTGCCGCACGTGCGTTGCGACCAGGTGGTCCAGGGCCGAGAAGTTCACCTGCGCAATATCATCCAGGAGTTCGACCCGCTGCGCGGTGCTGAGAACGTCCCAATGGGCCAGGAGGTGGCCCTGTCCATGCTTTTCGACTGTGCTCCGGATGCGGGCCAGCCGCTCGGTATCGGTTTCCATCTTCATGCTCATTCTGGTGGGGTTCATCCGGACAACGCCGCCGCAACTACCGTAGCGGTCGCCCTGCTCTACCGTCGCGGTCGCCCCCCGTGGCGACCGCTACGGTGTGGCACCGGCGTCTCGCCGGTGCCCGGCCGCCGCGGGGGGGCGGCCGCTACCGTGTGCCACTGCTCTTTGAGCAGTGCCCCTGGGACCCCGCCCACGCCGGTGCCACACCCGGTTATCCGTGCACCGGCGAGACGCGGCTCGACCGAGCTCGCCGAGGTCCGGTGCCACACCATCGCGGTCGTCTTTGCCCGCGAAAACTCAGGGCCACAAGCGGCAACGCCGATAAAGAGTAGGAGCAGCCATGATCGGTGTCAACGCGAATCCGAGCAGCGAGGTTCCGGCGGGGGCCATACCACGAACGGCGGTGCCAGTGCGTTCCAATCAGACCCTTAACCGTCGTCACTTCCTGGGATGTTCCGCCGGCGCGGCGCTGGCGGCGACCCTGGGAAGGGGGCTGCCGACCCTCGGGGCAAACGAGCCGGAGAGCCCGCACGGCTCCCTGCCTCTGTTGACCCGCCCGCCGGCGAGCCGGCCCACTGCCGCACCCTCGCTCGTGGCCGACGTACGCGGCACAAGGATTCTTGAAGGTTCTCAGATCCACGCGAACGCCCTGTTCGGCATGATCGACCGTGGCGTCCAGTTGGCCACTGGGTGCCAGCGCTCGGCCGAGGCCTGGGCTGCGATCCTCAAGCCCGACGACGTGGTCGGGATCAAGTTCGATCCGGTCGGCGCCGATGCCCTGGCCACGACGGAGGTCTTCGCCGAGCAACTCGTGCGGCTGATCGAGCGGGCCGGGCTGCCGCGCGAGCAGATCGTACTGATCGACGAACCCGGCACACTGGCGCGGCAACTCAAAACGCGGCCGCGTGCCCACGGCTGGACGGAGCAGGAAATATCGTTCGACAGCGGTGCCGAGCGGCTGGCGGCCGTGCTCGAGCAAGTGACGGCCATCGTGAATGTGCCGTTCGTCAAGACCGACAACCTGACCGGCATCAGCGGAGCGCTCAAGAACGTCTCCGTGCCTTTCCTTCGCCGGCAGTTGCCTTACCTGAGCGACGGCGGGGTCCCTTTCATTCCCGGGATCGTGGCCCTGCCTCGCGTGCGCGATAAGCTCCGAATTCACCTGGTTAACGGGCTGAGAGCGGTGTTCGACCGCGGGCCGGACGTGCACCCGGGCTGCGTGTGGGAGATGGGCGGCGTGCTGGCCAGCCTCGATCCGGTGGCCGTCGATCAGGTCAGTGCCGACCTGATCAACGATCAACGCCGGGCGGTCGGGCTGCCACCCATCGGCAGCCTCGACGGCCACGTGCCGCATGTCCGGGCGGCCGCGCGCGGCGGACTCGGGACCGATGACCAGGACTACATCTGCCTCCTGCGTCCGGAAACCGGCTGACCCGAAAGAGCCGCAGGCTTCAGCCCGCGCGGCGCCTCTACGTGAAGCAACCGTTGCTCTCGGACAGAGAGCCGCGCGGGCTGAAGCCCGCGGCTCGTCGTCTCGCACCGGTCAGTCTGAGAGATTCCTCAAGCCCCTCCTCCTGCGAAACGATACCCCCAGTGAGGCTGTGGGTAACCGCTCTGTTGAGCGGGCAGCCTGGCTTGGGGGGTCCGGGTCACGGCGAGCTCGGGCCCTCTTTTTTGCGCGCCCCCGCGTCAGCGAACGAGGCCGTGGGCGAACGCCCGGTAGGACTCATCTGCCTCGTCAACGTCCTCGGTGATATACCGTCGAAAGACCACCTCGCCTTCCCCGAGCTCCACGGCCTCGGGGACCGCCTCGCGATAGGCGCGAATCGCCGCTCGGAGTCGTTCCGTGCCCACATCGTTCAAGAGTCGCTGAAAGGCATGGGCGTGCGGCCCCTCGCGAAGGAAGAGGACCAGAGCCCAGACCTGGGCATAGTAGCCGCGGGAGACCTGCCCGGTGCGGACGACGGCCTCGCCGGCGTGCATGGCCAGGAGCTGCGGCAGGGGGATCCAGGTCCCCCGGCCGTCGAGAGATTCGCGCAGGTTATTGCGGCGGAAGAGGTTATGGCGTGGCGCGAATACGGGCCGTCCGTGCTGCAGGGTGAAGGCCTCGAATTGCGTCGCCAAGCCCTCGTTGAGCCAGGGAGTCACGGGCTCAGGCAGGCAGGCGGCCAGGTACTGATGCAAGCCTTCATGGGCCAGCAGGGCCAGGGTGCGGTCCCGTCCCAGATCGTACGCCACCGTGGTGGCGGTCCGCTGGTCCATGTAGGCCCCCTCCTGGATGTGCAGGTAGAGATGGGCGTCCGCCGGCGTGAAGCGGCGGGTAAATCGTGCCCACTCCTCCCGGGTATCGAACAGGTAGACATCCATTCGGCGATCGCACGGGCCGGGGGCGGGTACGAGGCTGCGATACTCGGCCAAGGCGGATTCCAGGAAACCGGGCAAATAGTCCTGGAGCACCGGATCGCGGGCGGTGAGCCGGAGATCGTAGTGGGGGGTCTCCAGGCGAGTGCCGTCAATACCCGGGGCCGGTTGCCATTCGGTTCGCTCCACGGGGACCGGGGCGGGAGTGACGGCGCAGCCAGTGAGGGCCAGCAGGACCAGGGCTGTGGGTAGAAGACCGATGGCAGCGTTGGGGGATAAGCGATACACGGGGTTTCCTGGCATGGGTCAGGGGGATCGGTCGGCCGTCCGTGGCCGCCGCGGAAGGCACAAAGGTACAGAGGCACAAGGGCCGGCCGTCCGTGGCCGGCTTGGACCGCCACTGTACGCGAATGGTGCGGAATGTCCACCCCGGCGGGCCACCGCGGGGGGCGGCCGCTACACAGGCGCACGGGACGCTTGCACGT
>CAZEEJ010000085.1:0-21687 GCA_964511155.1 uncultured Planctomycetales bacterium | reverse complement strand
TCTCACCTCTCACTTCTCACCTCTCACTTCTCACCTCTCACCTCTCACTTCTCACTTCTCACTTCTCACTTCCGCTCTCGCTGTCTCCATCAGGCCAGCTCCGCACGCAGCTCCTTGTCGAGAATCCCGGCAAGTTCGCGCAGCAAGCCGGCACCATCGCCCCGATAGGCGCTGCCATGCTGGCAGGCGAGCGTCTTCGGTTTCAGTAACGCCAGCCGTTCCAGAATCGCGGCGGTCCTGGTCGAGTGGGCGTAGTATTCCATCGGCTTGCGCATGGCTTCGCTGGCCGACAGGATCTCCGACTCGGTGACCGGCGGTGTTTCCGCCCCGGGTTGGGTGAAGAGATCGCCGCACAACAGCGTGCCCGTCGTCTGGTCAAACAAGACGCCGCAGTCCCAGCCGTGGGGTACGTGCGGCGTGTCCATCCATCGCCATTTCTTCTGACCAGTCGAGAACTCCTCGCCATCGGCGAAGCCGCGGCCCGGGCGGTCGGCGTGATCGTTCAGCGATGTCAGCAGCCCGATCTGGCTGGCGAACGGCACAGCCTGAGGCGCCGCGGCCAGAAACTCGTTCATTGCCCCGGATTCGTCCCCCTCAAAGTGCGAGTAACCGATGTGCCGAATGCGGTCGAGCGGGATCACCGTCGCTATCGCTTCCGATACAAACGGAAACCAGCGACGCCAGCCCGTGTGGAAGATCATCGGCTCATCATCGACGATCAGGTACTGGCTGAGGTTGAACCCGCCGGGGATGGCGTCGATCCGCAGTGGCGTATTGATGCGGTAGATCCCCGACGCAACCTCGTCGATTCGTGTTCCGGTGTGTGCGTTGGTCTGCATGGCCAGTCTCCTGAAATGGCGTTCTGCGGCTTTTGGGCGGCAAAGGTAAGTCGTCACCGGATGCCTCGCTGAGCGAGAATCCGCACCTTTCTTCCATTGCATGAAGGAGCGGTAGCGACGTTGCCGCCACGATGGCCTTTCGGCCTGTTGACAGGTCATTCTAGCTGGGGACCAACAGGCTGACGAGTCGGCGGAAGTCGGTGGCGGCATTCCGGTCGCGTGACCGCTTGAGCGGCCTGTTGGATACGACTGGCCAGGATGGTTCCGTACCGCGATCCTACAGAGCCGCGACCGTAAGGGAGCGGACCATGTGTGGTTGGCCTTCCTGCTCAGGGGCCGCTCCCTTACGGTCGCGGTACGGAGATGCACCCCGGCCGGAGGCAACTGTCGCCGCCGGAACTCTCACGCACCTGGGCATTCCGCTGTTCGTGTTGATCCATGCTGGGGAAGCGGGTAGATTATCGCCATACCAGGAACCAAGCAGTCGCCGACTGTATGACATGAGAAGGAGCACGGATGTTGCGTAAAGCAGTCTACCTGGCGTTCGGGGGCGCGATTGTCTTCATGACGTGCGGCTGTGGCGGGGATGGGGGTCACCGCGAGCCGTCGGCAAGCGAAGCTCGCGAGGAGCCGATGGCCGAGGCCCCGCCGCCCACGCCGCCCCAGGCGGCCCCGCGCGAGAGCACCCGCGTGGACATCAACGCGGCCGTCGCCCAGATCGCCCCCGGCTGGATGGCCAAAGACTGCGGTGCAGAGATGTCACCCGGCATTCGCGACGAACTGGGGAGGAAGAATGTTCTGGTTACCCACCCGCTCAGCGAGACCATGCCCTGCATCCTCGGGCGAAGGGTGGACATCCTGCCCGACAAGCAGACCACGCTGCACCTTGAGGTGGGCCACCACCCCGAGGGGGACTGGCTCCTGATCGTCACCGCGGACCGGGAGCTGGTTCGTAAAGTGATCGGCAAGGAGACCGCGACTGACGGCTGGGTGAGCATCGACGTGGACCTTTCCGAGTACGCCGGCCGGATCGTTACCCTGCAACTGATCAACGCCGCCAACGGATGGTCCTACGAGGCCGCCTACTGGGCCCGGATCGAGATCAAGTGACTTGGGCGTCACTCGCGCCTTGGGTCGTTGAAGGTACGCCGGGCCGGCCAAAATGGGGACTGGCTCCGCGGTCTGGAGGCTTTGTACGTCGAACACTGCCTCGTTGGCCGGCAAGGCCATTGGCCAGCGAGGAACTCACCCGCGGTGCCTGTCCCCATTTTGCCCTCGGCGGGCATTCTGTTTCTTGTGTCCGGCTTGCACTTGTAGCACGCCGGCGGGAGGTTATAATCACACCCATGCCATCAGAACAACATACTCAGAATCGTGGCGATGCAAAGCCGGAACTATCACCCAAGGCGTCATCCGGGGCCGCCCAGGGCGGGTTCACCCGGCGGCAGGTGCTCAAGCGCACGGCCATGGTCGGCGGGGCCCTCGCCGCTCCCTACATCGTGCCGGCCTCAGTTCTGGGCCGCAATGGTGCGACTCCGCCCAGCGAGAAGATCGTCGTCGGCGGGATCGGCCTTGGCGGACGGGGAACGCATGACCTTAAGTGGATGCTGCCCGAGAAGGACACGCAGTTCGTCGCCATTTGCGATGCCCACAAGGCACGTGGGGAGGCCATCAAGAAGGTGGTGGACGACACGTACGGAAACACCGACTGTACCGTCTACACGGACACGGTCGAGTTCCTCGCCAAGCGCACGGATATTGACGCGGTGCTCATCGCGACCGGTGATCGCTGGCACGCCTTGGCCGCCATCATGGCCATGCGGGCCGGTAAGGATGTCTTCAGCGAGAAACCCTCGTGCATGACCATCGCGGAAGGGAAGGCGGTGGTAGATACCGCTAAGCAGCACGGCCGGATCTACCAGACCTGCACCCAGCGCCTCAGTGAGGCCAACTTCGTCTTCTGCATCGAGATGGCCCGCAGCGGCCGGCTGGGCGAGGTACACACCGCCCGGGCGCACATCGCCCCCTGGGACGCGGCGGAAATGTCCCACGACTGGCTGCCGCCCGAGCCCGTACCCGCCAAGGACGTGGTCGACTGGGACCTCTGGCTGGGCCCGTGCCCGTGGCGGCCGTTCAACTCGTCCTACGTCCGCGGCGGTTGGCGCGGCCATTACGATTTCCACACCAGTTGCATCGGCGAGTGGGGCGCCCACACCTTCGCCCAGGCCCAGGCCGGCCTCAACATGCTCGACACCTCGCCGGTCGAATACGGCTATGTGGAGAATCCCACCGGCGACGGCATGGTCACCAAGTTTGCCAACGGCGCCAAGATGACCCTGCACCGTGAGGGCTTCTGGAAGGGTTCCTGCGGAATGCGCTTCGAGGGCCCCGAAGGCTGGGTCGCCGCCGCCGACGGCTACGAGAAGCCGGAGGTGTCCAACCCGGCCATGCTGGCGGACTTCGACAAGATCGTCAACGAGTACATCGAACGCACCGGCCGGCCCATGAACCACATGCGCGACTTCCTCAATAGCGTCCACTCGCGCAAGCCCACCGTGGCCAATCCCGAGGTCATGTTCCACTCGATGTCCACGGTCCACGCCGCCAACATCTGCATGTGGCTCAAGCGGGACATGCGCTACGATCCCGCCAAGAACGAGTTCGCCGACCTCGACGCCAACGGCTTCCGGTCACGACCCATGCGGGCCCCCTGGGTGATTTGAGCAGTTGATCCGGGAACAGTCGACCGGGTGAACGGTGGATCAGGTGCACAATCGATCAGGTGAACAGTTGATCAGTTGATCAGATGAGCGGCCCAATCGCCGGCACATCCTCAGCGGGCGGCAGGCTTCCATCCGTCTCCTGCTCACCTGTTCTTGTGCTCACCTGCTCTATTGCCGCCTCGCGGCAATCGGGGCGACTGGATTTGAACCAGCGACCTCTTGACCCCCAGGCAGCGATTTTTCAAAACTTAACCACTTATCAATAAGCAAGTTATACTCTCTTAATTCGGACGATACGTGCGGCGAAATCGGCCGAAAAAAGGGCCTCGCCTACGATTTAGCGTCCGAAGCATTTTTTTGCTGCCCACACTCAGTCGGCAAGGCCGCCAGCCCTACGATGGCCCGCTGTTGAACAAGTGATCTGCCGGCGGCGGAGTTGGCGAGGACGGCGTTTCCGTCAGATTGCACGCCCGCAGAGCACAGCGCTGTGCGTTGCAGGTCGCGGTGCGCGATCTTCACCCAGATGGGCCATGCACTCCCCTGCCCGGAGTGCTGAGGCCGATAGAGCCGCCGACACGAAATTGCTCTGATCCTTTCGCGAGAAACTTTCCACACCATATCAGTTGGGGGGACGCTGTGTCGTCCCTTCGTTCTACTGAAGGAGGCGGTTGTCATGAATGTCGTTGCTTTGCTCTGCCTTGCGGTCGTTGGGCTTGTATGCGTGGGGCTCGACATCATCGGCTTCTTCGTAACGGTCCGGATCATCACCCTCCACTGGCGGATCCGGCCGCTGCTTGCGTTCGACCGTGTGGGGCGTCCCTTGGTCGATCCTCTCGTGGCTGCGGTACAACAGGCCATCCCGGCGGACTGGCTGGGTCGAGAGCCCCGCCGAACGAAGCTGGCGACAGCGGCGACTCTTATGGCTGTGGCGGTATGTCGGTTCGCCATCAGCAGCGCGGTGCAGTTCGTGGTTGTTCCCCTCTGAGCGCTCGCAAACCAGCCGAAGCCAGGGTATATGGTCTGCGTTGTTGAGTCCGACCGGCTCCGTCGTACAGCCCGACAATCCCGCCCACGATGCGTCCCGCAACCACCCGCCTGGACTACTTCCCGCCGCGAAAACGGTCCCCTCCCGGCCGCGATCCCTCGGTGCCCAAGACATCAATCTTCTCACGACTCCTGTACGCGGTTGTGCTGGGCGTTTCCGCCCCACATGTACCAGCCGTCGGCGTCGTCGCTGCCGGTCTCGATGCACACCAGTCCACCGTCGCCGGTCCCGAAGTACATCCGGCCACCGGCCAGGCACGGCTGGAAGCAGATCGAACGGCCGGTGGTGTACATGAAGCCGACCTCGCCCGTTTCCTGACGCACCGACAAGGCGTGGCCGGTGAGGCTGGTCAGGTACATGTACTCGCGGCCCAGCGACGGCGGCAAGAAGACCTGGTCCTCAAGATCGACGCCCGAGCCGGTGACTTGGGATTCCCAGGCGACGGTCTGATCCTGGTCCCGCAAGCAGCAAACGTGCCTGCCCTGGCTGTTGAACAGGCGGCCCTTGTGGTAGGCCGTCCGTGAACCCTGGTAGGCCCACGCGCCGGACACCGTGCCGATCCCCAGATGTGCACTGGCGGCATGCAGCTTGGCGCTGGCGGGTGCCGAGCCGAAGCCGGTACCCGAATCGAGCCCTAGGGCCGCCTCCCCCCGAAGGCTCGACCCGCCACCCCGGTCTGCGCTGCGATAGGGAGACTCCGTCTGGTAGGCCGCATCCTGCTCCTGGTAGGCTCCCGTATGCCGGCGGGCGCGCCGCATGCGTTCATAAACCTTCCCGCCCTGGACTTCCTTCTCCGTCATCACGACCCGGCCGTTGACGATCAGCGGTGCGCTGGTGCCCTGGTTTTCCTTCTTCCAGACCACGGCACCATCCGAGATCTGCAAGCAGAAGGACACGCCGTCCAGGCAGGTGACGAACACCTGATCGCCATCGACGACCGGCGAAGTAATCACGTCGCCGGTGATTTCCTGTTCCCAGATATGCCGGCCGGTGAGCAGATCCGCGCACAGCAGGCGATGGCCGAACAAGTCTCCATATCCCTTGGCCTTGGCTGCTTGGACGGCGGCCAGCCGTTCTTCGTTGGTCATCTCCGGCCGGAGCACCGGCTTGTGTTTGTGGGCGAGATAGGCGATGAAGAGCCGGTTGCCGGAGATCGCCGGCTGGCTCATCAGTGGATCGCCGAGCCACTCCTGCCAGAGGATCCGACCGGTCCGGGCTTCACAGACGATGACCGTGCAGCTCTCGGTGTTGAAGGCCACCAGGCCGCGCTCGACAACTGCCGCCGTGGGGCCGTCGTCGGTGGTGTGGATCTTCCAGACCATCTGCCCGGTCAGGGCGTCGAAGGCGTAGAACTCGTACGAGCCGTAGCCCCCGCCGATCAGGAGCAGGCCATCCTCGTAGGCCGGCGTAGCGATGGGACGATGGCCGGGAATGCCGACCGACCAGCCGTCACGTCCGTCGGGGATCGTGAAACGCTTGGGTTCAAGGCCGCGCTCGCGATGGGGCAGCTCAAGTACGACGGCCCGGTCGAGATCGATGGTCATTGCCTGGCGAGAAGTGCCTGAGATGTTGTCGGGCATGGCTGCCTCCAATCTCTCAATTTGACCGTCGGCGGGCCTGACCGGTCAGAAGTGGGGGCGCTCACTGCGTCAGGCGTAGCCGCATCACCGTCGCCCCGTGGGCGCCCCATCGGGCACGCGCGCGACTTCGGCTGGGGCGATCCCGACGCATCTTACAGCAGCCCCGTCCCCGGGCAAGAGCCACTCCGGACATGGCGCGGACCAGCGTGGCGACGGTCCTCGTGCCGGCTTTTCTGTCGCCCACGCCCAAGTTCGTCTCCATGGTGGCGGCGTGCCCGCAGGGTAAACGCAGGTCGAAGAGGGGCGAAGCTCAATCGATGGCGGGGCCCATGAGCGTCCAAGAAGGGGCGCAATGGATCCACGATTCTGCGTTGCCAGGGGGTAAAGATGTCCGCATGACAGGGAGCGGCCGTGCGGCTCAAAGAGGGAGCTCATCGGGTTTACGGCGTCCACTGGTCTGGGAATTCTGATTCTGGTTGGCTAGTGTCTGATATCTCTCCCTTCTTCCTCCCAACCACACACAACACTCGCCATCACAATCACTTACCAATACCATACCTCACGCACACAAACTCCTCCTACTCCGCCCCTTTCTCGCTTCGCTTTCTCGCTTTTTGCCCTGGCAAACCCATCCCAACCCCTGTTCATCCCGCCCCCCTGTTTACCTTTCTTCGTTCCCGAATCACTCATATTCAACCTCCGACTCACGTCCCTCCCCGCGTCAGCCCATCCCGCCCCGCACCAGCTCATTCGCCCCCGCTCAGCCCATTCCGCCCCGCGCCAGCACGTTCCTCCCCGCGTTCACCGCGGGCGACAAGGGCCTTAGGCCTCGGCCGGCATGCAGGAGTTGCAGGTGTCTGGCCAGCGCCACGAGTTCCCTGTCATCGAGGACTCGGTAGAAGCTCAGCCGGCCGCGCTCGAACGCGATGACTGCGGTCAGGCCAGCCAGGCTCGGCGACACGAGCATCCCCAGCTCGCGGAGAACCCGGGCAGCCTGCGAGGCTGTTCTGATCGTCATGCGCTCACCTCCACGGTTTGGCAAGCAATCAGGGCGTCAACGGCGGCGATGTCATGCATGAGCATCTGATAATGCTCCTCGTCGTTGATGAGCGCGTTCATGCTGTCGAGAAACGCTCGCAGCTCGATCAGCTCGTGAAGTGATTGAATGTGGTTTTCCATGGGCGGAAACACGATGGCAGGAACGATATGCGTTTGCGGAGATCGAGCGGAACGAAGCACCTGCGCAGTGACCTCTGAGCCCGCGTACCCCGGAGGGGAAAAGGCTTACGTTGCCTCGCCATCGCCGCACCCGGAAAACCACCAATCACGAAAAGAGCCGAGCCCGGGCGCGTCAGGGCATGAACAGCTATTCAGCGGACGAGAGGCCTGGGAGGCAGAATGCAGCCGTGAGCCGCCGCACTCCTGATCGCGCCGCGTTGCGGAAGGCAAGACATCCTCAGCCTCGCGGCACAGGTCGCCCCGAGCGGGTCTCCTTGGCCCACTGCTCCCAGATCAGAGGCATGCGACTGCAGAGCCATGCGTGGAAGCTGATGAACTCCCGTGCCTCCTGCTCGATGTAGCCCACGATGGCGTCGAAGTCGTGGGCGGCATACCAACCCGCTATGCGGGAGCCCGTGCCTTGCTTGCCGGTCAGGGTGTCCAGGCTGGTGCCCTTGAACTCGCCCTGGCGCATGAGCACGCCCACCACCTTGAGGTCGATGAAGGGCCGGGCCAGGATGTCAATCTCCGGCAGGCCATGAGCCACGCTGCGGGTCTTGAGGAAGTTGTGCTCGAACATCAGGTTGAAGCCCACCGGGATGAACGCGAACGGGTAGGGATCGAGAAGGCCGCACTCGGCGATGAACTGGGCGAGGAACTGCCGCTCCGACGATTCCCAGGCCTTGAGAATCCGCAGCGGGCCCGTGGGTCTTCCGGTCGTACGGTCCAGCGGCTGGAACTGGACGGTGAGGATCTGGTCGCCCTGCGGGTCGATGCCGGTGGTCTCGAGGTCGAGGTAAAAGTTGGCCATGGCTACACCACAGCACAAGGGTTTATTAGCTTTGCTGCGGTGTGAAGCACATGTGCCCGGCTGACTCCCTCGGCCTGGGTGACCGAGGGAGCCGGGGAGCCGCCTTAAACCGCGGCTTTGGCCATCGCTTCGTCGATGAGCTCCGACGCCCGCGCCTTGGTCAGGTGCGGGGTGGCATGGTCAGCTACGCCCAGCCGGCGGAGCATACCCCGCTGCCGGTCGGTCGCCGACTGCTCGTCCCGAGCATCACGTGGTGCTGGGGGACGGCCGGCATGCATCTGCTCGACCCGCAGGCTTTTACCAATTTCCTGGGCAACAGCCAGGGCCAGGGTGTCGTCGCCGACGCGCCCGCGGACCTTCTCGAACAGCTCGATGTACTCGTTTATCTTGTTTTCGATTCTCATGTGCGCAGTAACCTCCTTTGTCGCATCCAACCGCAGACTCACGCCAGCCGCCTCTTGCTCGAGGCGCCGACGCTCCTTCTCGGAGGTCGTCGGATTCAGGAGCCTGCACAAAAGCTTCAGCTCCTTTTGGGCTTGCGTTCGTCTTTGGTTTTCCATGCACGAACCCGGACGCGGGGGGAGAATATGGTTTTAGGCGAAGCGGTTCAGAGCGGCACCTCGAAACGCGCCGGCGACCCTCGCACGCGAGGGGAAAACCTCATCTTCACCAAGTCCAGTGCATGAGGGAAACCAAAGCAGCAAGCCGCAATGGGGCCGCTTCACAACGTTCCAAGGCAAGGCACGACCTCCGAGGGTGCTGCCTCGCATCGAGCGAAGTCCTGTACGCAGGGCTGCGGTTGAGTCGACAGGCACAAGGAGGATCGCACAAACCGGAATGGGGACGTCGAGCGCCTCCGAAAGGGAGGTTCCAGTGTGGGCGGTCGGTGTCGGGCATGTCCAGGGTGTCAGAGGAGGCCGCCAGGGTGTCCAGATGCTCGCGGAGACCCTCCGGCTCATTGAACAGGTTGTCCTCGCGCGAGCCGCCCAGCAGCAGTACAGGCTCGCCCTTGTACTGTCAGTAAAAAGGATTCCGGCCATAGGGCTCAATGCGATCCGCGTCGTCCGCCAAGGTCCCGGCAGACCCCAAAGCCATTGCCAACGCAGGAACTGGGAGCATCACGAGACTGCGAATGTGTCGTGTCATTGCATACATTTCCACAGCTCCTTGAATTGCCTGCGATGCGCTATCGAATCGACCCGTACATGATCAAAAATAGCATCGCCGGCGTCAAGGGGCCGATAGGATTGCCTGCCGGTTTGGATCGTCCGATATTCGGGTTCTCTGTTGGCGTCGGCACCCCGAGATGATACAATTGGACATCGGGGTCTGTCGGGGAGGCTGGTTTGGGCGGTACCGTCGAGGTGCTCAAGCGACACGCAAGGGGTCCAGCCATACCGCAATCACAACATGGAGAGAAGAAAGATGCTTCGTGCAGCCTGCTGCGTTCTGTGTTTTATCGCGACGGCTGCGCCGGCCTTGGCCACGTCATCGCTCGGCGATCTGACCGGTCCTTGGATCCTGTTTGTCGACGATCATTACGTCGCCACGAAGGATCAGGTGGTCCGGACGTACCACGCATTCGAGAAACACCCCAACAATCCCGTCCTGATCGGCGACGCGCCGTGGGAGTACGAGAAGGTCTATCTTTACGGCACGGTACTGCCGGGCGAGAACGGTCAGGGCTACCGGATGTGGTACCACGGCCTGCCGTTGGGCTACGAAGACCAGATCTACCGCCTCATGTATGCGACCAGCAACGACGGCCTCCAATGGCACAAGCCCAACCTTGGCATCGTCAACTGGTTCGGATCGACGAACAACAACATTTTCATCAATCGTACGGTACGCGACCACATCCCCTCGATCATCCACACGCCCTGGGAACCCGATCCGAACAAACGGTATCGGATGATCAACTGGGACAGCATCCACCATTATTATCTCGCCGCTTATTCGCCCGACGGCATCCACTGGACCGACTCGCCGACCAATCCGCTGTTTCGCAAAGGCGGCGACGTCGGCCAGTTCGTCTGGGATCCGCATACCCAGCGTTATCTCGGATACGTCAAGCTCAGCGCCGACGGCGCGGACGGGACGCCCCGCCGGGCGGTCGGCTTTACCACGTCGACGGATTTCGAGAACTGGTCGGAGCCCACGCTCATCCTGGCCCCCGATGCCGTCGACGATCGCTGGGTCAGTTCGAGTGAGCACTCTACGCACTTCTACGGGATGTCGGCGTTCGCCTACGAGTCCATGCACATCGGTTTTTTGTGGGTCTTCCGTAAGACTGGGTTCCGCTTCGGCTACGACGACGGGCCGATCTTCGTCGAGCTGGTCACTAGCCACGACGGCGTCAATTGGCTCCGCCAGGAAGGTAACCGCCCTCCGATACTCGATCTGGCCCCGTTCGGGAGCTGGGATGGCGGGATGATCTTCACGCCCAACCACCCGCTCGTCGAAGGGGACACGATCCGCCTCTATTACGGTGCCTGTGACGGATACCACGCTGGTCCCATCAGCGAGTGGAAGTCGGCCATCGGCCTAGCGACCCTGCGAAAGGATGGTTTCGCTTCGCTCGATGCGGGCACGACGATCGGCACGGTGCTGACTAAAAACTTGGCAGGGGTGCAAGGCCCGCTCCGCGTGAACGCAGACGCTGCCGGGGGCTGGCTGAAAGTCGAAGTGCTCGATGAGGAAGGCCAGGTCATCCCCGGCTACGCGAGCCACGAGTGCCACCCGTTCCAGGCTGACGTCGTCGAGGCGACCGTCTCCTGGCAGAACCACAGCGAACTGCCGACCGGCTACCCGGCTATCCGACTCCGCTTCGTTTATCAGAACGCCTCGCTCTATTCATTTATGGCCGGCGATGCGGTCGGTATCGCCGAGCCCCCGACGATCATCAAGCATCCGGTCAACCTCAGGGTACTTGCTGGTGGCACGGCTTGTTTCGGTGTGGAGGTGGTGGCTCAGACACCCACAACATACCAGTGGCAGAAGAACGGCCTGGATCTGGCTGATGGGGGGCACTACGCTGGGGTCGATAAGGCCACGCTGGTTATCTCTCCCGCTGACAGGGGCGACGTAGCGGCATTCCGCTGTGTGGTCACTCATCCGCACGGCAGCGCGGTAAGCGACTCGGCCAGACTGATGCTGGGGACTTGGGCATTTACCGGGATCGGGGTTCGTGCGGGAGCTTCGGGAAGCACGATCAACGGGTTGACTTCCGACGGCCAGATCGCCACTGGCGAGAGCGGCGGGCAGGCGATCATCTGGTCTGTGGCGGATGGACTCAAGGTCCTTGGTCTGCCGGACGGCGCGACCGCCAGCAGCGGCGTGGGGGTGGGGCTCTATGAGGGCGACGTCGTGGTGGCTGTCGATACCAACCGGAGCAGCTACCGGGCGCACCGATGGGATGGCGACCTGGCCGGGGCCGGCACGTTCTCCGCGCTGCCCCGGGCAGCCGGCACCCGCGAATGGTTGGTCCGCAGCCTGGGAACGGATGGTTCCGAGGATCTGTGGATTGCCGGCAGCACCCTGGCGGGCGGTGACGGCAACGGCCGCGAGGCCTGCCTATATGACCAGAACGCTGCGGCTACGAACGTGTCGTTTGTTTTGCCACCCAACAGCCATGACCATTCGGATTTCAACGCGGTGGCGGACAATGGGTACTGCGCGGGACAATGCCAATTTGGAGGCACGGCGCCGACCGGGGGAGCACGCAACGCGATGAAACGCGGAAGCGGACTGGGGTGCACGGCTCTCAATACGATCATGGGCCCGCCGAGCACGGCTTACGAGGCGATCGCCTGGGCCATCTCCCACAACGGACGCGTCCTCGGCGGCGGCAGTCATTACCTGCCCGGCCCCCTCTTCAAGCCGGTGATCTGGGAGGATTCGAATATCCCGACGGTGATTCCGTTCCTGCCTAGCGGGGACCAGGATAACACCGGCGATGTGCTGGCACTCAACGGAGATGGCACGATGGCTGGCGGATACAGCTATCGCAGCCCAAGCGGAGTTCGAGAGGCGTTTATCTGGGACGCCGTACAAGGGACCCGATCGCTGCAGCAGGTGTTAACGACGGAGTACGGCCAGGTGCTGACCGGCTGGACGCTCCAGGAGGTCAGGTCGATCTCGTCGGACCGGGTCGTGCTGGCTGGCATCGGCCTGAACAACGGGCGGACGGAGGGCTGGGTAGTCTACTTCGCCCCGCTGGCGGTTATCGCCGACTTCGACGCGGACGGCGACGTGGACCAGGATGATTTCGGCTACCTCCAGAGGTGCCTGGGAACTCTCGACGTGGAGGTCACGGAGCCGGCATGCGCCCCGGCTGACATCGACGGAGATGGAAACGTGGACCTCGACGACTTGGCCCGGTTTCTTCAGTGCGTGTCGGGGCCGGCCGTCCCTGCCGAGCAGCAGTGCGTGAATTGACCACGATAAGCGGTGCCACGATTGAGAAGGCAATCTCAATATCCGCCCGTCAGCAGTCCATTTGGAGGTTTTCGTATGCGTACGCTGATCAGTTCTGTCGTGGCCGGCTGCCTGTCTTTTGTGATTCAATCGGATCGCGTCTCGGCCGCCGTCCAAGTGGGCGTGGCTACCCCCATGCAGAAAGTCATGATCGAGGGACAGCGTTTGGGCTGGCCCTTCCAGGCCGAGTACGAAGGTTGGCTGGCTGACTCGTACAGCATGGCCCTGGCCCGCAACGAGCATGAGGCATTTCAGGTCGTGGTGATTCCCGACCAAAACCTGACCAACGCAAGGGTCACGGTTTCAACCCTCCAGCCCCAATCCGGCCAAGGCGCTTTCAACGGTACGGTGGCCGTCTGGCTGGTCGGTCACGTGCGCTGCTCGAGCCAGCCGCGAATGGACCTGAACATTGAGTACCCGCCCTACCTGGTGGACTACAAGGGCGGCTGGTGGCCGGATCCGCTGCTGACATTCACGAACCAGTGCAACATAAACGCCAACGACCGCGTGGCCTTCTGGGTAAACGTCAACGCCAAGGGAGACACACCGGCGGGCGATTACACGGCGACGATCACCATCCAGGCCAACGGCATCACTCCTATCACCATGCCGCTTTCGGTTCGCGTTTGGGACTTCGCGCTTCCCGTCAAGCCGACGTTGCCGACGGCCTTTTCAATTGACAGCCTGTGGCAGGCAGGATGGGTCTACGGCAACTCCTGGTCCGAAACCATTCGCAACAAGTTCTATCAGATGCACCAGGACCACCGTCTGGCCGTCGCCGAAATCTACACCCAACCCAGGACCACCAGCTTTTTCACCCCCTGGCTGGCCCAAAACAATGCTTTCTGTCTGAGTATGGTTCCGACCAGCGATCCCAACGGCTTGACATCGTTATTCAACTACTTTACCGGCCTCGGGCGTTTGGATGAAACCTACGTATACGGCTTCGACGAGGTCACCTCGGACAAGTTTGTGGAAATGTACAACACCTTCACGCACGTCCGTAACACCTGGCCGGGCGTGAAGACCATGACCACCGCGTACGACTCCAGCTACGGCACCGCGCCCAACAGCTACTTCCTTCGCGACGTCGTGGATATCTGGGTTCCGGGAACGGTGGGCTACAGCAAGGCAGCGGTTGAGAGCCTGCGGGCTGAGGGCAAAGATGCCTGGTGGTACATCGCCGATGGACCGAGGCACCCCTACGCCAACTGGTACGTGCAGTACCCGGCCATCGAAGCCCGACTGCTGCTCGGCGCCATGACCTACAAGTACGATGCGGGTGGATTCCTTTATTACTCCATGACCAACTGGGGCTATTGGACCGGCTTGCCCAAGAACCAGCCCATCACCAGCGGGCCCTACACCAACTGGAATCCCATTGTCGCCTGGTCGGAGAAAACCAACGGCTGGGTGGATGGCGACGGCAGTTTGTATGTCGCTGGTCCGCCGGAAGTAGGGCCCTTGCCAACCATCCGACTGGCCAACATCCGCGACGGCCTCGAGGACTACGAGTACTTGCATATGCTCAAGGGTATCGTCGCGTTGCTGTCGCGCTGCCCCTCGGGTGATCCGACCATGCAAGCGTTTCTCCAGGCTTCAACCGACCTGCTGGCCGTGCCCAACAACGTGGTTACGTCAACTGCAACATACACTCGCGACCCGGCGGTGCTGTATAGTTGGCGCCAACAGCTCGCCGACCGCATTCTCGAAGGCAATCATCTGCTCGCCACCACCACCATCCCGCCCGATACGGACGGCGACGGCGTCGGCGATCCCTGCGATAATTGCCCAACCGCGTCCAACCCCGACCAGAGCGATACCGACGGGGATGGCTTGGGTGACGCTTGTGACCCGGACGCCGATGGCGATGGCATTCCCAACCACCTCGACAACTGTCCGCTGGTACCCAACCCAGGGCAGGAGGACTTAGACGGCGACGGTGTCGGCGACGCCTGCGACAACTGCCCGGCTGTCTCTAACCCCAACCAGCAGGACACCGATCGCGACGGCGTGGGCGATGCATGCGACAACTGCCCGCTGATACCAAACCTGGAACAGGAAGACTCCGACGGTGACGGTGTCGGCGACCTCTGCGACAACTGTCCAACCGTTCCCAACCCAAGCCAGGCGGATGATGATGAGGATGGCCTGGGCGATGCCTGCGACTCCACGCCTTTCGGCGGCAAGCGCATCGATGAGGAGTTCGACGGCGGACTTACCGGGGATGCCAAGGTTGGCTCATGGAACCAGACCTCGCTGAACGCTCGCTGGACGCTGACCATGGGTTCGACGCCGGGGTCGTTTACACCTGACGTGAGCCTGGACCCGGGCCTGGCGGCCATGAACACCAATAAAGACAACGTGTTCCGGATGACCGCCAATCTCGAGCCCGACATGAGCGCTACATACGGCCTCGGCAACGAGGGCATCGGCGTGGGCAACACTCTGTACGGAACGGACGAAAAACCGCTGACGCTGGAGTTTTCTGTTAACTTCCGCGACGAAGCCTACGGCAGTCTCTCCAACTTCTACATTGAACTGACTCACCACGACGGGACCAGCGACGACCCGGTTCCGCGAACCGGCATGACCACCGAGGACCCGGACCTGACCAACGATGATCAGGGGCCCTGGCGAGCCAACCGCGTTTATCGCGGCATTGCGTTCGGTTCGTTCACCGCGGTGAACCGCGTGGATACCTGGGACACCGTGGGCTCCATGGGGGCACCTTGCTACTTCGACGGGCAGCGCTGGCACTACACCAAGATGATGCGAAGCGTCAGCGACCAGCCGCTGGATCTCTGGAAGAGTGCGCACGGCGGTACGACTCGGTTCAAGATGGTCGTAAAGACCAACACCGTGCTGCTCTCAGTGACCAACCCAGGAGCGATTAACCCCAGCCACGGGCCTTTCGAGGTCACGCGCGATTACACCGGGCCGTTCAACAGGATCAGCATGACGCTCGGCGCCCGGCACCGGAGCAACGCCAAGAGCAACTACGTAGACGACATCGAAGTGCGTAACGGTCTGATCGTCTCACCAGCCGGCATCGGGGCCTGCTGCATCGGGGCCGGTGACGGCACCGGCACCTGCCAGATCCTCACCGCTCTCGAATGCAGCGCGAACACGGGGATCTATCTCGGCGACGATACCACCTGCGGCGTGGACGGCGATGCCTGCGATTTCTGCCCCACCGACCCGGACAAACGCTCTGCGGGTGTGTGCGGCTGCGGTGTACCCGATATCGACACGGATAGCGACGAGCTGATGGACTGCCTGGACAACTGCCCGTCGTTCGCTAACCCCGACCAGACAGACACCGACGCGGACGGCGTCGGCGATGCCTGCGACGAGTGCGCGAACACGATCCCCGGAGCAATCGTGGATGCGACAGGCTGCCCGCCCTTCATCCCGATGGACTTCGATCGAGATGGGGATGTGGACCAGTTGGACTTCGAGGTCTTCCTGGGCTGCAGTTCGGGCCCCGCGATCCCGCACGACGGAAGCATTCATTGCGTGCGGGCCGACACCGATTCGGACAGCGACGTGGATCAGGCGGACTTCGGCGTCTTCCAGCGCTGCCTGAGCGGCGAAAACGTCCCCGTCGACCCGACCTGCACCGGGTAGTTAAAGCCTTCGGCCACCGTTCCGGCTCGCTGCCAGCCCAACTCCTCGATGGGCCGTGCATGCCGCAGGACTCGGGCCCAGACCTCGCCGTCGGGTATTGCCGGACCGCGGCATTGCTGTGGAAGGTCTGCGCATTTGGGCGATGCCATTAGGGAGAAACACCTGATTGTCAGCCTCCTCCTCCGATCACCAGCAACCAGTCGCCGTCGCCCGGGGGATACATTCTGCGTGAGGCCGATGAGACCTTGCCAGCGGGGAAGTAATCGCCAGTGGAAGGGTTAAACCACCGCATGTCCAGAGCGTGTTTCAGGTCACCCGTGTTCAGCTTTATTTCGCCTCCATGCGGCAGATAGATCAAGGCGAGGTTTCCGTCCTCGCTGCGCGCCGCCGGGACAAAGCTCATCGGATCGCTCGGCTGGTCTGTTACCAGCACCGGGTCTGGGACGAGCGTCCACCACTTCAGCGAGTTGAAGAGACTGGCGAGGTGCTTGACCGACCGGGCACCCTCCGAATCGATGGCCTGGTCCCACGGCAGGGCGATGCCTGTCTTCTCGAGCGTCAGCGGGAGCTCCGGTTTTTCGGTCCAGTACCATATCCCGTGGTGGCCGTAAGTGACTCCAGCGGTCGGCGACACGAGCAGGCTGCGGTAAAGCGCCCTTCGCACCGCAAGCGCATCAAACGGCCGTTTGGTGTCGTAGGCCAGTATCGCCTCGTAGTTGGGTTCAAGGTTGATCACTGGCAGCGTTGGAGGCTTCCTCCAATCCGTGGCGGGCGGCCCCTGCACAAGCCATGCGACTTTCTTCTCCCGGTGGGCGCTTTGATACCCAATGATCAAGTACCACGGCTCCCTGCCGAACTCTTCGGCAATCCACTGAAACCCGAGCGGGTGCATGGTCGCTGGCCCCGTGGGCTGGTCTCCGAACACAGCTCCTCCTATTTTGCGCCATCGCTCGGCCCGCTTCTCCAGATAGACGCCATCCCCGGCGAGCATCCAGAGAATATTGTGGGCTCCCCATCTCGCGACCATATATCTGCATAGCCTTATGGCATCCTGTTCACTCAGCTCGTGGCCCGGGTCCTTGCCGCTGACGGCCCACATCATGACCGGCGAGGCCACCAGACCGGCATCGTTGATGGCCTTGACCTTCGCGTCCAGCCGCTTGAAGAACTCGGGATTGATGCGGATGTCATCCTTTTCGGTGTAAGCCAGTTCGCGGTCGTAGAATCTCCACTGCGTTGCGACGAACTGCACGGCCGTGAAACCCTGCAACCTTCGCGTCGCGAGATACTTGTCCCAGTGCACAGGTGTGGCCTTGAGGACCCCGTTCCACGCCGTGTCCGCAAGCCAGAAGAAGGGAGTACCGTCGGAGTGAACCAGGTAACGACGGTTGGCGGAGAGCTTGAGCGGGCCCCTGGCCAGGAGGGGGTTTGGGCCGGTGTATTCAACGCATTTGAATGAGCCGCGCCGCCCGTGCAGTCCCCGGTTTTTCTCATCGGAACATCGCGATTCCCAGGTCCACTCCCCGACCTCGTCGGGGCTGAAGCGAACCCGCCAGACATTCCCTCCATCCCAGAAGCCCCAGCACCGGGTCACCTTACCCGACGGAGATGTGAACACCACTGTCAGCTCGACGTCGGTGGCGGGATTCGAGTATTCGCGGGTGCTGCTCATCTCCACTTCGTAGATCTCGTGTTTCGCGATGGGCGCTGCGGCCGCGCTTGCTGAATCCACGGACAATATTCCCGCCGCCCGCCGCTGGTCCAGGGCTTGGCGGATGGTCTCGATGACTGGCGCGGCAAGTGTCGCGTATCCCTCGGGCGTGTAATGCACATTCCTGGGTAGCTGGATTTCGGCAAGTTTGGGGAGTGCGAAAGCGTATAAGTCATTCACGGTGACGTTGTTTTCGCGCGCGATCCGCAACGCGGTCTCGTTGTAATGGGACACGTCGGCGGGGTTTCGTTGAGTTGCTCCTTCGGGGACCGGCGTGGTCGTCGCCCAGATCAGGGTCGCGCCGGTCAGCTTCAAGCGAGCAATCAGCCGCTTCAGATTGGCCTCATACGCATCCAGCGGGATCTGTCGTTGGCCAGGCTTCAGTTGTCTGAGATCGTGCAGTCCGAAATTGAAGTGAATCACGTCCCATCGGTCCTCGCCCAGCCATTCGTCGATGTGCTCGAGTCCCTTGGTGGTTGGGCCGCAGTTTTCGAGGACGCGATGCACGTTGGCGACGTCCTTCAGCCCATCGCGCACGGGCAGCGTGTAGCCGACCGAAATGGAATCACCGATAAGCAGCACGCGCGGCAGTCCCGGCCGGTCGGAAACAGGCGCGATCGCGGATTCAGGCTGACGTGCGTCTGCTGCCGGGCCAGTGGTCGCCGGCGTCTGTGCGGTTGCTGGCACCATCAGGACATTGAGAGCGGCCACATACCCAAGTGCGAAGCTGAAAACCTGAAATCCATGAGAATGCTTAACCATCGGATCACCTGTCAGGGTCGGCACATAACGTTTTGAACACAACTTCATCACTCCGGCCTGGAACTCGTCCCGGGATCGCCTTTCTTGCCACCCCATTCCCAGTGAACCAGGTCATCGCTCCAGGCCAGACCGAGGGTGGCATCGCCGTGGGCCCGATGGCGGCGCAGTTCGCCATGGAAGAACATGACGTACTTGCCCACCAGCGGCTCGTCGCGCAGGTCGAGGACCTGGGCGGCGGTGAGCCGAAACTGCGCCCAGGGCCAATCATTTTGCGCCAGCGTGTAGTGAGCGACGTCATCGAAATGCTCGAGGTCCTTCGATCGCTTGACGCCGATGCCATTTCTCGGCGAATGAAATATCGTGTAGCCCTTCGGGCCGGTCAGCACGCAAACATTCTCCCCGCAATCAACTCGGCCAAAACAGGTCCAGCTCTCAAAATCGTGTGTCCAGGACATGCTCACGCCGCTTTGTTTGTAGAAACACCACCACTTGCCGGGCTCGGTGCGGTCTTCGACGAGATAAGGATCAATCATCCGGCCCATTTTGTCCACGGGGACGTCGGGGCCCTTGACCGCGAGCAACTTGGGTTCGCTCCAGGTTTCGAGATCGTCGCTGGTCATCGTCCAGATGCGGGCGTCGGAGTTGCCGAAGATCTCGTCGTTGGGAGTGGGGTAGCTTTGAAAACAGATCATCCACTTACCTTTGTAGCGAATGACGTTCCCCGGGCTGGAGAAGTATAGTCTCCGGCTGCGACGAGTCAGGATTCGCGGATGGGTCCCGTGAACCAGGTCCCGGCTCTTGATGACGGACAGGTACCAGTAGTAATGGCCGTCGTCCTGTTTACGGCACAGGGTATGAAACACGCGGAAGACGCCGTCGTGGAAATGACCGGCCGGGTCGCGGTAGGCGTTGATTTCACCGCCTCGGAGAACGATGGGACTCTTGATCTTTGAGGAATCAACCGGCTCAGAAGCCGGATAGAGACGAGGCTTCGTTGTCCCGGCATCGAGCTGATCTTCGCCACAGAACAGCCTGGGTATCATGGCGACTAGAAGCAGTCTGACAAGCACTTTGGACATGGTACGACCAGATTCGCCATATAGCCTCGCCCGGCAGCGTTGCCGGGCCGTGTTGGCAATTATACAGCGTCCGCTCCGTCGCCGCACCTACGGTTTTTTCATTTCGTCTCGCGATACCAAACGGGATCCTGAGCCATCTTCTCGCCGGTCACGGGCAAAGCGATCGGCACGAGCGGCTGAATGCGATCTGGTCCCGATTCCTTTTACTGACCCCAGTCACATTTCATCCTTTCCGCGTGTTGACGGGGAGTGCTCACCTTGGCCATGCTGAATCACTCCTTCGACTGTGCCCGCAGATTAGAGGTCACCACATTGCGAATGGCCTCGGGGCTGGCTTCGTAGACAACGGCAGCACCGGTGTCCTTGCCGTGTATCACGTTGGAGATGAACGAATCGGCCAGCGTGCCGTCGATGAGGATGGTGCTGCGGGAAGCGCCGCTGATGTTGCTGATGAACAGCCGCCGGGTGTGGCCGAGGGGTACATGTCCGCCGTAGTGCCGGGAACCGATTCGCACGGTGGCCGACCCGGGGCGGTCGGGCGGCGAGGTGTCAATCACGCCGTCGAGCACGACATTGTACAGTCTGCCCGCCCGGGTATTGAGCAGGCGCACGACGCCGTGTCGTCCAACGGAATGGCCGCGGATGTTTCGGATGTAAATACTGCACAGGTCGTCGCCTTCTCGGTAGGTTCCGCCGCTGACCTGTGTGGAATCCGTGCTTCCCGGCTCTGCCCCCCCTTCGGGCTCAGCCGTGTTCGTCAGTGCCAGCAGGTCATCGCCCGTGCGGCCGGAAAGATTCTCGATGGTGATGTCGCGGCACCCCAGCCGCAGGTTCAAACCATCCTGATTCAGGATGGTCTGGAACTTGCCGTCAATCAGTTTGCCTTCGCGAGAGTCGAACTGAATGTTGCCGACGTAGCCGGAGGAGCACCGTTCGAGCGAGATGGCCCAGGCGTGGGTGTCCTTCATGCGCAGGTTTTCGACACGGAAGCCATCGACGCAGGTCAGCAGGATGCCGATGTTGCGCCAGTCGCCGGTTTGGCTTTCGCCTTCCACGCCCGCGTCCGTGCCGTAGGTCCGTTCCCCCAGCTTTTTGCCGCTGTCGCCGGTGGCTCGCGGTCGGTCTGCCCCTTCGAGCAGCACGCTGCCCACGCCGTAGATATGGATGTTGCGCATCGGCTCGACCGGTATGATGCCCAGCCCGCAGTTGACGCTTCGGATCATGTTGTCGCGGCTGGTGTCCGAGAGCTTGATATGGCAGTTGTCGAGTTCGAGCGTGGTGCCGCTGTGCACCAGGATGGCCGAGTCGAGCATCCAGATGTCCTTGTCGCCCGCCTCGGTACGGTTGCGACGGGGAATGACGACTCGCCTGCCGGTGGCCGCCGCATGTGCGATAGCCCGGTTGATCCGCTCGACATCGGAACCTGTGAACATGTTCGGCGTCACTTGAAGCGGCTCGTGCGGGAGCGACGCCGGCTGGTCGGCCGTCACGGTGATCGGCAACCAGACCCACATGGCACACCAATGGAAGGCCATTGCCGTCCACGATCTCATATTTGACCTCCTCATGACTTGCACATTAAAGCCGACTTCAAGGGGGAGTCGGCCACAGGCCGATTTATGGCCATGTCAGATCTTCTCGCCCAGCGCCGCCGCGATCGCCTCCAGGTCGTCCGGCACCCGTTTGGGCAGATTGGCCATGACGCCGGTGGGCGTCACGGGCGGCGGGGGGACGGCGTCCTTCATGTCCAGACCAGTGGTGAGCGCCCACCAGGACCATAGGGGGCCTGGGCCGGAACACAGGCGGGTGCGGA
>CAZEEJ010000084.1:10650-22350 GCA_964511155.1 uncultured Planctomycetales bacterium | reverse complement strand
TTCTCAAACGGCTTGAACGAGGCCCCCACCCGCCAGATGTGGATGTTGCTCAGCCGCGGGGCCAGGGACAGGCCGGTGTCCCGGTAGCCGAAGCCCACAAAACTCGTATCCCGCCCGCTGGTGTTGCCGCCCAGTGTACTGGTCGGGTTGCCGGTGCGGTCGGGGTCGCCGCTGGCAAACATGTACTCCGCCACAAACCGCGGCTGCATGCGCCAACGGGGCATGTAGTCGAGGGAGAAGTCCACGCCCCAGGCGTGAATGTCGCGCCGCTGGGGGAACAGTCGGTCGGTGTAGCTGCGCCCGCCCTGGAAGACGAACTCCGCCCCGTAGCGCAGGTCGGTCAGCAGCTCTCCGGTCGAGCCGAGGCCCAGGTAGTAGGAATCGTAGTCGAAGTTGCGGATGAACTGCGGGACCCGCTCGCGCTGCTGGTCCTCGTTCCAGAGGGCGTAGAAGAACGGCTCGTGCCGCTCGATCCCCTTGTACTTGACCTGCGTGCCCCAGAAGTTGCGTTTGCTCCGGCCGCTGTTGAGGCGGCTGCGGTCGATGTTGTCCGTGCTGCGGATGCTGGTGCCCATGAGCCCGCTGATTTCCAGGTCGCCGAACTCGGCCGTCAACAGCAGGTGGTCCAGCGGCATCGAGAAGGCGTACCCCGTGCCGAAGGTGGCCAGGTCGCGTCCGATCTTGAGATTGAAGTTCCAGTCGAGCCGCTCGTTCTGGTAGGCCTTCATCGCCCGGCGAAGGTCGAACTGGTAGAACCCGCGGTCGAGGTCGGGGCCGACCCAGTCATTGTCGTCGCCGTCGAAGGAGTCGCCGGTGTTGAAGTCGTCGAACTGCAACTTGCCGCGGGCATAGAGCTGGTGGGCGCCCTGGTCGAGGCTCAGCGAGTTCCACAGCCGCAGATCGTGGCGACGGAAGGTGCGCGAGGGGTTCACCCCGTCGTCGTAGAGGAGCAGGTAGAAGCTGTACCAACCGCCCCAGTCGAAGTCGATCTTCTGGTCGGCGGGGAGCTCCTGGTCGAGGGCCCGGTGCACTTCCTCCTCCAGGGCCCGCTGCCGGTTCAGAAACGCGTCGCTGGGCGGCTGGGCGTCAACGGCGCCCGCTGCCAGGAAGGCCAGGGCCAGCCCGACCGCCGCCCCCAGTTGTCCGCCTGGCCCGGCTCCGCTCAGCCCGGGCGCCATCCGCCTGTCTTGCCGCTGGCATGGTTGGTGGATCATCACAATCTCGCAGCCCCAGGTCGATCGCTGCCATATGTCACCGCGCCGCCGACCGCCTGTCGGCGCGGCCCAGGAACGTGTTAGGGTATCTTCCCCGCCCGCCGCCAGGGATGCAAGCCCCAGGGTGCGAACGCGAGCCACCCCGGGGGCATCCGCCCAAACCGTGGCAACCGGCGGGTGGGCATACGCCGTCTTGTGCCACTGCTGTGGCCGAGCCCCCGGGGGTACCGCCTGCGGCTTCGCAGGGCGCGGGTGTGCGGTGACATCACCCACCGAGCGGGCTATGATCGTCAGCACGGGCGGGCCAACGCGGGGCAGAAGTCGGATCCAGGAGCGACCGGGAATATGCGGGTCAGTGATGACGAATTCGCGGCGATCGTCGAGGAGGCGGCAGCTTCGGTACCGGCCAGCTTCCATGCCTACCTGGAGGAGATCGTCATCGACGTTGAGGACCTGCCTGATGAGGAGGTCTGCGAAGAGCTGGAGCTCGACAGCCCCTACTCACTGCTGGGCCTTTACCGCGGCACCCCGCTGACCGAACGGCACGTCGACCATCCCTACCGGTTCCCCGAGCGGGTGGTCATCTACAAGCGGAACATCGAACGCATGTGCCGCACCCGCAACCAGATGATCCGCCAGATCCGCAAGACGGTGCTGCACGAGATCGGTCACCACTTCGGCCTGGACGAAGAACAGTTGCGGCAGCTCGGGTACGGGTGACCTGTCCGCCACTTGCGGCTTCGCACGACCCCGAGATAACGCCCCCCGTCCAGCCCCCCGTCCCGGTCCCGCCGATTGGCGATTCGACCCGAAATCCGTTATAAACTCGACCTGACCGATGCGGGATCATGAGCGCGGCGCTCGGCCCGAAATCGGCCGTTGCCTGACGCACGAGCACCGCGCGGGCTGCAAGCCTGCGACTCGTTGTCCGCGATCAGTGATTGTGCTACGCACGAGCACCGCGCGGGCTAAAAGCCCGCGGCTCTTTAGAGGAAGCCCATGGCCGACGAGCCTGATCCCATTGACCTGCCTGCCGACCAGCGCATTACGCCGCTGCCCATCGTCGACGAGCTGCAGGACTCGTACCTGACCTACGCGATGAGCGTGATCATCTCCCGGGCCCTGCCGGATGCCCGCGACGGGCTGAAGCCCTCGCAGCGGCGGATCCTGGTGGCGATGAATGATCTGAATCTGGGCCCGCGATCCCAGGCCCGCAAGTGCGCCAAGATCGCCGGCGACACCTCGGGCAACTACCACCCGCACGGCGAGAGCGTGATTTATCCCACCCTGGTCCGCCTGGGCCAGGAATGGAACATGCGCTATCCGCTGGTGGACGGGCAGGGGAACTTCGGGTCGATGGACGGCGATCCGCCGGCCGCCATGCGTTACACCGAAGCGCGGATGACGGCCCCGGCCGTCGAGATGCTCGCGGACCTCAAGCTCGAGACCGTGGATTTCATCCCCACCTATGACGAGATGCACGACGAGCCGGTGGTCCTGCCCGGCAAGTTTCCCAACCTCCTGGTCAACGGCTCGACGGGCATCGCCGTGGGCATGGCCACCAACATCCCGCCCCACAACCTCAACGAGATGGCCGAGGCCATCGTCAAAGTGATCGATAACCCCCGGGTCACCGTCGACGAACTGATGGAGGTCGTACCCGGACCGGACTTCCCCACCGGCGGCATCATCTGCGGCCGGGCGGGCATCCGCGACGCCTACCGCACCGGACGCGGGTCCGTCGTGATCCGCGGCCGGACGCACTTCGAGCAGCAGAAGAACAAGACGCTCATCGTCATTGACGAGGTGCCCTACCAGGTGCTGCGCTCGACGATCAAGGACAAGGTCGTGGCCTGCATCAAGGCGGGCCAGTTGCAGGATGTGGCCGACGTACGCGACGAGTCCGACCGCAAGCATCCCACGCGCGTGGTGGTCGAGCTCAAGCGGGACGCGAACGCGGACGTGGTCCTGAACCGGCTGTATCAGTACACCCCGCTGCAATCGAGCTTCACGATCATGAACATCGCGGTCGTCGGCCGCCAGCCGCGGACGCTGAACCTGCGGCAGATGATCGACATCTACATCGATCACCGCAAGGAGGTGATCCGGCGGCGGACGACGTACCTGCTGCGCAAGGCGCGGCAGCGGGCCCACGTGGTCGAGGGGCTGTTGCTGGCAGTGGGCGATATCGACGCGATCATCGAGTTGATCAAGCGATCGCCTGACCCGCCGACGGCCAAGCAGCGGCTCATGGCCCGCGGGCTGCGGCTGCCGGAAGAGGCGGCGTTCATGAAGATGCTGCCCGAACAGTTCGTGCGCCGGGTCACGCGCGAGGACCAGCGGCTGACGGGCACCCAGGCCGACGCCATCCTCTCCATGCAGCTTCAGCGCCTCACCGGGCTCGAAATGGAGAAGCTCGCCGCCGAGTACGCCAAGCTCACGGAAGAGATCGAGGGATACGAGGCCATCCTGCGGGACGAAGCCCTGGTGCTGGACATCATCCGCGAAGACACCTACGAGATGCGCGACCGGTTCGGGGACAAGCGCAGGACGGAAATCGGCGGCGACGTGCGCGAGTTCCAGATGGAGGAGCTGGTCCCCGAGGAGCAGGTCATCGTCACCATCACGCGCGACGGGTACATCAAGCGTGTGGACATGGACGCCTACCGCAAGCAGGGCCGCGGCGGCAGGGGCGTGCGGGGCAGCGATACCAAGGAAGGCGACCTGCTGGATCACCTCTTCTCGGCCGGGACGCACGATTATCTACTGGTCTTCACCAACCGCGGGCGGGTCTACTGGCTCAAGGTCTACGACATTCCCTCCCTGCAGCGCGCCAGCCGCGGCCGGTCGATCGCCAACCTGCTGCAGATGCAGTCCAACGAGGTCCACCGGGCGGTCCTGCCCGTGCAGAAGTTCGAGGAGCGGTTCGTGTTCTTCGCCACCGCCCGGGGCGTGGTCAAGAAGACGCCGCTCGGGGCCTTCAGCCGCCCGCGGAACAGCGGGATCATCGCCATGGGCCTCGACCCGGACGACGAGTTGATCGGCGTCGAGCTGACCGGCGGTGCCGACCAGGTCGTGCTCGGGACGCGCAACGGGTTCGCCATCCGGTTCGATGAGCAGGACGTGCGAGCCATGGGCCGGTCCGCCCACGGTGTCCGCGGCATGGACCTGCGCGGCGACGACCGCGTCGTGGATCTTGTGGTCACCAACGAGGAGGCCTCGCTCCTGACCGTCTGCCAGAACGGCTTCGGCAAGCGGACCCAGGTCGGCGAGTACCGCAAGACCCGGCGCGGCGGCAAGGGCGTGATCAACATCCGGGTCACGGAACGCAACGGGCACGTGGTGGCCCTCAAGAGCGTCGTAGAGACCGATGAGCTGATGGTCATTACCGCGCAGGGGATCATCCTGCGGACCGACCTGTCGGAACTGCGCGAGATCGGGCGGGCCACGCAGGGCGTGCGGCTCATCCGCCCGGGCGAGGGAGACGAGGTGGTCGCCGTCGCCCGGATCATCCCCGAGGACAAGGAGGATGAGGTCGCTGCCGAGGCGAACGGGGCGGCCGGTGGCGCGGACTCGGGCACCGGCCGTCCGGATTCGGGCGCCAAGGTTACCGACGCGCCGGGGGCCGTCGAAGGGATGGACGTCGGCGGGGACGACGAGACAACCGCCGCCCCACCGACCGACGAGGACACAGCCGCCGAGGAGGAAGGCGACGATTGATCGTTGCCCAACGAGCCGCGGGCTTCAGCCCGCGCGGCGCCTGTGCGCGAGCGAACCGTTCATTCCGGCCAAAGAACCGCGCGGGCTATAAGCCCGCGGCTCGTTTATCGGGTATCATTCGGTGTGAGTTTTTAACTCGCGGGGGCCCCCACCGGCAGCCGACAGATACCCGTGGGGCTCGCCGCTTCGGGCCTCGCCGGGCGATCCACTCCGGGACGCGACGAAACCGGGCGAAGCGCGTATAATAGGGGACCAGACCGCGGCAGGTTGCCGCATTGGAGCGCAGGCACATGCGTCAGATCAGCAGGAAGCTCATCGTTGCGGCCATGCTGGCCACCGCCTGGCTGGCCGTCCCCGCGGCCGCGCCGGCCCAGACCGGCGATTCCTCGACCCTCAGGCAGCCGCGGAACAATGTGCGCGGCGGGTCGCTCAGCGAAGGCCGGCCCGGCAACTGGATCGCACGCGCCAAGGGCGTGCACATCGATCGCCAGCGGGTGATCCTCAAGGACTTCGGCGGAGCCACCTACCGAGCGGCCGACGAAACCCCTTCCCGACAGCAGGTGTTTGCCCTCGGGGCAGTCGAGGCCTTCTTCGACTTCCTCAACGACTTGGCCAACAAGCTGAAGCTGGCCCTCACCGCCCAGCAGGCCCTCGGAACCTGACGCCACAAAGCGTGGATCGATGATTGGGCCGCGGCGGATTGCGCCTGCGCCGCGAAGCGGCAAGCCGGCAGCGCGTTTGCGTCGCGAAGCAGGCTGGCTCACACGCGGTTCGCTTCCTGACGGGCAGGGTACGGAACGCCCTTCTGTCCGCTTCCTGACGGGCGCGGCACGGAACGCCCTTCTGCCTCCTTCGCTCCCTTGCTCCCTTGCTCCCTTGCTCACTCACTCACTCGCTCACTCGCTCACTTGCTCACTCGCTCACTTGCTCACTCACTCACTCCCTCGCTCCCTTGCTCACTTGCTCACTCGCTCACTCCTTTCACAACAGCGATACCGGATCGACGTCGACCATGACGCGGTAGCCTGACGGCTTCAGCACGTCGTTGTGCCGCAGGGCCTCCATTGTCTCCAGCAGACGGCTGGCGTCGGCTGTCTGGATCAACAGGTCAAACCGATAGAGGTTGCGCAATCGGGCCAGCGGCGCGGACTGCGGCCCGAGCACCTGCCCGGCCAGCTTGTGCTCCGCGAGGAAGCCGGTGATGCCGCGAGCCAGTTCGTTGGCTTCCGCGCGCGCCCGATCGCGGCTGGTGTGCGAGATCACCACCCGCGCCAGCCGCGAGAACGGCGGCCAACTGAGCTGCCGGCGAATCCCCAGCTCGTGCCGGGCGAATCCTTCGTAATCATGCTGAATCGCGAAACGCAGCGCGGGCACCACGCCGGCCAGACTCTGCACGACGACGCGGCCGCCCTCCTCGCTGCGACCGGCCCGGCCGGCCACCTGTGTGATCAACTGAAACGTCCGCTCCGACGCCCGGAAGTCCGGGATCGCCAACGACGTGTCCGCGTTGACCACGCCCACGAACGCCACCGCGGGGAAGTCCAGCCCCTTGGCGATCATCTGCGTGCCCACCAGAATGTCCGTCTGCCGCTCGGAGAAAGCCCGGATCATCTCCTGGTAGTGCTCGGATCGGAGCATGGTGTCGCTATCCGCCCGGGCGATCCGGGCCTGCGGGAACTTGACCCGCAGTTCCTCCTCCACCCGCTGCGTGCCCATGCCCCAGCGCACCAGCTTGCCCCGGCACGAGGAGTCCTCACACTGCGAGGGCACCGGGATCTTGGATTGGCAGTAGTGGCACAGGGCCATGCCCGTCGCCTGATGGAAGACCATGTTCACTTGGCACCGCGGGCAGAGCACCGGGTGGCGGCAGCGGCTGCACATCAGGTAGTTGGCGTACCCTCGCCGGTTCAGCAGCAGCACCGCCTGTTGCCCCGCGTCCAGCGTCCGCTCGATGGCCCGTTCCATCGGCTCCGACAGCAGATGCACGCCCTTGCGTTCGCCCTGGGCCATGCGCAGATCCACGAACTCGACGGCCGGCATGGGCAGCCCCGAGATCCGGGCCGGCAGCCGCAGCCGCTCGAAGTGCCGGTAGCGGTCGCAGTTGTACCACGTCTCCAGCGACGGCGTGGCGGATCCGAGGACCACTGGTACGCCGGCCAGTTGCGCCCGCTTGATGGCCACGTCGCGGGTGTGGAAACGCGGGGCCTGGAGGTTCTTGTAACTGCCCTCCTGCTCCTCATCGACCACGATGAGTCCCAGGTCCGGGCACGGGGCGAAGATCGCGCTGCGCGTGCCGATGACCACCCGCTTCTCACCCCGGGCAATCGCCGCCCAAGTCAGCGACCGCTGCACGCCCGTCAGCCCACTGTGAATGACGGCCACGTCGTGAAAGCGGCTGGTGAGCCGCTCGACGATCTGCGTCGTCAGGGCGATCTCGGGTACCAGCAGGATCGCCTGCCGGCCGGCCGCCAGCACCCCACGAACCGCATGGACGTACACCTCCGTCTTGCCGCTGCCGCTCACGCCGAACAGCAGCACAGCCCGGAAACGTCGTTCGGCCGCCACCGCCGCGATCCGCTCGACCGCGGTCCGCTGAGCGGCGTTCAGCTTGAAAGTCGGCTCGGTGCCCGGCCGGTCGAAATCCGGGGCCGGCGCCGGCTCGCGATGCGTGCGGATCTCCACTACCCCCGCCTTGGCCAGGGCCGTCACCACCGCCCGGCTCGCCCCCGAACCGGCCAACACGTCCTCGATCGCCAGCCCTGCCGGATGAGCCGCCAGCAGCTCCAGCACCGCCCGCCTGCGGGCCGACCTGCGCACGCCACCGCTGCCGCCCTCTTCGCCCGTCGGCACGAGCCGGCACGTCCGCACCGTGCGAAAACCGCTCTGCACCCGAATGGCGGCCGGCACCATCGCGGACAGCGTCCGGCCCAGCGGGCAGCAGTAGTACCGGGCGATCCATCGGCCCAGCTCCAGCAACGCGTCGCTCAGCAGCCGCTGGTCATCGAGCACCTCGGCCACCGGCCGCAACGTGCTGGTCCATGGTTCGTCGGCCACCGAGACGCAGAACGCCACCACCTGCCGCCCTCGCCGCCCGAACGGCACCACCAGCCTCCGGCCCGGCTCGACCTGCCTCGCCAACTCATCCGGCACCGTATAGCTGTATTCCTTATCCACCGCCGTCAGCAGGGCCACGCGCGCCACCGGCCCCACCCGCAGATCCCCGGGCTCCGACCACAGCGTCCGAATGACTTCTTTGGGAGTATCCACCACGCATCCGCCCATCAGTTCGAACATCCCGTCCCCGGGAGTCCCGCCCCGGCCGAGTATACGCCCCGCCCCCGTGGACATACAGGCGGAGGAAGGCTAAAGGCTGAAGGCTGAAGGCTGAAGGCTAACGGCGGAAGGCAGCAGGTGCGCGAGTGGAGCGCCGCTGATGGCTTGCCTCTTCGCGGCGAACATGCAAAGCAGTCCGTGCAGGTACCCGCGGCCCGTGTACGAGTAACCCCTCCTTGCGCAGCCAGGAGCGCCGCTTGGGGATGAGACTGTCATGGACTATAACCTTGGGACAACATGACCTCATCCACTCCACATTCCGAACCTCCGGGCGAGGCTCTGGCTCGGCTGCTGGGCCGGGTTGAGCCGGTGGGTACGGAGACCGTCGATTGGCCTGCGGCCGCGGGACGGGTGCTTGCCCAACCGCTCTCGGCGGACCGCGACAGCCCGGCCCATGACGTATCGGCTATGGATGGCTATGCCGTCCGACTAACCGACCTGCCCGTCGATGGCGGGCGACTCGCGGTCGCCGGCGAGATCGCGGCGGGCCAACCGCCGACACCGCTGCCGGCCGGCCAAGCCATCCGGGTGTTCACCGGGGCGTGCGTCCCGGCGGGAGCCGACGCCGTCGTGCGGCGCGAGGACGTCGACGAGGACGGCCGGACCATCGCTCTGCGTATCCAAGCCGGAGAGATCAAAGTCGGCGAGTACATCCGCCGCCGCGGCGAGAATGCCCGCGTGGGGCAGGCCATTCTGGCACCCGGCACCCTGGTGACAGCACCGGTGGCTGCCGCCCTCGCCGCATTCGGTGTGCACCGGCCGGAGGTTTTCCGCCGCGTCCGCGTCGGCGTGCTCATCACCGGCGACGAGGTCCTGGCCCCCGACGCGGTGCCCGAGCCCTGGCAGATCCGGGATGCGAACGGCCCGGCCCTGCGCTGCCTGCTGGCCGGGCTCCCGTGGGTTGAGATCACCGCCTGCGACCATGTGCCCGATAACCTCGATCGGCTCACCGACCGCTTGCGGGAGCTGCTCGCCGGTTGCGACGCGGTCCTGCTCAGCGGCGGCGTGTCGATGGGCGACCGTGACCACGTGCCCGCCGCAGTAGCCGCCGCCGGCGCCACCTGTGTCTTTCACAAACTGCCGACGCGGCCGGGTCGGCCGCTGTTGGCCGCCGTGGGCCCCGCTGGCCAAGCGATTCTCGGACTGCCCGGCAACCCCGTTTCCGTCCTGGTCACCGCTCGGCGGTTCGGCCTGCCCGTGCTCCGCAAGCGGGCCGGCTGGGCCGACCCCGAGCCGCCGCTGCCCAGCGTCCGCCTTGCCGCCCCCGATCAGCGGACCTTGCGGCTCTGGTGGTACCGCCCCGTGCGACTGACCGCCCCCGGCTTGGCCGACCTCGTCCCCAACGTCAGCTCGGGCGACTTGGCCGGCCCCACCCGCAGCCACGGCTTCATCGAGATCCCCCCTACCGACGCCGGCCTGGGCAGCTATCCCTTCTGGTCGTGGTCGACGTCCTGACTCCACGGCGAAAAACCTGGGGTGCTCCACGAATCAACATTTTCTCGAACTTCGCTGGTTGATTCCATGGACGGCGCTAGAATCGTCCGTCTAACCGGATGGGTGACGTTCTTATGCCCATCTGTAAGAGGAACCACTTACAAACCATCACGAACTGAACAGGAGTCACGTATGAAGCGAGCGACGTGTGAGGGGCGGGTGCGCGGTTGCGCCGACGGCGTTACGGTAACGGCGACGATTCTGCCGGCCGGCCGGAGATTGAATGCCGTGAAGCGGAGCATGCCCGAAACCATGAGAAGCCGTTCGGCCGGAGCGTTCGCCGGGCGCGCGCCATTGGCCGGCGTGCTCGCCCTGGCCTGCCTGCTCGGGCCGGGCGTCCTCAGTGCCCAGGCTCAATCCACCGAACGCATCAACCGATCGACCGCCGGCGTGCAAGGCAACTCGATCACCTCCCAACAAACGGCGATGACCCCGGACGGCCGGTTCGTCGCCTTCACCAGTGCCGCCAACAACCTGGTTCCCGGCGACAACAACAACTACTACGACGTTTTCGTGCGGGATCGTCTGCTGAACACGACGGTGCGGGTCAGCGTTCCCGATTTGAGCACGGGCTTTCCGGAGGGGAATGGCGTCAGCGGATTGGGGCCGCGCGGAGGCGTGCGGCGGATGTCGGATGACGGGCGGTTCGTGGTGTTCTCGAGCGAGGCGGATAACCTGGTCCTCGGCGACACCAACCAGGTGACGGATATCTTCGTCCGCGACCGTGACCTGGACGGCAACGGCATCTTCGATGAGCCGGGGGCGGGCCGAACCAAGACCGTCCGGGTCAACGTCTCCAGCAGCGAAAACCAGACTCAGGGCAACTGCCCGGGCGGGACGTGCAGCCACCACAGCTACAACGGCACGATCTCCGCCAACGGCCGGTTCGTCGCCTTCGAGGCCTGGACGAACTCACTGACCGGCGACTCTAACCTCGGCGGCTACTCCAACATCTACCTGCGCGACCGCGACGCCGACAACGACGGCATCTTTGATGAGGCCGGCGGCGCACCCGACGCGGCCACGACGGTCCTGGTGGGCAAGCCGATCGTCTGTGTCGGCTGCGCTCACGACGGATACACGGCCGACCCGGCCATCTCCGCCGACGGCCGCCACGTGGCCTTCATCAGCCGCTCCTCGCGGATGGTCTTCTCCGACACCAACGATGTCGTCGATGTGTTCGTCCGCGACATGCTCCTGGGCACCACCGCCCGGGTCAGCGTCTCGTCAGCGGGCGGCCAGAGCCTCGGTGCCGACAGCAACATGCCCTCCATCTCGGACGACGGCCGCTACATCGCCTTCGCCAGCGGGGCCAACAACCTGGTGGCCGGCGACGGCGGACAGACGGATGTCTTCGTCCATGACCGTGACGCGGACAACGACGGCATCTTCGACGAGGCCGGTGCCATCTCCACGGAGATCGTCAGCCTCGGGTGGAGTCCGTTCCCCCTCCCCGGCGGCAGCGTGGTCAAAGGCAACGCCACCAGCTATCAGCCCGCCATCTCCGGTGACGGTCGATTCGTCTCGTTTACCACCGCCGCGGACAATCTCATCGGCTGCCTGCTCATCGGCTGTGGGGATACCAACACGGCGACGGACATTTACGTGCGTGACCGGCTGATCCAGGTGACGGACCGTGTCAGCCTCACCAATGCCGGCAACCAGGCCGACAGCGACAGCAATGCCTCGACCATCTCCGCCAACGGGATGCTGGTGGCCTTCACCAGCCGGGCCACGGACCTGGTCCTGCCGGACAACAACGGCAATACCTACGACGCCTATCTGCGGAATGTGGACAAGGGGCCCAAGCCCACCGCGGCCGTCTCCCGCAAGGCGCACGGCGTTGCGGGTTCCTTCAATACCGACGTGTCCGTGGGCAGCGCGGTGGAGTGTCGCAGCGGCGGCCCCACGCAGGTGATCGTCACGTTCAATGAGAACA
>CAZEEJ010000084.1:0-10640 GCA_964511155.1 uncultured Planctomycetales bacterium | reverse complement strand
CATCCAGGGAATCGGCGGTCTCGACACCGGAGACGTGGCCCTCACCAGCGGCAGCGTGTCCGGCGTATCCATCAGCGGGGGCAACACGCTCACGGTCAACATGAACGGGGCCACTGACGCCGCGACGCTGGTGATGAGCTTCCCGGGCATCGAGAACACGTCCGGTTATCCCGTCACGCGGCAACTCTGCTTCGGCGTGCTGGTCGGTGACGCCAACGGCGACCGGACGGTCAACGTCCTGGATCTCGTGGTGGTGCGTAATGTGCTCAACAGTGTGACCGGTGCGGGCAACTTCCGGTCGGACCCCAACACGGACGGGACGGTGAACGTCCTTGACCTGGTGGCGATCCGCAACAACCTCAACACGGCGGTCAGTGGTTCGTGCCCGTAAGGCCGACCACGGACACCGGCAAATCGACGACTTGAACTGCGAACCCGCGAGCAGGGGGCCTCAAAACCCCCTGCTCGCTTTGCTTGAGTCAGAGGCGCGTGGCCCGTCCTTGCGCAGCAAGGGTGGGCTGGCGATGATCAAACGCGTGGAGAAGGTTACCTGACCAGAAGGCTTTTCCATATCCGCATCATCGTGAGCCCACCCTCGCCAAGGCGAGGATGGGCCACCCGTCCTCGCCATGCCAACGACGCCGACCGGCCCCCTGGCAAGCCAGCGTTTTCTACGCCGGGGATCAGCGTGGAGGATTCTCCTGCGGCTCCAGGGGCGTGATACCGTCTCGGGCAACGGGGATGCGTTTCAGCCGCCAGTCAGCACCGGGGCTGGCCCCGAACCACATGCGACACTTCTGGCCTCCGATGATGTCTGCATAGCTGGCTTCAACCCACGAGGAATCCTCGGACCAGGTGATCGTGTTGCCTTGCCCCCTCAGGTACAGATCATCGGCGCTGTGCAAATATGCGATGCCAACCTCGTCAGGCTCCAGGTTGCTCTTCAAGGTGATCCGGACTTGATGGGCACGTCCATCGATCGACGGGACGTGTCTCCCATCCGGAGACGTTTGGCCGAAGCCACCTCCAGAGGAGAAGAACCATCGCAGGTCATCCCATTGCCTCCCGACCATCAGGCCCCCAGCGAGGCCGACCACGAAGCACAGAAGCCCAACCCGCACCCCATACCGCCGCTTCGTTGCCTGCTGTTGCATCTACCATGGCCTTCTTACGCCCCGTCGACGGGCGTGGTCTTGCCGTCGGTCCTGCCTACTTGTCCCTCGATCAGCTCCGGGCGATGCGAATCGAGAAATCGTCGCAGCGCCTCCACGACTGCCTGCTCGGGATCAGCAACCCATCCCTCGCGGACGTACTGCTCCAGGCGATCCGCCAGTGCATCCGGGAAAGTGATGCTTAATGTCTTCATGCCGTCATCGTAGGCGGCGGCCACGGCAGCGTCAAACCGCAGGGGATGACGAACGCCCGGTTCTTTACGCCCCGTCGGCGGGTTCGGTTGTTGAAGCGGGGGCATCCGCCGGGGCGGTGGTGGTCGTGGGGGTCGCGGGTGCGGTTGCCGGGGAAACGGGCGGTTCGCGCCTGGGGATCAGCGACTCGGCGCGCGGCTTGGGCGCCGGCGGCTGCACCAACATCGGTACCGCGTAGGGCAGGCGATGCACCGGCAACGACGGCTCGGCAAACAGGGCCGACTGCACCTCGCTCAGGATCCTCTCGAGCTGGGCGGCCCGGTCCGCCTGGTCGGCTTCGCGCAGTTCCTTCAGCCAGTGCTGCCCCAGGCTGATCTGCAGGAGAGCCGCCAGCCGTTGCCGGGCGCCGGTCTCCGCGGCCGACTCTCCCGGGAACCAGCCGGCACAGGCGGCCCGCACCCGGATGGCCAGGGCCGACGCCGCCGTGTAGTGTCCTTCGTCGCCGACCATGCGGCAGGCGAGGAGGCGGCTCATGTATCCGTAGGTTGTGAGGTCGGGCTGACGCAACGGCCTGGGCAGGAGGGCGCGGGCGCGGTCCTGTCGGCCGGCTTGCAGCCACGCGTAGGCCTGCCAGAGCATGGCGCAGGAGGCCACCTCCGCGTCGGCGGCCTCGCGCAGCACGGCCAACCCCCGCGCCGCCCGGCTCCACAGGGCCTGTGCGTCCGCGTCCGGCTCGGCCTCCGTGGCGAAGAGGGCCGCTAGAGGCTCCAGGTTCTCCAGGGCCGTCTCCAACCGGCGGCGCGCCGCGGCCGCCTGCTCACCGTCCGAGCCGGGTGCCGCGGAGCCCGCTTCATCCCCGCCGCCGGACAGCGCCCCACGGGCCAGTTCGATCTGCTGCCGGGCTTCCTCGCCCGCGTCGGCCAGTGTCCGGGCATCGGCCGACAGGCTCAGGCCGAGCAGCAACCGCGTCGCCGCCCGGGCGGCCGGCACCCCCAGAACCCAGTTGGCCAGGGCGAGATGGGCCTGGGCGCGATCCAGCCCCACCGCCGCTTGGGCGACTGCGGACTCAAGCTCCCGCCGCTGCGCGGCCAACTCGTCGGCCCAACCCGCCGGGTCCGCCAGCCGTTCGGCCGGAACGAGCGTCAAGGCCGCAGCCCCCGAGGACGGCAGCTCTGCCGAGACACCGGCAACCGGCGCACCCGCCGACACCATGCCGACCACACAAGCCATCCACACCGAAACTCTGCGTCTCATCACCGCATTCTCAAAAACCCGGTCGTCAAACATCACGTCGAGCCACGACCCGCAGAGCCGCGGCTCTGCTTGCACCGTCCGCTCCCTTACGACGGGTGGCATGGGTCGGTACTCCGACCCGTGGTGGGTCGGGGCAGGCCACGGGCCTGAGTACAGGCCCATGCCACCCGTCGCTGGGCACCATAGCGCTTTCACGCGCCGGCCGCCACGGCTCGGCTGAGCTCGCCGAAGTCAGGAGGCGACCGCTACGGTACCACAAATCCGTCGGCGACACACCATTTGACGTCCCCGCGGGAGGGTCATAAACTCCCATCTTCAGCGGGCCCAGTCGGATACGAGAGTTCGTTGAGGAAGGTCCCGCCGCCTTGGCGGCGCAGCCTGCTTCGGATGCTGCCAGCGTTGTCCACGCCGACCCCACAGTCTCTTCACCTGCCAACCCACTCCGGCATGAGCCGGGTGGTCCGCTCGCGGTTCTTCGCCGGGTGCGTATCGGTGGCCGTCCACTTGGGCGTCCTGGCGGCCTTCTACGGGGTGATCCTGCGGGAGGAGGTTGCACCTCGCGAGGTGATCATCCCCGAGGCCCGGCTGGCCGCTCCCGCCGGCCCGAGTGCCCCCGCGGCGCCGCCTCCGCTGAAGCTGAGCCAACAGACCGCCCTGCCCCAGCTTGAACGCCCACGGCTGGCAGACGCCCCCCTGCCGGCCGTCACCCTCGACCCGATGGCCGGCCCGCCGATCCCCCAGCCCATGGTCGCCCCCCCATGACCGCCACTACAACCGGCGGCACGGCCGCACCGGCCAGTGTGTTCTTCGGCCAAACGGGCAACGCCTACAAAGTCGTCTACGTGGTCGACGTCTCCGCTTCCCAGATGATCTACATGGACGACATCGTGCGCGAAATGCGGCAGTCGCTCCGCGGGCTGGTCCCCACGCAACGGTTCCACATCGTGCTGGCCCGCCCCCGCCAAGTTGATGAACTGAGCCACCGCCGGCTGGTGCCCGCCGTCAGCCGTTACACGCGCGAGGCCGCGGCCTTCCTCGAAACCATCGACCGCATCCCCAAACCCGGCAAGGCCGACCCGCTCGAAGCCATGAAACGGGCCTTCGCCGTCCGGCCGGAGCTGATCTACTTCCTCTCCGACGGCGACTACCCCGATATCGAAGGCGAACTGGAACGTACCCTCGACCAGTTGAACGCGGACCGGGCGGTGGCCATCACCGTCATCGGATTCGAGCCGTCGCCGCGCCCGCGGGCCCTGCTGGAACGGATCGCCCGCAACCACGGCGGCCACTTCCGTTCCGTGGAGCCCCAGCGATGACGGCGATGAAGCAACGACAAGAGCCATGGCTCTCTACGGCATTGCCGCGGGCCAACGAGCCGCGGGCTTCAGCCCGCGCGGTGCTTGTGCGCAGGGCGAACCTTGCTCGCGTTCGAACCACCGCGCGGGCTAACGAGCCGCGGGCTTCAGCCCGCGCGGCGCTTGTGCGCAGAACGAACCCTACTCGCGTTCGAACCACCGCGCGGGCTGAAGCCCGCGGCTCGTTCTCCCGCGTCGGTCGGCTTGAGCAGGTTGCGGCCCTGCTCGCGTTCCTTCTGCCGACCGTCGCGTGGGCCGACGTGGTGGAGCCGCTGAACCGGTCCGCGGCCACCGGTGTGCGCATCCTCGAGATCAAGGCTGGCCACGTCCTCTACCACCGCACGCCGGACCGCGTCGTCACCCGGCCAATCGACGAGATCGCCCTGCTGGAAATCACGGACTGGCCGCCCTTCAACCAGGCCGAGCAGCACCGCCGCCACGAGCGTTGGCGCCAGGCGGGGGAGCTCTACGAGCAGGCCCTGGCCGATCTGCCCGCCGCTCTGGCTGAGCCGGGGCAACTCGATCGCCGCCTGCTCGTGGCGTGCCGACTCGTCGGTGTGTACGACGCCCAGGGACGGTTCGACCGGGCGGTGAAAACCTATCTGGAGATTCTGGAGCGCATGCCGGAAGCGGTGGACTCGCTTCGGCCGGTGAACCTGCCGGTCGCGGGCTCGACTTTCCTGCCGGCGGCGGCATCCGCGGTCGAGGCGGCCATCCGCCGACATGAGCACACCCCCCTGGGCGCCGCCCTGACCCAATGGCGCGCGACCTGGCCGGACGAATCGCCGGACGCCAGCGATGCCCATCCCACTACCTCGCCGGCGGCCGACCACCCGCCACATAGCGGGACGGTCCGCGAGTTGGCCGAGCAGGTGAAGGCCAGCCGCTTCGATGACGCTGTCGATCAGGCGACGGCGGCACTGCGGTCGGCGGACCGCATCCTGCTTGCGGAGTTGTACTACTGGCTGGGCCGGGCACGACAGGGCAGAATGACCTCGCTGGACGGTGCGGACGGGCTTCGCGAGGCGCGCCGGGCGGGCTTGGCCTTCATGCGCGTGGTCATCCATTTTCCCCGGCACGACCGGGCTGCCGAGAGCCTGTATCATGCGGGCACGCTCTGCCGGGAGGCCGGTCAGGCCGACCAGGCACAGCGACTCTGGTCGGAACTGCTCCGCGAGTATCCGCAGGCCGCCCCCTGGGCCGGGCAGGCGCGGGAAGCGCTGCGGCGAATGGAGCCGTGAGAAAACGAACATGCACGACTGGTCTGACATCATCGCTGGTTCCAACCTTCCGTGGCGGATGCTGGCCGCGGAGGGCATACCCTCCGTCTCGGTCCTTCAGCGTTTCGTGGTGGGCGGCGGGTGGATCACCTGGTGCATCCTGATCCCGCTGTCCGTGGTGACGGTCGCGCTGTCGGTGCACTATCTGCTGACCATCCGCCGGGGCACGCAGGCCCCCGTCCGGCTGGCCCAGTTGCTGACCGCGGCCGGCAGGCAGGGTCAGCTCCAGCGCGTCGCCGACCTCGCCCGACAGGATGACAGCATGATCGGACAGGCCGCCCACGCGGGCCTCTCGCGGCTGCCGGCGGGGCGAGAGGCGGCCCGGGCGGCCATCGAGGAGGCCGTTGAGGAGCGGGCCATGAAGCTGCTCCGCCGCATCGAGTATCTCAACATCATCGGGCAGGTCAGCCCGATGATCGGGCTGTTCGGCACGGTGGTCGGCATGATCCAGGCGTTCAGCCGCATCTTCGCGGCCGGCGGCGGCATGCCCGAGGCCGACAAGCTGGCCGGTGATATCGCCGTCGCCCTGGTCACCACCTTCTGGGGCCTGCTCATCGCCATCCCCGCCCTGGCGGCCTTCGCCCTGTTCCGCAACCGGATCGACACCTACGCCTCCGAGGCGGTCAAACTGTGCGACGGCCTGGTCGCCCTGGCCGCCGACTCGAAATCGCTCGAACCGCCAGCCCAGGGAACCAAAACAAACAGCGAACGGGCGTAACCCACCGCCCATAGCCCGAATGACCAATGGCGAATGACCAATGACCAATAAAGTCCGAATAACGAATGACGAATGCCCACGACCGCAGCCGAGGTTCGGGCTTCGGGCTTGGTCATTGATTGGTCATTGGGCCTTGGGCATTGGTCATTCTGCCCGAGGAGTCGGGCACGCGGTGAGTTGCGCGTCAATCGATCGGTAATCGACGGGAGCCTCGATGGCCATCCTCAGTCACCTGCATCGACACCAGCGCGGCGGCGGGCTCATCAACCTGACGCCGATGATCGACGTCACCTTCCTGCTGCTGACCTTCTTCATGCTGGCCACCCACTTCGCCACCGTCGAGCGGACGGACGTCGAACTGCCTCGCCCGGACCATAACCTGGCCGCCGATCGCCGCTTCCCGGACAAGGTGACCATCAACATGGTCTACGAGGGCGAGGACCGGCCGCCGGCCTTCGCCATCGGGCCCGGCCGCCTCGATTCGCTGGCCACGCTCGCCGCCCGGCTCAACGAGGTCGCCCGGGCCAACCCCGATACCCAGGTCATCCTCCGCGCCGACCGCCGACTGCCCTACGGCCTCGTCCGCCAAGTCATGGAAGTCATCACCGCCCAGAACCTGACCCACCTGCAGGTGGTCACGGAGATGCCGTGAGGGGCGGGAAAGTGAGAGGTGGGAGGACAGGAGACAGGAGACAGGAGACAGGAGACAGAAGACAGGAGACAGGAGACAGGAGACAGGAGACAGAAGACAGAAGACAGAAGACAGGAGTAACAACCGAGAGTTGGGAGTTGGGAATTGGGAATTGGGAATTGAGAAGTGAGACGTGAGACGTGAGACGTGAGACGTTAACAGCGGGAGGTGACTCACGCTGACCGATGCGGAAACACGACGGACCGATCCAACACGACGGACCGATCCAACATGACGGACCGATCCAAAATAGCGAGCCGCGGGCTTCAGCCCGCGCGGCCCTTTGGCCGAGATCAGCGCTCGCCACACGTACAAGCACCGCGCGGGCTGAAGCCCGCGGCTCTTTCGCATGGCGAAGGGCGTGAGGCACACGGGAGCTTCGAGCCTGAAGGGCTCGTTCCGTCAGCCCAGGCCGCAGGCCTGGGGATGAGATCGCACCGTTAAGGTCGGTCCTGAAGGGACCGTTCATGCCGTTGCTGGCCCTGGTGTCACGGGCGTTGCCCTCCGCTGCCACATGAACGAGCCCTCCAGGCTCGCGTCGAATGCGCGACGACCGCCTCTCCCCAGGACTTCGCCCTGGGCTTTCTGAATGGCCCCGTTGGGGCCGGGTGGCCCACCTCCTTGGGAGGTGGGGGAGCGATTGGGCTCCGGCGCGAGCGGCGCTGTGCTTATGGTTGCTGCGCACGTCGAATCAATCGGGTGTAACTCGCCGCCCGCCGGGCTCCTGAAGCAAGATGGCGAATGCCCAAGGCCCAATGACCAAGCAATGACCAAGCCCGAAACCAGAACTCCGGCCGCGGTTGGGGACGTTCGTCATTTGTCATTCGGACTTGATTGGTCATTGGTGCTTCGCCATTGGTCATTTCGCCCGCGGATGGCGAGTTACGCCCGAATCAATCGCTCCCCCAGGCCCAGGGGATCCCCCCCCCAGGCGCTTCAGTACTCGCTGGGCTTGGTGTAAGCTGTGGCCCATGACGCGGCGTACGGAACGATCGTTGGCACGAGGGAGGAGCGCACGGCGCGGCGGCATGATGTCGCTGAACCTCACGCCGATGATCGACGTCGTGTTCCTGCTGCTGTTCTTCTTTCTGACCGTCAGCCGGTTCAGGTCGCCGGAGGGCATGTTGGCGGCGCAGTTGCCGCCGCCGGATGACGCGGTGGCCGTCGAGATCCCGCGGGAGCCGATCCGCATCCGCGTCCAGTCGGCGGCCGCGCCCGGCGAGCCGGGGCTGGCGGTCATCGAGCGGCTCAGTACGTCGGCCATCCCGCTGGCCGGGCTGGCCGCCCGGCTGGGGGAGATCCGCGATACGGTGCCGGGGTTTGATACTGGGGCCCCGGTGATCCTGCTGGCCGACGACACCGTACCCTGGGAGCACGTGGTCAACGCTTACAACGCCGCCATGGTGGCCCAATACCATCGCATCTTCTTCGCGGAATCGCCGCCATGACTACGGTGAATGCAGAGTGGAGAAAAGGCGACCTCGGAAAGGTGCCGCTCCGCATCACCGCCGGTGTCGTTGAGCGACACTCGCCCGAGGCGCGGTGCTCTCACTTCTCACTTCTCACTTCTCACTTTCCCAGTCTGACCGTCATCGCGACCCTGCTGATGTGCGGCTGGGTTCCCGCCCGGCCGGCGAACGCGGACGAGCCCGCCATCGCCCCGCCCCCGCTCGCTCCCGCACTCGACGACGCCGTGTTCCGCGAAGGTCTGCGACAACGCGGCCTGCTCGACTGGCTGGATCAGCACGAAACAGACACCCCCCCCACCGACGAGATTGACGCCCAACTCCGTCGCCGCGAAAAGTTGCTCGCTCGCTGGGCTGCCGCACACACCCCGCCCGCGGAACGCCGAGCGTGCCTGACCGAAGCGGTGGCCATTCTCAGAACGCTGATCGAGCGGCACCCCGACCATCCCAGCCACGCCCGCTGGCTTATCGAGGCGGCCCGCGACGCTCTCGACCGCCGGGCACCGGAGGCGTTCGAAGCCGTGCTGCTCTACGAAATGCCCGGGCGCGACCGCGCCGCTGTGGCCGCCCTGAGCGGTGAGGCGGTCGCTCATCTCGAGGCTCTCCGCGCCCGCGTGGCCGCCGTATGGGAAGCCACCGACGCCTGGGATGAAGAGGCCCTGGAAGCCGCCGCCGCGTCCGGCGCCCTGACGGAGATCGAGCAACTCGACCGTCAGTCGGTGTACCTGCTCACCTGGGCCAGGTTCTACCACGCCGTGACCGCCCGATTGCCCAGCGAGGAGCAGGGGCAAATCCTCACGGACCTCTACGTTCAGGTGACCGAGGAAAGCGGCTGGACCGACCCCGCGGCCGGCGACCCCGTCCAGCGCTGCAACGCGCTACTCCTCGCCGCGATAGCCGCCCGCCTCACCGGCCGATTCGATGCCGCCACCGCCTGCGCCCGCGAAGTCATCGTTGCAGAGCGACAAACCGCCGACCCCGAGCAGCGGCGCCGCCTTCGCACCACCGGCCTGGTTAGCGTCGTCGAGCAGATCCGGGCGCTTCGCGATACGGGCAAGCTGGAAGAGGCCCTCCAGGCCGTGGAGCAGGCCCGCACCTGGGCGGCGCAGAGCCGGCCGCAAGAGCTCCCCCCGGCCCTGGCCATCGCCCTGGTCGAACGCGGCATCCTGGCCCGGTCCAGCCTCGCCGGTGCCCCGGCCGAGAACCTCCTGGAGCCGCCCCAAGCCCTGGCTCCAGTGCAGCAACTGGCCGGCTCGTCGCCCGAGACCCGCGATGAGATCTACCACCTGCTCGCCGGGGCCTTGGCCGACCATCCCCTCTCGCCGGACGCCCGGCCTTTCGCCCTGCAACTCGCGGCCGGGGCCATCCTCGCCGACGCGGCGCAAACCGCCGACGCCGCTCAGGCCGCGCAGGATCCGCGGATCGCCCGCATCGCGGAAGTCGGGCGCCAGCTCCTGCGGAGCCCACCGCAAGACCTGACAGCCGCCCAGGCCGCCGAGCTCGCCTTCCTCACCGCCCGGGCCCTCTACGCGGCCGGGCAAACCATCGAGGCCGCCGACACGCTGGTGGAACTGGCGACCCGGCATCCCCAACACGACCGGGCACGCACCGCCGCCGAACAGGCCGTGGCCATGACTCACGAGCTGCTCCGCCAGACGCATGAACCTCCTGCCGCCTCGGTTTGGCAGACACTGGTCCGTGCCGGCCGACTCCTGCGCGAAACCGCCCCGGACTCTCCCCTGGCCGAGCAGATCACCAGCCGCATCGCCGCGGCCCTCGAGCATCTCGGGCACTTGCGCGAGGCGGCCGATGAATACGGAAAGGTGCCCGCCACCGCCGCGGATGGCCCCGCCAGCGCCCTCGGCAAGGCGAGATGCCTGAACCGATTGCTCCATTGGGCGACGGCCGATGGGAACCTTCGCGAACAGGACATCAAAACGCTCACCCAGGAGACAGTAGCCGCGGCCCAGGCGGCGGCAGTGACCACCCTTGCGGAACGAGCCCCGAACACCGGCGCGGGGGGTTCGGGCGACCGTCCGGAAGCGTGTCTCGCCGCGGAGGCCGTACTGCTGCTGGCCAACGTGCTCAACGACCCCGCCGTCGCCCGACCCGATGACGCGGTCCAGGCACTCGCCGACTTCGAGACCCGGTTCGCCGCTTGCCCCGACGCCGTCGGCGGCTGCCTCCGCGAGCGGGTGATCGCCCTGCGACAGTTGAAACGGCTCACCGAAGCCCGCAAAGTCGTCGAGCTTTTCCTCCGCACCGATCCCGAGCACGCGGGGCCGGCCATCGCCCGCCTCCTGGAGGCCCTGCGCCAGGAGGTGGACGAAGCCGCCGATCGCGGCGATGCCGACGCGGTCCGGCACCTCAGCGAAGAAGCCGTCGTGCTGGCCCGCATGTTGCTCGACTGGTCAGCGGCCCACCCGGGCCGGGTTCTCGACCACGACTTGCTCACCATCCGCACCTGGCTGGGTTGGTCGCTCCTGACCGCCGGCCGGCCGGAGGAAGGGCT
>CAZEEJ010000083.1:0-22734 GCA_964511155.1 uncultured Planctomycetales bacterium | reverse complement strand
TCTCGTTCCCAGGCCTTCGGCCTGGGCTGACAGAACGAGCCTTTCAGGCTCGAAGCTCCTGTGCGTATCAGGCTCGAAGGCTCCGAGCGTAGCCGGCTCCAGGGCTTAAAGCTCCCCAGGGTTGAGTACTTCCAGCGATGCCGCGGACCGTGAACGGTTACGGTTCTTGTTGTCAGAAGAGTACTCGTGGCTGCGAGAGTGAACAGATACGGCATCGTGATTGGCTTGCCGGGTTGCGTTTCCGGCCGTGTTGTCGCATTCAAGAAAGGACATGCTGATGATCGTGCGACATGCTTATCGCTTCCTCGGGCTGTTCCTGGTCCTCCTGGCCCCTGCGTATGCCCAGCAGGAATCCTCGAACCGCTTCGAGGGCCGGTTCTTTCAGGGGCGCGGCGATGTGGAGTACCTGCGGCTGCTGGACGTCTCGCGGCGGATGTTTGCCGCCGACCCGCAGTATCAGAGCCTGCCCATGCTGTACACCCCCCTATGGAACGGTCTGGTCGAAGGGCCGACGTGGGACGCGTGGTGGATCCAGAACAGTTACGGCACAACGTACTGCGGACTGCCGTTCTACGAGGAGCCGTTCGTCACGTTCTTGCAGCACTCGCACGATCTCTGGTTCAACCAGATGGGCGACGGCAAGACCGTGCGGCCGCACACGCACGGCAACACGCCCTACGAGTGGGTGCCGCCGGACGGCGCCTTGTGCGACGCGGCTTCGCCGGGACGGTTCATCGCCAAGCAGGGCGACGGGCGCGTGGATATCCACGATTGGGGCATGGAGTTCACCGCGGCGGGGTTGCTGATGCAGGCGGAATTGCTGCTCATCAGCCGGGATGCGCCGGCGATCGAGTGGTACCTGCCGAAGCTGCGGCGTTGCGCGGCCTTCATTGAATCGCGGCGCGATCCGGCGAACAACCTGTTTCTGGCGGGGCCGGCCGGCAACCTGCTGGCCCCGAGCTACGCCGGTTGGGCCAAGCCCGACGGAACCTACGATAAGGCTTACCTGGCAGGTTTGTCGGTGACCTACATCGCGGCGCTCGATCGGCTGATCGAGTTGGAAAAACTCGCGGGCCACGCGGAGCGGGCCGCCGTCTACGCGGGGCAGCGCGAATCCGCGCGCCAGGGTCTGGCCACGCTCACCACGGAGGAGGGCTACCTGATCCGGTCGCTGGACCCCGACGGCACGCGGCACGGCGTGTTCGGAGCCGAGCGGCACGGCTATTTTGAGACGTCGCCCAATCACGATGCCATCTGCCTGCGCGTCGTCGACGACGTTCAGGCGGAGCGGATTTATCAGCAGATCGCGGCCATCCCCGGCCTCCGGCCGCACGATTTCATCATCCCCAACTATCCCAGCTACGACGACCTGTACGTCGAGCCCACGGGCCTGTGGGGCTTCGGTACGTGGGTGAACGGCGGGCACTGGTCCACCTGTGAGGCCCGCATGATCATGGGCTACTATCGGCTGGGCAAGTTCGACGACGCCCGGCGGTCCATGCTGCAGTTGCTCACCTTTGCCGACCCCTGGCGGATGGATAACCCGCTCACCGGCTTCGGCAGCAAGGTGTACCAGCCGAACGAGCCGATCAACCTCTGCTACGATTCGTTCGGCCCGCCGGCCGCCATGATCCGCGGGCTGTTCGAGTATCTGTATCGGGCCGACGGCCTCACGCTCATCCCGCACATCCCGCCGACCATCACGGAGCTGCATCAGCGATTCCCCATCCGCTTCGGTACGCGACGGCTCTACCTCAGCACGGTAGGTACCGGGCCGATCACCGCGGTGGAGATCAACGGCGAGGCATACAAGGGATTCGACGCAACGAGCGTGTCCCTGCCCTACGACACCACGCCCGAATCGGCCCGCATCTGCATCGCGCTGGGCGGCGCCCGGCCCATCGAACTGCGGGGTGACCCCGTAGACCGTATGGAGATTGCCGCTCCTTTCACCATGCCTGCCGGTTGGCCCGAGGAGCTGAATGCCCGCTTGGCTCGCGTGGCCCGCTTCGTGGACCGGATGGCAGCAAGTGGATACGAGCGTCGTTATGAGGCGGCCCACGCCCGGCTGGCCGTTGAGATGGCCGCCGCGTTCGCCAAACGTCAGGATCTGCTGGCCGCCGGCAAGTTCCCGCCGCTGCCCGAACCCGCCCGCTCGGCCGCCGAGAAGTGCTACGCGGATACGACCAGCGGCCTGCTGGCCGGTCTGGAGAAGACCCTCGACCTGCTCAAGTTGTCATCGGACAACACGAGCAGGAACATCCTGGCCCAATGGGCCGCCGCAGCCTCACAATAGACATGATTTGAACCACCAAGACACAAAGACACCAAGACGGATGATCGGCAAGCACCGGGCTGGCGACAGCTTGACCGGGCTTCCTTCGTTGTGCCTTGGTGGTTGTCCAGGAGACAAACGACGGTTTGCAGGGAGAAAGATCTGAAACGCAAAGACGCCAAGACGCGAAGAAGGCCTCAGGTATTACGCTCCTCTTCTTTGCGACTTGGCGCCTTTGCGTTACCAACACTTCGTGCGACTGCCGTGAACCGCTACCGGAGCTCTCAGCGTTGATGGCCCTTCAGGTGTTCGGCGAAGAACGCGGCTAGGCCGGACAGGTCGATCTCGTGCCCGCCGGGGTGGACGGCCAGCCGGACACCGTCCGGGCGGCCGAGGTCCGCGTAGATCGGCCGGATCTCACGCAGGGCTTCCCGGGCCAATGGTACGCTGAACCCGGTTAGCGGCTCAGCCAAGCCGTTTTGACAGAGCAACGCCCGCGGTGCGGTCAACGCGTAGATGTCGGCGAAGTCCACCAGCTCACGCAGCCCGTCGAGCTTCCAGCAGAGGCAATGGTCGCGCTCCATCTGGTCCATCACCGTAAGGAAGCCGGAGCTGAACGTGGCCGCCATGCGTTCATCCATGGCTCCGAGCCACATGGCCATCTCGCCGCCGAGCGACAGCCCCGCACAACCCATTCGCCGCACATCGACGTGCTCCAGCCCGGCCAGGTAGTCCGCGCAACGCATCAGATCCCAGAGCCGTTCGCCCATGAGCGTGTGGCCGGCCTCGTACACCTCGTGCTGCCCCACATCGGCCGAGAGGGTTACGAAGCCCGCGCTGGCCAGTTCGTCGGCGAAGCCACGATAGACACTCGCTCGATCGTAGACGATGTGGCGGCTGCCCCCGTGCCCGTGGATGCAGACGATTGCGGGGAAGGGCGGTTGCCCTGTTTTCGGCCGGGTCACCAGCACCTTGATTCGCCGGCCGGCCGTCGCGTTGATCTCGACCTCTTGCATCGTGTACGCGGGTCGATTCTCCGTGGACAATACCCGCGGCTGCGGGGCGATCGGATTGGCCCGCAGGTCGGCCAGCTTGAGCAGCTCGAAGAGCCGCTCGCGCAGTTCCGCCTGCCAGGCCCGGGCCTGCTCCGCGGATCGTGGCGTGTACCGCATCGTCCGTCGCGGCGGGGCGGCGGGGTCCTGCCACGGGCGAACGACGAACTGCACCGACTCGCCCGGCTTGAGACTCAGCGGAAAGGCATGAAGCTCGTGGCCGGCCACGATGCGGGCCGGCTGCACCCCGATGGTCACCTCGTACTTGTCCAACGGCGCGACCACGAACCATTCCGGGAACTGGTTGATGCGCGGGTAGTCGGCGGGCATGTGGAAGAAGTCATGGTGACGCCGGCGGTCGAAGCGCAGCCGGCCGGTCCACGCCCAGTCCGCCGACACCTGCAGCGCGAGGCTCCCGTCGTCCCGCGGCACCGCTCCCACCCGCAGATCGTCACGCCACGGTGCGGGCGCGACGCCCTGCGTCTTCCAGAGGGCGTACATCAGGGCCGTCCGGGCAGAGTTCCCATCGCCGTACCAGCCCTCCAGGACGCCGTCCGGGCGCTGCTTGTTGAAGATAAACTGAATCTCCTCGTCCACCCACGCGAAGGCGGATTCGGTCGGCAGGCGATTCAGGAGATTGAGCGCGCTCTCGATCGAGTCAGCGTAGCCGTCGGCACTGGGGCCTTCCCATGCGTGGGCCTTGTATTGGTGCAGGTTCGCCAGGGCCCGAGCGATCGCGTCCTGGTAACGCGGCTCCCCGGCGATCGTCGCGATCGTGTAAAACGCGTTGTAGACGTAGCCCCAGGAATCGCTCAGGTTCTGCTCGGTCACCGTGCCCGCCTTGGGGTCGATGACGTTAAACATGAGGCCGTCCGGGTTCACGCCCACCTCCAGAATCCGATCCAGGATGGCCAGCATCCGCGGCCGATAGCGCTCCCAACGCGGCGGGTCTTCATAAGAGGCGAGCAGGCAAGCCTCCGACAGCCCGCCGACAATCTCTGATCCGTGGTCCCGCAGGCGAAGGCTGTTCTGCTCCAGCAGGTTGACGTGTTCGAGGTAGTAGTCCGCCAGGCGAAACGCCCAGTCCCGGTATTGCTCGTCGCCGGTCATCCAGTAGAGACGGCTGATGACCTGCATCAACTCGCCGTTGACCTCGACGTTTTTGGACGGCAGCTTGCCCGTCGGGCCCTCGTGCGGGGCATGCTTGAAGATGTCGCGGATCAACTGCTGCATGCGGTCGGCGAACGGTCCCGGCCCCAGCCACTCCGTAACCGGCATCAGCCCGTCCTTAGCGTACTCGGCTGCGCCGAAAATGAGACTGTCCAGGTTGTGGGCCTCGGTGCGAAACCGCTGCGTGGTGAAGAGAAAGTCATCGGGCAGCGAATCCAGCCGGTTGCAGAGCTGCTGCTCCTGAGCCAGGATGAAGTCGGCCGCCCGCTTCAGATGGTAGTCATCGGTGACGTGAGCGGTGAGCACCAGAAACGGGAAGTTATCCGCCGCGCAGTCCTTGGCATTCCAGTAGCCGTCGCCGCGGAGCGTTCTGGGCAGCAGGCCGGATTGACCATCCGCCTGGGCCAGCCAGCCGTGCGCGTAACGCCGACAGAACTGGATCGCTCGTTGACTCTGTGCCGCGTTCGCCTCGGCTCGCGCCCAAGGCTCATCCGCGCCCGCGGCCGCCGGCACCATGAGCAACGCCGCCCAGAAAAAGCTGTTCATCCGCCACTTCGCCATCGGTGATCCTCGATTGGGCGTAACTCGCCTCCCGCGGGGCGAAATGGGGACAGGCACCGCCGGGGCGATTTGTGACCGGCCCTCAATCTGGCCCGCATCGAAGGATGCTTCCTTCATCAGACCTCTCTGGGGCGGAGCCAGTCCCCATTTCGCCCCGACGTCGCCATCCTCGCGTACGCGGCTGGCGAGTTACGCCCTTCTCGATTTCATCCACGAGAAACACGGCCTGTCATTCTTTCAGATCAAAGAGCACCGCCGCCCCCTGTTGGCTCAATACCACCAGGTCCTCCGCACTCAGGGCCCGCCCGTAGACCAGCACGTCGTCGACGTTTCCCTGAAGCTGCTCATCACTGCCGCGGTTGGCGTCTTCGCCCACGAGCAGGTTGCGGGCCACCCGGACCGGCTCGCCGCCCGGCATCCATTGTCGCCCGACCGCCTTGCCATCGAGATAGAAGGTCACGCATCCGTCGTCGTAAACGACGGCCAGGTGATGGTATTTGCCGTCGTCGAAGGTGACATCGTCGGACTCGACCGCGATGCCCTTGCAGACCAGTCGCAGCCCGCTCAACACGCGGCCGCGCGGGTCGAAGTCGAAGATCAGGTCGGACGTAGTCAATGCCTCGGTGCCGTGGTAGGCGCTGAACAGCCGGGCGTGCCGGTTGTTTGTGCTCTTGACCATGGCCGCCAGCGTGAAGTGCCGGCCCAGGTTGTCCGTACCGAGAATCTCGACGCGGTTCCACGGCCGCCATGTGGAGCCGACGATGAGCGACCGCTTCCCGAAGGCCGGCTGAGGCTCCCGGTGATCGAGCTTGCACGTTCCCAGGTTGCGCAGGATCTGCAATCCGTCATCCGGCAGCATGTCGGACCAGGCCTCGACGTTGCCCTCGAACGTGTACAGCGCCTGGAGCGGCGGGCGGGGCGGATCCTCGATCGACCGGGCCTCCTCGCCGGGCATGAATGAATACAGCCGGGCGTGGTCCAGGATGAACCGGAAGCGGATCGCCCCCCGATCCGTGGGCAGGTCGCGGTGATCCTTCCAGGTGACGGCCTCGCGTACGGCATCACCGGTCAGCGCCTGGCAGTCCTCGCTCGCGTAACCGGGAATCACGCGGCCCTCGCCGTCCAGAATCTCCACCCGAAGCGAGCCGCCCCGTGCCTGATAATTCACCAGCAGTGCGCCGCCGGCGCCTTCAAAACGCCGCGTAACCACCTCGCCCGTCGCCTCGTCGGCATCCAGCGAGGCGAACCCGTCCTTCCGCATCTTGGCCAGCCCGATCGCCGAGCGGTAGGGTAGCAGGTCGTGGAGTTCGTCGTAGCCGGTGTAATAGAGCCATAGTTCGTCACCTACCAGGACGGGTGGCGGAGCGATGACCATGCCGTGGTCGAAGCTGCGGAACTTGCCGATGTCTAACACCGGCCGCCGTTCCCCCTCCATGCGCTGCCAGTGCATGCCGTCCCGACTGCTGACCAGCTCGAGCCACAGCGGACCGTGGAAGTAGCCCTCCGGGTCCTCCGCCCGATAGATCTGGAGGAGGCCGATGTACATGGTTTCGTAGGGCAGGACGGGGCAGGCGTAGAAGTGGGTGCGATCGACCGTTCCCGGCCGGCACCAGCGGTCGTCTTCGTCGTCCGGGGCCATGATCATTCGCAGCGGCGGAAACTTGGTCAAGTCGGTGGTCTCGCTGAATCCAACGCAGCGCCGGCGCAACCCGTTGATGTCGCCGCTGACCTTGGCAGTGCCGCCCCCCTTGACGTTCGCGCGGAACAGCTTGGTGTGTGGATCCCAGTAGAAATGGCTGGTGTCACCGCCGGACACGATGGTCTCGGTGGATTCCTGCTTCCAGCGCAGCCCGTCCGGTGAGGAGAAGGCGTGATACATGCCCCCGACGCCCTGGTATCGCTTGTTCGGGTCGGCCTCCCAGGGGGTACGCATCACCGCGAACGGACTGCTCGGGATGATGTTGTTGTTCGTCGTCCCGTCGCCCATCCACTCGTGCAGACCCAGGTTCGGCTTCTCCCAACGGATGCCGTCCCGGCTCACGGCGTAGCACATGTAGCTCATCCGCCCGCCTTCCGGGGTCTTGTCCTCGGTCCAGCAGTAGTAGTACATGCGGAAGCCGGTCCCGTCCTCGCCGGGCAGCACGGTGGTGCCGGACACCACGTGGGCCTCCCACGGCCGGTCCACCACGATCAGCGGATTGTCCGGGTGCTTGCGGAAAGGATGGTAACGGCGGATGACGTTCGTCTTGGAGCTCACCAGGTAATCGTCGATGAACAATTGCCACGGTCCAGTGACCTGGTCGCTCACCTGAAGCCCCGGCTCAGCAGCCATACTCGATGTGGCGCTCACCGCAAGAGTCACCACCCCGGCCAGGAGAGCAAGTCTCGCACGTTCTGAACGGACGCTGTCTCGTGTCATACCGCACCTCGTTTGGTGGAGCTCCGCCGCCTGCGGCTTCGCGCTGCTCACGCGAATCACCGGCGGTCCTTGATCGGCCGGTTGCGGCTTCGCACGCCTTCCGCAAGAGCACCTTTTGCAGGTTGTACGCCTCGCTTGTCAGCGCCCTCACCGCGCACCCCCGGTGAGGCGTGGCCCTCGGATACCTGAACCGCCCATACCGTAGGGCGCCATGTGTCCGCCGGCAAGCACACACCTCCGGGCGTCGGCCAAAGGGGCGCCGTGGCAGAGTCGGCGAGCCGCCGGGCTTGTCCCGGCGCTTTGCGAGAGGACGCTGGGTATGCAGCCCGGCGTTCCTGGCGAGCGAGGCCGCGGCGAAGTGCGGTGCTGCTCACGCAAAAGGCGGGGAGAAACCCCGCCGCTCGCTTCTGCGGATCGTGTGATTGAACCGCGGCGGCCTTGGGAGGATAATGGCGGCATTCGTATCAGCGGCTACAGTCGCGGTCGACGAACAACGAATGGCGAACGGCGAGGGGCTTGCGGTCATCTTATGGGGATCGGTTATGCACACCAACCAGTCTTGCGACAAATCAGGGACATGGTCGAAAGTGATCTGCGGAGCATGTGGCCTGGTGTTGGCGATGGCCGCCACCGTCGCGGCCACCCCGCTCTCCATCGCCATCATCGACTACCAGGACACGTGGAGCACGACCAAGGGTCTGGGCGAATCGCTGGCCGACCTGGGGCACGGCTACACGGACCTGACCGCCGGGCTGCTGGCCGGGGGAAACATCAACCTCGACGGCTTCAACACACTGATCATCGGCTCCTTCTGCACGCAGAGCGACGTCATCCGCGGGGCGATCGAGGCGGCGGAATCGGACCTGCACGGATTCGTGGCCGGCGGTGGCGCCCTGCTCATGCTCAGCCAGGCCGATCAGAACCGCGCGGATGAAGACTGGCTCCAGCCGCCCGCCACGGCCCGCCGCAGTGACGCCGACTTCGCGAACGTCAAGCGTATCCAAACCGCCCACCCGGTCTTCAGCACGCCCAACGCCATCAGCGACGCCGACCTGTCCGGGTGGACGTACAACAGCGGCTGGGCCAGCTCGTGGGAGAGTTTCGACGTGTACCGCAACGTGGGCGTGCTGGCCGGCAACCACGCAACCGCCCCGACGCTGGGCACGATCCTCGAATCCGGCTGGGGACAGGGACGCACGGTCTTCGTGGCCATGGCGCCCGACAAAGCCCGCAACGTGGGCAACGCCCAGGCCCAAGCCCAGGGGCCGAGGCTCATGGGCAACCTGGTCCACTATGCCCAGGAAATCGTCAACGGCACCGCCTCCCCCATCACCCTCTACACCAACCCCCTGCACATCGCCATCATCGACTACCAGGACACCTGGACGAACACCAAGGGGCTCGGGCAGAGCCTGACCGACCTGGGCCACAGTTTTACCGACCTGACCGCCGGCCTGGTCGGCGGCGGCGCGATCAATCTGGCCGGCTTCAACACGTTTATCATCGGCTCGCACGCCTCCCAGAACGCCACCCTGCGCACCGCCCTGACCAACGCCAAGACGGTGCTGAACACGTTCGTCAGCTACGGCGGGACGGTCATCCTGCTCACCCAGGCGGACCAGAACCTGGCGGTGGAGGACTGGCTCCAAAGCCCCGGCGCGGCCCGCCGTTGCGACGACGACTTCGCTGAGATCAAGCGGCTCCAAAGCGGCCACCCGCTCTTCACCGCGCCCAACGCATTGAGCGATGCGGATCTCTCCGGCTGGAGCTACAACAGCTACCTGGGCTGCTGGGAAAGTTTCGACCTGTACCGGGGCGTCGGCGTGCTGGCGGGCAACGACGCCACCGCCCCGACCCGCGGCACACTGCTGGAGGCCGGCTGGGGCTACGGGAGGGTGATCCTGGCTGCCATGGCTCTCGACAAGGCGCGCAACATCGGCAACGCCCAGGCCAAGGCCCAGGCCCCGCGGCTACTGGCCAACCTGCTGCGCTATGCCACCGATGCACAGAACAATGCCTTGCCCGACATCGTGCGGTACGAGAACCCGTTGGCCATTGCGATCATCGATTACGCCGACCAGTATTCGCAGGTCAAGGGGCTGGGCGATCTGCTCACCAGCCTGAGCGTCCCCTTCACCGACCTCACCGCGGGGCTGATCGCGGGCAACGCGCTGAACCTCACCGGCTACAACACGCTGCTCATCGGCGGGCTGTGCAGCAACCACGCGACGATCAAGAGCACGCTCAATGCCGCGGCCACGACGCTCCAGAGCTTCGTGAACGCCGGCGGCGCGGTCATCATGCTCACTCAGGCGGACCAGGATCGGGACAACGAAAGCTGGCTGCCGGCGCCGGCATCCGTCGTGCGCGGTGACGGCGACTTCGACGTCGTCCACCGGGTACAGGCGGGCCACCAGCTTTTCCGTCTGCCGAACGTCCTTGCCGAGGCCGACCTCGCCGGCTGGCGATATGCCCAGTGGCCCACGTCCTGGGAGAGTTTCGACATTTTCCAGAACGTCGGCGTGCTGGCGGGCAATCACCCGGTGTCGCCGTCGCTGGCCACCATGATCGAGGCCGGCTGGGGCTTCGGACGCACGCTCCTGCTGGCCGTGGCCCCGGACAAGGCGGTGCACATCGGCAACGCCCAGGCCCAGGCCCAGGCCCCGCGGCTCACGCAGAATCTCCTCCAGTACGCCGACGACGTGCAGAACGGGCGGGTCGCCCCCGTGGTTCTCTACGTTGGCGGCGGCGGCGGTTACGCCGGCCCGATCAACGGTTTCGTGTTCCACGATCTCAACGCCAACGGCGTCCGGGACGCGGGCGAGCCGGGCATCGGGGGCGTCGGCGTTTCCGACACCATCAGCCTTGTGCTCACCGCCGCCGACGGCTCCTACACGCTGCCCAACACGGCCAACAACGCGACGCTGGTCTATATCTCGATCCCCTCCGGCTGGGCCAAGACCGCGAACTGGTACCACGCCATCAACACCGGCTCCACCGCGGCCGACTTCAATTTCGCCCTCACGCCCAGCGACGAGAGCGGCCCCTTCGATTTCGTGCAGATCAGCGACATCCACGTGGGCGCCAGCGGCACCCGCCAGCTCTACACCGAAGCCATCGCCCGCATCTGCGATCTGACCCAGCCGCCCGCGTTTCTGATCGCGACCGGCGACCTGACCAACGTCGGCTCGAATCTGCCCGAGTACGACGACTACGCCGCGGCTATCGCGACCACGACCCTCCCGCTGTTCAACGTCTTCGGCAACCACGACGCCAACGCCGGCGGCAGCGGCAACTATCGCAACTACCTCGGGCCTGATTACTACTCCTTCAGCTACGGCGACTGTCACTTCCTGATCGTCAACTCGGTGCACAAAACGGGCCAGCCCGGGGTCCAGCAGGCGGCCTGGGTCGCCGCCGATCTCGCCCAGCTTCGCGGCGACAAGCGGCTCTTCATCTTCCAGCACTATTCCCCCTCGCAGGCCGAGCACACCGAGTTCGCGGGCTACAACGCCCAGGCGGTCTTCAGCGGCCACTGGCATTCCCAGCACAGCGTGACCGTCGGCGCGATGCGCTCGTACAACTCGCCGACCCTGCTGTTCGGCGGGATCGACTGCTCACCCGCCAGCTTCAAGGTCATCTCCGTCGGGGCCAACGAGATCACCTCGCGGACACGCTACCTGGCCGACGGCAAACGCTTGCAGATCATCACCCCCGCCGCCGACATCCTGGCCCCGCGCGTCAACCTGCCCATCGCCGTCAACGTCTACGAAACCAGCGCGGAGGTCTCCGCCGTCAGCTACACCATCCGCCAGGGGGACCAGACCGTGGCGACGGGCGACCTGACGCCCCAGGGCGACTGGTCCTGGACGGGCCGGCTGGCTGGGCCGTCGTTGGCGGCGGGCACCTACACCCTGGAGGTCACCGCGATCAACGACAAAGATGAGGAGAACACCGCTTCCACGCCGTTCACCGTATTGAACCGCTGTCCGGGCCGGCCGACGACGACCGGAAACTGGCCGCAGTTCGGCGGCGGACCCAAACGCGGCGGCCTGGTCACCCACGCCACCCTGACGCCCCCGCTGGGCGTCGCCTGGATGACCCACACCGGCGGGACGCTGGATTTCACTTCCCCTGTACTCTACCAGCATACCGTCTTCGTCGGGGTCAAGGACCGCGGCGATTTCACCAACAACGGCGTGCTGGCTCTCGACGCCCGCGACGGTACGCAGCAGTGGTTCGCCTGGACGCCCGCCGCCGTCTCCCACAGCGTCGCCGTCGACGGCAACCGCGTCTACGCCGCCTCCCACGGCGGCCTGCTGCACTTCCTCGAACAGTCCACCGGCCAGGAACAGCAGCAGCGCACCCTCGGGTCGGCCTACCAGCGGTTCCTCTACGGGGCCCCCGTCGTCTCGGGCAATCGCGTCTACGCGGGCACCTACGCCTACTTCGCCGCCTTCGATACCGCCACCACCGCCGAGCAGTGGAACCAGTCCTACGGCGGCGACTGGATCAGCAGCAACGCCGCCCCCGCCACCGACGGCACCACCGTCGTCGTCCCCGCCAACTGGGCCGGCAGCAGCCTCCGCGGCGTCTCCGCAGCCACCGGCGCCACCATCTGGGAGGCCGCCACCCAGGGCCTCCACGGCAGTCCCGTCATCGCCGGCAGCGCCGTCGTCTTCACCACCTACGACGGCAAGATCAACGCCGTCCGCCTGAGCGACGGCGGCTCGATCTGGTCCACCGGCGTCGACGGTCGCTCCGCCACCACCCCGGCGGTCAGCGGCAACATCGTCGTCGCCGGCGGTACGGGCAGCGTCAAGGCCTTCCGACTGGACAACGGTCAGGTCCTGTGGACCTTCCCCATGAGCACCTCGCCGCTGAAGATGTCGCCCTACAACAACACCTACGCCTCGCTCGTGGGTTCACCGGCCATCGTCGGCAACACCGTGTACGTGCCCTCCGGGGACGGACGGCTGTATGCCCTCAGTCTGGCCGGCGGCGACCTGATCTGGTCGATGAACTTCGGCACGCCGATCCTGTCCGCACCCTGTATCAGCGGCAACGCCCTCTATTTGACCACCTACGACGGCCACGTGTACGCCCTGACCGACGCGACCGGCTTCGGCCCGCCGCCGGACTTCGACGGCGACGGCGACGTGGACATCGACGACCTCCTGCACTTCGTCGGCTGCATGACGGGTTCTTCGCTCGGCCCACCGGCGGCCGGCTGTGCCGATGCCGACCTCGACGGGGACGGCGACGTCGATCTCGACGACTTCGCCATCTTCCAGCATTGCCTCAGCGGCACCGCCCCGGCCAACCCCGCCTGCGCGGATTGACGGGCGTGATCGGTTTCCACGCGAAGAGGCAAGCCGGGTCGTGTGTACTACTGGCGAACGGCGTCCGGCGACAGACGCGTCAATCGGATGTTGCGCAGGGCGGCGGCGGTGTCCCAGGTGCCGATGCCCAGCGGGACGGCCGACTCCTGCTCCCACCAGACGGAGAAGCGGTGATCGGCGCGGAGCAGGTCGATGACCAGATCGTTGTCGATCCAGGCGGAGATGCGCTGCGGGGTGACGCGGAGGCGGATGCGGTACCAGCGGCCGGTCTCGAAGCTGCGGCCGGTGGTGGTCACGTTCTCGGCGGCGTGCATGTGGTCGACGTTGGACAGGCCCACGACCGAGCCGCCCCAGCCGCCGATGATGAGCGTGCAGGGCTCGTCGCCCACGGGGAAGGTCATGCCGCAGAAGAAGTCGTAGCCGGCGACGCGCATGGCTTCGAGCGAGACCTCGTAGTCATCGCGGGGAAAGTCGCCGTTCCAGGCGATGCCGGTCTGCATCCGGCCGGTCTCCAGCCTGATGGTGCCGTCCTGGACGTGCACTCGACCGGGGCTGGTATAGCCCTTGTCGCGCAGGATGCGCCAGCCGGCAAGCGTTGCCCCGTCGAAGAGGGCACCGTCCGGCCCGGGCGGCACGGCCACACGCTCCTCGGCGGCCGCATCCTCGCTGACGGCATCGGGCGAGGCCGCCACATCCGCAGACGCATCGGGGGCGTCGGCGGCCGAAGGTTGTGCGGAAGGGCAATGAGAGGCACAAGTCTGCCGCTTATCGCCGGTTGCGCAACCGACCACGCCCGCCGAGGCCAGGGCCAAGGCGATCCACACTCCGAGGCGGCGCAGTCCAGGCGCTGCGGATGAATAGGTCATGGATGGTCAGCCGAGCAGGGCATCGATCGAGGCGGCGAAGTCCTGCTTGCTGCGCAGGCCGACGAACTTCTCCTTGATCTCGCCGTCCTTGAACAGGATCACCGTGGGGATGGCGCTGATGCCGAACTTGGCGGAGAGGGACTGGTTGGCGTCGGTGTTGACCTTGCCGACCTTGGCCTTGCCGTCGTACTGGGTGGCCAGCTCGTCGATGGTCGGGCCGAGGGCCTTGCAGGGCATGCACCACTCCGCCCAGAAGTCGACGAGTACGGGTTCCGACGCATTGAGCACCTCGGCCTCGAAATTGGCCTCGGTGAACTCCTTGGTATGGGCGCCTGCCATGGGGCATATCCTCCGTTGGTAAAGCCATCCTACGGCCGGATTGTAGGAAGGTCGCAAAACCAAGTCAACTTGTAGGTTTCAGCCCTCCCCTTTCGGCGGGGGGCGCCACGCTCGGGAAGCCCACGGGTTGCAACCCGTGGGCTTGGCGTTGCAACCCGCGAGGTTTACTTCCCCTCGTCGCGCGGGCGGGACTTCCATCGGCGATGCATCCAGAGATACTGCTCGGGGGCCTGGCGCACGGCCTGCTCGATGGCCCCGGTGTATTCCTGCGTAATCCAGCTTAGCGGGTCGTCCCGACCGGCCCATTCCTCGGGCAGGATGATCCGGTTGCACTCGACTTCATAGCGGAACCGCGCCTCGCTCCAGCGTCCGGGGGGAACGACCCGCCGGGCGCAACCCGCCAGGATGGGCACGCCGTGCTCCATCGCCAGCAGGCCGATCGACTTGTAGGTCGAGGCCTTCTGGCCGAAGAAGTCCACGAACAGCCCCTTGTGGCCGGCGTTCTGGTCGGCAATGAAGCCGAGGATACCGCCGCTCTCCAGAATGTCCGTCGCCGACCGGGAGGCGCCTTTTTTGTACAGCAGCTTCAACCCCCGCTTGGCCCGCACGTCCATGAGGTAGCGGTTGAGGTACGGGTTATCCAGGGGCCGCATGACCGCGGTCAGCGGGAACCCCAGGGTGGCGATCATGAAACCCACCAGTTCCCAATTACCGTAATGCCCCGTGACGAGAATCGCACCGCGGCGGGCGACGATGACCTCCAGGGCCCGATCGATGCCCTTGAGGCGGATGTACCGCGGCCAGGTCCACTCGTTGAGGAGCCTCGGGGTAAAGAGCACCTCGACGGCCATCATGGTCAGTTGTTGCATGGAGGCGAGGGCCAGGCGCCGCACCTGAACGTCCGTGAGTTGGTCGCCGTAGGCCAGCCGCAGGTGGCTGCACGCCCGCTCACGATGCCGCCGTATGACATAAAACCAGATCGTCCCCATGACCCGGGCGGTGCGCAGGTTCAGGTCGATGGGAAACATCTGGAAGAGCATGGCCACGCCCCGCACGAGGGCGTAGACGAGCCAGTCGACAATGGGTCGCTGCTGAACCACGGGGCGGTATTGTAGCGGCGGGCGGGGAAAGGCTAAAGGCTAAGGGCTGAAGGCTAAGGGCTGAAGGCTAAAGGCTAAAGGCTAAAGGCCAAAGGCTGAAGGCTAAAGGCTAAAGGTTGAAGGCTGAAGCGGGTTGAAGGCTGCTAATGGCTTGCCTCTTCGCGACGAAAGGGCGAGACCGCCCGCGGACTCGTTCGGCCTCGAACCACCGACCCGGCCGCCGTGGGGGGCGACCGCTACGGCACCGCGACGATCTGGTTCCACATGCGCGAACCCTGGATCTCGCGGAGGCCGACGCGGAGGTCGCGGCCGGCCAGGTCGGCCGCCTCCGAGATCACGAAGGTGCGGAGGATCGTCTGCCCGGGCTCGAAGTTGGACACCAGCCGTTCGATCCGCTGGCGGTCGGGGGCGACGACGTAGCTCTCGAAATGGACGGTGCGCGGCGTGCGATTGGTCATGAGCAGGCGAACGGTAACCTGGTCGCGGCTGCGGAAAGCGAACGCGTGCGAGTCGATGCCCTTGAGCCCGAACTCGAACCAGGCGGGCGTGGTGAAGACGTACCGGCGGTCGGCGTCAATGGCAAACTCGCCCAGCAGCGGCATGGTGCGGGCCTCGGCGTTGAGCGGAAACCGCAGCGCAATCGTCTGCTGAAAGACCTCGCCCGGGGCCAAGGAGAATGGCAACCGGTTCGGCCGCATCTCCCACCCCTCCGGCAGCATCAGCCTGAGCATGCCGCCGATGCGGTCGTGATACGTGTTGCGGAACTCGATCTGAAACTCGAGGTTGTCAAAGCTGGCTTCGATGGTCGATGGCCGGACGACGAACTGCCGCCGGAATTCGACCATCCAGGTCAGGGCGTTGAGGATGAACGTCGGCGTCGGCCCGATGCGGACGGCTTGGTATCGTCCCGCGGCAGGCAACGCCGTCCGACGACCCCACAGGTCCACCTGTTGCAGATTGTCACCGAGCAGGAGGTGATGCACCTCGCCGTCCGGCGGGGCGTCGTCATCCCAGACACACAGGATGGCGGACTCGTTGCGGTCGAACACCAGGCATTGCACGCGACCGTCGAGGCTGGTACGCGATACGGGGCGGGCCCCGCCCAACACGTCGGCCACACAGCGGAAGACGATCAGATCCTCACGCGGATCGGTGCGGCTCACCGGCTGCCCGACGGCCACGTCCCACGGTGCCCGCATGAATACCGTGCCGACACCCTGGGCATAGGTCTCGACCAGCCGTTTGCCGAGGTCGGCCAACCGCTCGATCCGCGGATACGGCCCCTCCGGCAGCGGCTCGACGGTGACCCAGACGCGATCGGGGGACTCGCCCGACAACGGCTCGAGCCATGAACCGATATCCGTCGGGTTCACGTAAGCGGGCAGGAGTACCGAACGGTAATCGCCGGGATCGCCGGTGTGCGGCGAAAAGACGGCTGAGGAGGTCACCGCCAGGACCGGCTCGGTCATCAGATCGCTCATCTGCTCGCGCAACCGCTCCACCAGCACCGGCAGACGGGAGTCCAGGCAGACCCAGGTATGGTTGTCTTCCCCGAGCTGCCAGACGTGGATCAGGCCGGCGTAACGCATCCAGGTGGACGCGACCAGGTGCTTCCAGGCGAGCGGATCCTCATTGAACATGTCCAGCATGGACATGAGTTGTGCGCCATCCGTCGCAGGCGAGAAGCCGGGGTCGTCCATGAGGATGCCGACGGGATCAGCCTGAGTCTGGCGGATGGCCTCGAGGTAGCTGTCGACGCCGGTGCGGTCCAGCGGCCGGTTGTTGAACGCCGCCTGGGCGTGCCAGACCGGGACCTTGACCAGATCGGGGCGCAGCTCCTGCAGCAGCGCCTGCTGACCGGGCAGACCTGCCGCCGGTACGTCATTCAGGACGACGCCGAACCCGCGTCCGGTAGCGACCGGCGGGCTGACCCGCTCCGCAACGCACGCCAGGCGAAGCGTCTGCCGTACCAGGGTGGCTCCTTCCGTCGAGACGACCAGCTCCGCCTCGTACAACCCCACGGGCAGTTCGGAGAAGACGAGTTGTTGCGGCTGCTGACCTTCGGCGGTCTGGACGGCGACCTCACGCTCATGCCGAATGCTGCCATCCACGGACCACAAGTTGAGTTGGGCAGCGAGGTTCAGGCCATCGGGATCGCTGACCTCGGCCAGGATCGCGACGGGGTCGTTCTGTCCGAAGATCTGTCCCGGCCGAGCGGTGCGCATGGCCACACGCGGCATGCGATAGACGGCCAGATCGTCGAACCAGACGGTAGCCTTGATGTCTTCCCGCTCAATGGCCCGGACCGACCTGGAGCCGCCGTCCCAAACCTTCTGCTGCGCAAGCCACAGGCTCAGGCCCAGATAACGGGCCTCGGGAAGCTCGCACCGCACGCGGATGGTGAGCGGCTCCCAATCGGTATCCGTGTTGCTCCCGCCGGCCAGGGCGCTGGCGTGCTCGGTGCCGGCGATCACCTGCCCCTCGCGGTCCAGGAAGGCGGCGGTCACGTAGGCCCGGGCGCTATCCAGGCCCGCCGTTTTGACCCACGCGACGATCAGATAGTCGCTGTGCAGCCGGACGGCAATGTCCCGTCCCTCGTAGTGGTAACCGATCGACCCGCCGTCGAGGTCGAGCCGGAAGCTCGGCGGGCTGCCTTGGCCGGTCTCGCGGTCGAACCGCCCTTCGAGATAGAGCGGGAAGCCCGCCCCGCCGTGCCTCCGCCACGCGATCGGCAGGGTGCCGAAGTTGCCCATCGCCTGCTCGTCGAAGTCGAAGGCCTTGACGATCCGCCGGGTGGCGATGGGCGGACGATCATCGGCCGGAGCGGTAGCCGTCGCGACTGCCGATCCGCCGGCTTCCTCGGCCAACGCCGGCAGGCCGCCTCCCGAGCCCAATAGGCCCGCCAAGCCGGCCGCGATCATCGCGCGCAGCATCATTCTCATGCGTCGCCGCATGGAGGTGTTATCGGCTCATTGACCCGGCGGCATCAGTCGGACACCGGACCGCAAGGCCGCAGACGTCCCATCCGTGCCGCAGCCGTCAGGAAGCGGGGATCACCCCCCTCTGATCCCTACCTGCGCCGTGACCGCCAAGTGCCTTGTTGGACTGGGTATACAGCCGAGCGCCTGCAAAACCCTGTACGGCAGCGTCCATGCGCTCGTCGCTTGGATCGGTGCTACTGCTTCTGCCCTGGCTGCCGAACGATCCGCTGAGGCTCGCATCGGGCGATCTCCGCCTGGAGCGCCTTGAGGTGGACACCGAGCCTCTCTATATCGTGGTCGAACTGAGCGGACAACTCATACTTGATGGCACGAACCTCGTCTATGAGCTCATCGCCTGTTGGGGCGGGGCGCCCGGGCCGGTCAGAGGAACGCACCGGATCTGCTGCCGACTCACCCGAAGCGGGTTTCATCATTCGACCTCCCAGAAGACATCCGGCGTGAGGATTTCCGGCGCGATGTAACCGCATCGGGCACAGATTCGAGCCAGATGCGCTCGCTTGTTCACGTTGGCCAGATGCTTGACGTTCCAGCTCACCATGTATTGTATCCCATGCGTTGCCGCGACGGCAACGTGGACCGGATCACCGCTGCCGGCGGGCATCGCTTTCTCGTAAATCAACACACGCGCGAGCCCCAACACGTCATCGGTGATCTCAAGCAAAGGGACACCGCTGATCCAAGCCAATGCCAGGTCCTTACGCCGATAGCTCTGCACGGACAATTCGGCGACGACTTCCGGAGAGGCGTACAGATCGTGCAGTTGTCGCTGTTGATCCCACCATTCGAGGCTGTGCTTGAGGCGGTAGAGGCTATCGGTATCGGTGCGATCGGTGACGCACGCGCTGACGTAGCTGGTTTCCAAGTAGACACGGGGCATCAGCAGCTCCTTGCACCTGCTATTGTACCCCAGTCCCGAGCGGAAGCCCCACGGTTGCGGACTTCAGGACGCAGGCGCCGGCCCCGGGGACGCGTCGTGGACCGCCCGGTGAACGAACGGCCGGAGGGGATGCAGTACGCTTTCCCCCACGATGCCCTGGCGCGGATCGGTGCCGGGATCGAACGGCACGATGAGCGGGATGGGGATCTTGGCCAGGCGGGCGATGACCTCAGGGTTAGTCTCCTCGGCCAGGGTGGCCGAACCCGCACGGTAGCCGTTAACCACCACTGCCGCGACGCTGAGCCCCCGGTGCCGTGCGGCTTCCAGCGTCAGCAGTGTGTGATTGATGGTGCCCAGACCCGGCCGGGCCACGACCACCAGCGGCAGACCGAACCGCCCCGCGAGATCCGCCATGTTGGTCCGAGTGTCAATCGGCACCAGCAGCCCTCCCGCCCCTTCGACCACGACCCAGTCGGCGGACTGGCCGATCCGTCGCCAGCTTTCGTCGATGGCCGACCAGTCGATCGGCCGCTTCTGCTGCTGAGCCGCCACCATGGGCGACAGATCGCCCGAGTACCGCACCGGGTTGACGGTGGCCAGGTCCTCCGGCGACTCGGCACAATGGGCCAGGAACTCGGCATCTTCACTGACCAGCCCGAGGCGCACGTCCCGTCGGCACCCGGTCGCCACCGGCTTGAAGACGCCCGCCCGGCAGCCCGCCTGCCTCAGCAGCAGGGCCAGGGCGCCGCCGATCACCGTCTTGCCGATCCCTGTATCCGTACCGGTAATGAACCAACCACGCATAACCGGACCCTCCCCAGTTAATGCAGCGACGAGCCCGTGCTGGCCATCGACAGCTCGGCGTGAAGGACGCCTTTCTGCTGGCGAATCGCATCCGCCAACTCGCGGACCCGGTGGGCCCGGTCGCGGATCAGGATGACCTCCACACAGACGTCATGGCTGAGGTGGACGTGCGTGGTGGCCAGAACGGCCTTGTGGTGGTGGTGCTGCAAGTCCGTCAGCTTCTCCCCCAGCCCCCGGGCGTGATGATCGTAGATAATGGTCAGGCTGCCGACCACCTCGGCATCGGCGGCCCATTCGCCCTCGACGAGCTGGCGGCGAATCATGTCCCGGACAAACTCCGAACGGTTGGAGTAACCGCTGCGTTTGACCATCCGCTCGAGGCGGTCGAACAGGGGCTTCTCCAGCGACAGACTCAGCCTGATGAGATCGGACATGGTCATCCTCCCGGCACCTGCGGGCACGATCGCCGAACGTGGAGACCGTGCTTCGCGAGAGCATATCATAGTATGGACTGCAGCGGGCCGTCCCCCGGCGAACCGACGGGCTGATTCCGGCGCGTGCCGGGCGGAAGCCGGTGACGGCCCCAGATGCCGCCAGGGCGGGTCCGTGACAGGTTGCCCAAGGCAAGCGGCGGGGACAAGCCCCGCTCGCCTTCGTGAAAACACTGCTCGATCAGTGGCACACGGATAAGGTCCGCCCCCAAACAAAAGATGCATCCCGACCCAAGCGCATGGCCTTGCATCGGGGGGCCTGGGTAGCAGGAATCTACGAGGCAGGCAAACCAGGATTTCGCGGCCAACGACCGGATCGACCCGGCGGGGTTACTCGCCTTTCGAGTCGCCGTGGAACCGTCCATCGGCCGTCTCTCGTCGCGCCCGCTTCGCGTCCAGCCAGCCGCTACGGGCTGCCGGGAAGCTGTCGAACTCCGGCACATAAGGCTTGATGTCCAGCAAAGGGGTGCCGTCGAGGATGTCCAGCTCGCTGACGTGCAAAACATGGCGCTCGATCCGCAGGAGCCGGACACACGACAGGCCGATCGAATTGGGGCGGGCGGGCGCACGGGTGGCGAAGACGCCGTGCTCCTGGGTATCCCGGTAGGGGGTGACGCGCAGCTTCGTCACCGTCGATCGGTGGCACCAGTAGAGGAGCCAGATGCGATCGAATCCTTCCAGGTCGGCGAGGCCCTCGGCGTAGGATGGAAACACCTCGACGCGTCCCTCGGTCGCGTTGGCATACACCGGTTGGATGGGCGTCCCGGGAGGCTCATGAAACGGCGAGTGGATCGTCCCGATGGGCCGCACCTCAGGCATCATGGGCGTGTACTCCAGTTGAGGAAGTCAGATCCGCGTGCCGGTTACGCAATGGAAGCATCGGTTTGGCAAGGCGTGGTACAGTTTCGCCATGGCCGCAAAGCCGGTGCAGTGCGCCAGTCCGATCCGTTGCACGTCGAGATCCCGCAGTCTGCGGATGGTCCGCGCCAGGCGGTTCTCGTCCGCGTTCAGCAGATGCATGCCGCCGAGCACGGCATGGATGCGGCTTTCTCCGGTCAATTCACAGATGTAATTGAGCGTGTTGACCGCGCCCGCGTGGGCACAGCCCAACAAGACGACCAGTCCATGCTCGGTCTCCAGATACATGGCCTGATCGTCGACCACCGGATCCTGCTGTGTGCAGGCCTGGTCCAGGTAGAAGGCGCCGCCTACATCTTCAAAATCGTTTTGCCGCGGGATCTGGCCCGTCACCCAGAGCCCATCATCCAGTCCGACGGGGGCGGTGTGCGTGGGGATGACTTGCCGCACGTGCGACCGGAGCCATTCCAGCGATTCAATGGGTGATCCCACGGGCCGGATTCCGGTCTGTGGGCCTCGGGCGAAGCGTTCAAGGAAGGCTGCCGGGTGCGTGTAGACGGTGGCCCGGTGCAGGGCCGGCAGAACCGCCCGCAGACCGCCGGTATGATCGTAGTGCCCATGACTCAGCACGACTGCGTCCGCCGTCGTTAGATCGATTTCGAGCTTGTCGGCGTTGTGGGCCAGGGCCATTCCCTGTCCGGTGTCAAACAGAATGCGTTGTCCGTGGTGCTCAATCCAGAAGGCGAGACCGTGCTCGGCCAACAGGCCCCGCTGATGGGCGGTATTCTCTACCAGAACAGTGATGGAAATCGATCCGGACCCCATAGTCATCTCAAGAGGACGAAATGGCCGTCAATGCGGAGCCCGCCGCCCTCATGTTTCTTGTCTCAATGGCCTGGTAGTCCCGTCGGCGAGCCGCAGCGACCGGAACCCGGCTTCCCACAACAGCTTCCGGCAGTCAGCGGTGGTGATTTCGGCGCTGCGCCTCCATAGGGCCGACGCCCGGCCTTGTCCAAGAAGCTCAGTAGTCAAGGGTCAGAATTCGGCCCTTCGTGAAAGCGAAAAAGGCTTCCTTGTCCGCCACGCGCACGCGCGGCATGAGATCTTCCGGGCTCTTGCCGTGCGCCTTGAGACATCCGGGGCAGGCATAGATCGGCACGGATCTGTCCAGCAACGCTCGGAGCTGCGCACGGGAAGATTCAAACGCCGGGAACGTGACGTCCGGGGCATCTTTCAGGACGATGTTGATGCCCTCGATATCGCAATAAACCAGCACGTCCCGATCCTCAGCCATGATGTTGGCCATCCTCAGAGCCATCAAAACGGCGTGGGGGTCTTCCGGCCCTTTGCTCAGGTGGATGAACACACCGTCGCGTACGGTCACGGGGCTGCTTCCGGCACCGGTGGTTTGACATCCGACCAGGCAGGAGACGGCCGCCACACCAGCCAGCCATGCCATCGCCATTCTGCAGCAGATCATGGAGAACTCCTTTGCTTCGTCACGGCAACTGACGGAGAGAAGATGTCTGACCGTCCTGCGATAACTGAAGGTTCCTGCTCCTTCGGGTCGTCGCAAGT
>CAZEEJ010000082.1:0-22878 GCA_964511155.1 uncultured Planctomycetales bacterium | reverse complement strand
CTCGATGTCCTCGGTCGTGACTTCCGTGACGCACCGGCCGGCGGATTGCACCGTGACCACATGCGACAGGCCCATCACCCAAATGTCCGCCTGGTAGCCCCCACGCTCCAGGTGGCGGCTCTCGTGAATGCAGAACAACTCCGGATGCAATGGCCTCCGGTAAAGCACGAACTTAAGGTCCGCGACCCGCTGCAATGTCTGGCCGAGTTCCACGGTCAGCCCCTCGACGCCACCCGGGCGCCTCTTGGAATCCGTCATCCTATACACGATCTCACACGCTGGGAATCAACCCTAACCAAGGCCTTACAATAGCCTTGCGCTATGGCTGGGTGCTGTGAGTGCCGCCTTCCCGTCCTCAGGTGCACACCCGCTACCAGGTGCTAACCCGCCACGGCAGCTACTCCTTATCAGGTAGGCCGATGGTGGAGGTCACCGCGTTCGATTCTAACGCATCCCGGCCCAAAAACCAACGAAAAAATTCCCAAATTCTGGCCCGTTGGGCATTACTACCCATCGTATACGCCTGCGGGCCTCGAAAGTTTCAAAGTCTTCGGTCTTTACAGAGCCTAGGAGCAAAAACCAGGCGTCGCAGGATAAGGCATCAGCGCATGAATTCCGCCTTGGACGGAAGGAACAGAGGCACAAGGGCACGGCTCCTCGTAGCGGCTGCCCCCCGTGGCGGCCGGGGAGGTGCGGAGGCACAAAGGCACAGGGGGCAGAAAGGCGGAAAGGCGGCGCGGCGGGGGCGCATGGACGCGGCGGGGGCGCATGGACGCGACGTAGCGGTCGCCCCCGACTTCGGCGAGCTCAGCCGAGCCGCGGCGACCGGCGTATTCCGCCGTTGGCCAGAGGCGCATGGAAACGGCGTGCCCTTGTGCCTGTGTGCCTCTGTGCCTCATTCGCCACGGCCGGAGGCGCATGGACGCGACACTTAGCCGATGAGTAGAGTATACTCAGAGCCGGGCGAGGCTCGCTGCTGTCCCCGGACGGAGCGGTCAGGGAGGGGGCAACGGCTGACGGATCCACGCGATGGCCGCTTGAATTTCACCGATTGGCGTGACACTTCACTGGAAGGAGACTCCCATGCGACGGCTTTCGATTCTGGCCCTGATGGGGCTGGCTGTGGGTGTGTGCGGAACGAGCTGCCTGCCGCCCTTTGCACCGGCCAAGCCGCGGATCCCGGCTTTGCGGGCGTTCGGATCGGCGGAGGAGATGCGCCAGTTCCTGGTCAACCAGGCGAACGTCCGGGTGGGAGCCAATCAGTGGTCCGGCGACTGGTGGCGGGGCGGTTGGTTGTTCCTGGGCATGCCGGCCGCGGCCCCGGATGCCGACAGTGCGGAAGGCGGCAGCGGCGGCGATCAACCCTACTCCACGACCAACGTGCAGGAGGCGGGGGTTGATGAGAGCGACGTGGTCAAGAACGATGGAGAGTACATTTACTGGCTGCGCGGGGACAAGGTCCACATTCTGAGAGCCCAGCCGCCCGAGGAGCTGGCGGAAATCGCCCAGGTGTCGTTGAAGTCGGGCGGGCATTCGCTCTTTCTGCGGGGCGACCGGCTGATCGCGCTGTCCGTTCACTGGGGCGGGTGGTTCTGGGGTCCGATGCCGATGGATAGCGATGTGGCCGTGGCCGATGCCATGATCGGCGGGCCGTGGAACGACGGGGGCGAGGTCACGGTCACGGTGATCGACGTGACGGACCCGGCCGAGCCGACGGTGGAAGCGACGATCGACTTCGAGGGCGAGTTGGCTTCCAGCCGGATGATCCAGAGCCGGCTGCATCTGGTGCTGACGAGCATGCCGCGGTTGCCGGACAACCCTACGCCGGCGAATCTCAACGGCATGACGCTGGAGGAATGGCTGCCGGCTTACGAAGTGACCATGGCGGACGGCGAAAGCCGATCGGGCAGCATCGTGGGTTGGGATAGCTCCTATCGTCCCGAGTCCGGCGACGGCTACGCGATCACGACGGTGGTGACGCTGGACGTGGATGACCCGACCGGCGATTTCCAGTCGACGGCCCTGACGGCCAACGCAGGCACGATCTACGCAAGTCTGGACGCCCTGTACGTCACGGACACGGCGTACGACTGGGACATGATGAGTTCGCGGGCGGACACGATGATCCACAAGCTGGCATTCACCGAGGCGGGGACGCAATACGTAGCCAGCGGCCTGGTGCCCGGACGCCCGCTGAGCCAGTACTCGCTGGGCGAGTACCAGGACCACCTGCGTATCGCCACCACGGTGGATGAGTGGTCCATGGACCTTGGGTCAAGCGTGAGCAATGCGGTCTACGTGCTCGGCGAGAGCGGCGCCAGCCTGGAGGTCGTGGGCCAGATCGAGAACATGGCCCCGGGCGAGCAGATCTACGCGGCCCGGTTCGTGGGCCCGCGGGGCTTCGTGGTGACCTTCGAGCGGATCGACCCGCTGTTCGTGCTGGATTTGAGCGATCCGACCGATCCGCGGGTGACGGGCGAGTTGAAGATCCCGGGCTACTCGGACCACATCCAGATGCTCGATGAGAACCACCTGCTGACCATCGGCAAGTATGCGGACCCCGACGAGGGTGTCCCCTGGGCATGGGTGCAGGGCGTGCAGTTGTCCGTCTTCGACGTGAGCAACCCGGCCAACCCGCAACAGAAGTACGTGAAGATCATCGGTGGGCGGGGCACGAACAGCGAGGCCAACTACAACCCCAAGGCCTTTAATTACTTCCCTGCCCGCGGCGTGGTGGCCTTCCCGATCGAGCTCTACGGCGAGGGGACCGTCGGGCCGATGATCAACGAGCACGAGTTCACCGGGCTGATGGTCTACCGGGTGGGGCCGGACACCGACTTCGCGGAGGTGGGCCGGCTGGCCACGGTGGACCTGGCCAGCGTGGGTCGCGGCTGCTATTGGGGCTACTGGGGCTCGACGCGCAGCATCTTCATCGGCGACACCGTGTATGCCGTCACCGACCTCGGGGCCAAGGCCGCCGACCTGGCCGACATGACCACGATCCTCGGCGAAGTCTCCTTCGACGACGAATCCTCCTGGCAGGGCTGCTGGGGAGCTGATCTCCCCGTCCTTCCCGAAGCCGCCGGCGGCCTGCGGTAGACGGGCCGTGACAACTTAGCACGACAGCGCTGCTTTGTAGCGGCCGCCGCCTCTGGCGGCCGCTGGGCGGCGATAGATCTTCAGGCGCCGGCCGCCACGAGGGGCGGCCGCTACCAGGAAACCTCATCCAGCGCTGTCATACTAGGGAAACGCCGTACACGTGGCTCCCGCCGCCCCTGCCGGGGCGAGCCCACCGGGCCCATCGCTTCTGTGTCGGGGGGCTCCCGCGGCACCGAATGGGGTATTGCTGTGTGCCGGAAGGCATCGCGCGCCGCCCGGTTCTGCCGGCAACACCCTAATTAAAGGCTAACTGAGGGGCGTCCAGCCACACCTTGCCGGTTTGCGGTATGCTCTTGACATGGGAACAGCCTGAGGCCATAATTGCAGTCGAGCGGCAGGTCTGAGGAAGAGGCGTTCACGTGACTGCTCCAGGGCCATTCATTGTTCCGGCGATCCAAGCGAATCCTTAAACCCTCTTCCTACCAGACATTCGCTGCATTGACGTGATCGTCGATGGGCCGGCGGCGGGGCCGGCGCGCACGGGTGCATGCGGCCCCGTAGCCAAGGGCGAGGAGAGAGAAGAGGTGTGCAGCCTGGACCGCGGCGCGGTCGCCTCCCCCAAACGAAAGCTTGCAGATATTGGCGTATTTCGGGAATGCCGGGAGTGCGGTTCGGCAGCGATGGCCCCGCGACGGGTTGATGATTCGGACGCGCTGATCGCCTGATCTGCGGCGTTGTGGGTACAGAGGGAGTTTGAGGGCACCATCAAAAGGGTTGAACAGATGAACACACGCATACGATGTGCAGCAGCAGGGCTGGCGGCCGTGGTCTCCTGCGTGGCGGCGGAGGCCGGTTGGGCCGGGGTTTTCACCTGGACGGGCGATGCGGGTACCAATGGCTGGTACGACCAGAAGCACATCCCCGGCTCGGATCCAGCAGCTTACGTCACTAACTGGGGCACCGTCGGTAATCCGCCGACCTACCCCGGCACGTTGGACGATGTCACCGTCAGCATCGGCCCGGCCGTGCTGAGCTACCAGACCGCGGAGATCCGTTCCCTGACCATCGGACTGGGCTCGACCGTCAACGCCTACAACGGCAGCAGCCTGACCGTCAATGGTTCGGGAATCATCGGGCCGGCCATCAACAACGACGGCACGCTCTTGCTCCAGTACGGGGGATATGCCGGATACGGGGTGCTACAGATCAGCAATGCGATCGAGATCGCCGGTCAAGGGCAGCTCCGTTTTGACGGCGGTTACATCAACGGCGGCGGCACCCTGACCAACGCTGCCGGACACACCATCGCCGCGGGCGCCGGCGACGTCAATGCTCCACTGGTCAACAACGGCCTGCTGGATGTGCTGTACTCCAACGCGACGCTGGGGCTGAAGTCCGGCGTCAAAACCAACCACAGCACCATGCAGGCCAGCGCCGGCTGCACCCTGAACATTCACACCACGGTCAATCAGTCGGATTCCGGCCGGTTGGTGGCCAGCGGCGGCACGGTCGGGCTCGTCGGCGGCGCCATCACCGGTGGCACGACCGCCAGCACCGGGGCCGGCAAGTTCTCGATGAGCTACAACAGCGGCTCCATCACCGATGTCACCAACACCGGGCTCTGGCAGATTCAGGATGGCTCCACCCTCACGGTCGGCGGAACCTCGCTGGTCAACGATGGGACATTCCAGATCGGTTTGTACACCGGCGGACACGGCCTCTCGACCGTACAGTTCGACGAGGGCGAAACTCTGGGCGGCAGCGGTGCCTTCGACCTCTCCGGAGCCTACATCAACAACAGCGCCGGTGCCGTGCACTTCACCCATGCCGCCGGCCATACCATCAAGGGCGGCAACTCCACCATCAACGCCGGCATGACCAACAACGGCACGATCGACGCCGATCACCACGCGTGGACCCTCTCACTCAACACAAACGCCAAGACCAACAATGCCCTCATGAGAGCGTCGAACGGGGGAAATCTCGACGTCCATGTGGCCATCGACCAGACCGGCGGCGGACAGATCCTCGCCGAAGCCGGCTCCAAGGTGCGGTTCTACAACGGCAGCGCGGTCACCGGCGGGGCCACGAATACCGTCGGCGATGGACAACTCTACGTCGGCAACACCCACCACGTCGCCCTGACCAACGTCACCAATTCGGGCGCCTGGCTGGTTGAGAACGCCGGCATCATGGAGGTCGCCACATCCTTGACCAATGCCGGCATGATTGAAGTCGGCGGTTATACCGGCGGCTCCGGATGGGGCCGATTCCGCCTCACCAGCGATGTGGAACTCGATGGGACCGGTACGTTGAAGCTCTGGCCCGGATACCTCGATAGTCCCGACGGATTCACGCTGACTCATGCCGGGGGGCATACCATCCACGGCAGCGGTTACATCGATGCCGCCGTCATCAACCACGGCACGATCATCGCCGATCGCGCCAACCAGGTTCTCGAATTACGCTCCGCGCCCAAGACCAATCACGCCATGATGAAGGCGACCGGCGGAGGGCTCCTCGATCTGCGCACCCCGGTCGCCCAGTCGATCGGTGGCCAGATTCTCGCCGAGCCCGGCTCCAAGGTGCGGTTCTACAACGGCAGCGCCGTCACCAGCGGGGCCACGAATACCGTCGGCGATGGACAACTCTACGTCGGCAACACCCACCACGTCGCCCTGACCAACGTCACCAATTCGGGCGCCTGGCTGGTTGAGAACGCCGGCATCATGGAGGTCGCCACATCCTTGACCAATGCCGGCATGATTGAAGTCGGCGGTTATACCGGCGGCTCCGGATGGGGCCGATTCCGCCTCACCAGCGATGTGGAACTCGATGGGACCGGTACGTTGAAGCTCTGGCCCGGATACCTCGATAGTCCCGACGGATTCACGCTGACTCATGCCGGGGGGCATACCATCCACGGCAGCGGTTACATCGATGCCGCCGTCATCAACCACGGCACGATCATCGCCGATCGCGCCAACCAGGTTCTCGAATTACGCTCCGCGCCCAAGACCAATCACGCCATGATGAAGGCGACCGGCGGAGGGCTCCTCGATCTGCGCACCCCGGTCGCCCAGTCGATCGGTGGCCAGATTCTCGCCGAGGCCGGCTCCAAGGTGCGACTCTACACCGGCAGTGCCATCACCGGCGGGACCAGCGCTACCGACGGCAATGGCCAGTTTCTCGCCAGCGGCGGCGGCGTTAGCACCATGCTCACCGACGTCACCAACACAGGATCCTGGCTTGTCGAGAACGGCGCCGTGATGAACGTCGCGGGCACGGCCTTGACCAACCACGGGGCCATCGAGATCGGCGGTTATACCGGCGGCTCGGGATGGGGGACGTTCCGGCTCAACAACGCGCTTCAGCTCAGCGGCACCGGAACCCTCAAACTGTCCCCCGGCGCCATCGACGGCTCCGCGACCTACCCCCTGACCAACGACCTCGGCCACACGATCTTCGGCTATGGACACATCCACGCATCCGCAGCGATGAACAACCTCGGCACGCTCGAAGCCCGAGGCGGCACGCTGGAGGTCCACGCCTTGCCGCCGCAGTTCGCGGGCAGCACCCTCACCACCGGAACCTGGAAGGCGGTCAACGGCACCCTGAATGTTCACGGGGCCGGCCCGATCAATGTCAACCTGGCCACCGTCGTGCTCGAAGGCACCACCTCGGTTTTCGCCCCGATCGATACGCTCGCCGAAAACCAGGGCAGCTTCAGCCTGCTGGGCGGCCGCGATTTCACCACCGTCGGAGACCTGGTCAACACCGGCTCAATTCATCTCGGCCCTGGATCGAAACTCACGGTCAACGGTTCCTACACCCAGGCCAGCACACTGGGCATCGACATCGTCGGCTACGGCAACGCCAATCACGGCTGGCTGGCCATCGCCGGGGCCGGCTCGCTGGCCGGTGTGCTCGACGTCGAACTCGCCGGCTCGTTCACCCCCAACCCGGGGGACCTCTTCACCGTATTGACCGTCGCCGGTGGCACCGACGGCTCCGCACTCGTCCTGGCTCCCGAGGATCGCGGGATGTGGACCATGGTCTGGACCGATCCTTCCATGATGCGCTTGGAGTATGTTCCCGAGCCCGCGACGCTGGCCTTGCTTACCCTCGGCGGATTGCTGATCAAGCGACGCAGGTGGTAGCCGACGCACAAACAAAGGGGGGCGCGTTGGCGGGAAGAGTGAGGCGTGGTAGCTTGTGGGCATGCCGCGACGACGAGTCCTCCTGGCAGGGCTGCCGGGGAGATGATCTCCCCGTCCTACCGGAGCCCGGCGGCGACGGGGTGCCATGGCGATCATCGCTCTCATGACGGACTTCGGCACGCGGGACCACTACGTGGCGACCATGAAGGGGATGATCCTGCAGATCGACCCCAAGGCGACGCTGGTGGACGTCACCCACGAGATCGATCCGCAGGAACTCGTCGGCGGAACATTCATCCTGCGGCAGGCATTCCCCTACTTCCCCGCGGGGACGATCTTCGTCGCGGTGATCGACCCGACCGTCGGCACCAGCCGACGAATCCTGGCGGCCCGCTATAGCCACCGCATCATCCTGGCCCCGGATAACGGACTGCTGACGCTCGTACACCGCGATGCCGAGGTGCAGGAAGTCCGCGTCGTTGACAACCGCCGCCTCATGGCCGGCTCGCTGTCCAGCACCTTCCACGGTCGCGATATCTTCGCCCCCGTCGCGGGGCATCTCTCCAAGGGCGTACCGCTCAGCCAGGTCGGCCCCGTCGCCGGCCAGATCCAGACCCTGCACCTGCCCGCGCCCACATGCCTGCCCAACGGCGGACTCGACGGCGAGGTCCTCTTCATCGACCGCTTCGGCAACCTCATCACCAACATCTCCGAGCTCGACCTGTCGGCGGCCCATTCGCTCGCCCGCAGCCACCGGATCGCCGTCGGCCCGCGCGCGGTCGGGCCCATTCACCTCACCTACGCCGACGTGGCCCAGGGCGAACTGATCGCTCTCATCGGCAGCACCCAGATGCTCGAAGTCGCAGTCAACGGCGGCAGCGCCGCCGCCACTCTCGACGCCCGTCGCGGCACCCCCGTGCACGTCCGCGCGGAATAGACCCACGCCGCGGAACGGATGCGCCGTTCGCATGAATGCTCGTCGTGTGCCACGGCTCTGTGAGCCGTGCGGGAGACACGGTTTCTCAGCTTCTCACTCTCCCCGCGTTGCCGAATGCCACGCTGGGGTTGACCTGCCCCTCCGCTCCGCCGCCGCCTTGACACCCGACCCGGCCCGCGGCGACACTGCTCAACCTGCCCGCCACGCCCGGAGCGCGGCGGATGGACCTCGTACGCCAGGCACGCTGCAACGGAGCAGACCCAGATGTCCAGAACCATCCTGTCCTTCATGGCCCATCCCGACGATGCCGAATTCAAATGTGCGGGAACGCTCATCCGCCTCAAACGCGAGGCCGGCTGCCGCATCGCCATCGCCACGGCCACCAGCGGAGACTGCGGCTCGGTGCAACATCGGCCCGAGGAGATTGCCCACATCCGGCACGAAGAGGCGCGATCCGCCGCCCGCATCCTCGAGGCCGAGTACTACTGCGCCGGCTCCAAGGACATCCTCGTCCTCTATGATGCGCCCACCATCCAGCGCTTCGTCGAGATCATCCGCAAGGTCCGACCCGACGTCGTCATCACCAACCCGCCGTCGGATTACATGATCGACCACGAGGAAACCAGCCGGCTCGTCCGGACCGCCTGCTTCATCGCCGGCGGCCCAAACTTCCTGACCTACGATATCAACCCCGCGCCACCCGCCCCCTGCGTCCCGCACCTCTACTACGCCGACCCCGTCGAGGAGAAGGATATCTACGGCCGACCCGTCGAGCCCGACTTCGTGATCGATATCACCGACGTGCTGGCGGTCAAGGAACAGATGCTTGCCTGCCATGCCTCACAGCGCGACTGGTTGCGCGCCCATCACGGCATCGACGAGTACATCGACAGCATGAAACGCTCCGCGGCAGCCTGCGGCAAGCGCATCGGCCGACCCGCCGGCGAAGGCTTTCGCCAGCACCTCGGCCACGCCTACCCCCAGAACAACATCCTCACCGAGCTGCTCAATGGAAAGTGAGAGGGGAGAAGTGAGAAGTCAGGAAACAGGAGACAGAGATCAGTAGCCGACTTTATCCGTGTCCCTCTGTGTGATCTGTGGGCAGACTCTTCTCGCAACAGGTCTTGCCCACAGATCACACAGATGGACACAGATGGACGGTTGCTGATCTCTGTCTTCTATCTCCTGTCTTCTGTCTTCTGTCTCCCGTCTCCTCTCACTTCCGACTTTCCTCCGCCCCCATCACCTGTCGGTGCTCCGCGGCGTTGATCTGCGTCCGCGAGGCGCTTTTCTCCAGGTCCTCAGGCGGCGGCGGTGCGGCGGGCGGGGGGTTCGTCGGGTGCATGTACAGGTGGAACCAGTGCTCGGCGTACAACTTGACCACGTCGGCCGGCAGGTTGTGCCCGAAACCCTCGTACATCACCAGCCGCAGCCGGTCCGGGTCGCGGAGGTAGTACGGGCGAGCCGCCGCGGCGAACGCCCGGGCGCTCCTCGGGTCCACGACCTTGTCCTCCCCCCCGTTGACCATCAGGACCGCCGTCGGGAACAGCCCCGCCACGTGCAGGATCGGGTCGTGCTCCTTCAGCAGTTCGAGCGTTTCCGGCCACAGCTCCGCCGTCTCCCCCCGCCACAGGCCGTTGGTGTGCCAGGTATCCAGCCACAGGCGGTACGCACCGGTGCTGACGAACGCGACGATGGCCGCCAAGCGGGGCTCGCGAGCGGCCACGGCCAAGCCGGGAATCGCCGTCGACGAGCTGCCCAGCCAGCCGATCTTCGTGGCGGCCACGTCGTCCCGCGAGGCCAGGTAATCGATCACCCGCGCGGCATCCTCCGGGGTCCGTTTGCCGCCCAGGACGTAGCCGTGCGCGAACCGCTGGTCGAAGAAAAGCCACTGCGGCCGACGCGCGGGATCGGGATCGGACGGATGGGCCACACTGAACGCCGCCAGCATGTACCCCTCCCCTACCAGGTCGCGGCTCCAGGCCGGCAGTTCTCCATCCTTCAGCCCGCCCAGCATCAGGATGACCGGGTGCCGATCCACCACGCCCCGGCGATAGGCCAGATCCACCCGCGCCGCGGGCGGCCCATCCAGCAGCGTCACCGTCTCATGAGCGACGTCCACCGTTGAAGGGGTACGCTGATCGCTCTCACCCGTTTGCGTACCGGCCGGCGCCGCGATCAGCGCACGAGCCCCCGCCAACCACAGGATCGTTCCGACCCCTGTGGCCCATACCCACCATGCGACCCTCATCGCACGTGCCTCGCTACGAAATGCGTACTGGCCCGAGCACCGCGCACGAACACCCCCGCCCGCTTGCCGCCCGGCAGGCAGGGGCGCGATCGGAGCTCGGCCGTCGAGCACTCACTCAATCGGGGAATTGGTCCAGCCAGTCCCAAAAGTCGTCGGGCTCGCCGCCGTCAGGGTCAACCTCGTCGGCATAATCCGACAGGCTGTCGCTGACATCGCGCAGCGCGTCCGCGACACAGCTCCCGGCCGAAGCCGCGAACAGAAAGCCCCCGCCAACCAGACAACGAAGCCCCCACGTTATCCATCTGCGCATCACGTAACCCTCATTCGCTTCCCGCCATTCCCCCGTCGGTTCCGCACATCCGCTCCGGAACCCAATTCGGAACCCCGCGTCACCACCGTGCCCACGGGTTCCAGCGTAGGAAGTTATCGGCGGCCGCACCCGGCCCGATGCAGCGAAAAGGGCACCGACACCGCGCGCGGAGGACTGCGACACGCGCTTTATCTCATAACCTAAGAATCAATAATGGCTTACGAAGTGTAGTCCGATCCACATCCATGAACGCGCAGCCGTGATCGGCACCGCCCAATGGGGCACCGACCGCCCCTGTCCAACGGCCGGAACGTCGTCAGGGTTGGCGGTCTCAGCAGAGGAAACTGCCGGCTGCGTCGAACAGCCACGTGGTGACCGGCGGGGTATTGTCGCCGATCGGCCGGATGGCGATGAAAAACGCGTCCACCAGAGCGACCACAAACTCGTTGAGTCCGGCCAGGACGGCGGTGGTCACCTCGGTATTGTCACAGTCGCCTAACTGGGTCACAACACCCGTGACCGCGGCCATACGCAGCAAACCTCGATGATACATCTTCTGCCAGATCGGGCCGAATTTCATGCCCATCCTCCCAATGCTCAATTGCGGGCTTCGATGGAAGCCCTGGTCGCACCGGCCTCCTGCCGGGGCCTACACCAGCGGCACGCCCGTGCCGCTCCGTCGCCGCGAGCCGCGGAGAACTCCGGCAAGACGCTGGTGCCACAGGCTCGCGCTGCGGCGGTTTGCGCCCCGCCCACGCAGGGAGGGGAATCGCCGAATCATTATACCGTCAGTCCGATCATCGGTTGAGCGGCCGCCGCAGTTCAACTCGGCCCCTCGGCTTTCCCGGATCCACCCTGATAGACGACTTCCGCCACCGACCCTTACATCTTAACAACAATAATGTTAACACACACGCTCCGGCGATCACCCACCCTCGCGAAACCCACAGAAGCCGGCGGTTGGCCACTTCGCTTCGAGCGATTGCGGCCATCGACCGATAAAGATAAGCGAACGACCGGAGTCGCGCTTTATCTCTTGTATTGTGGGAGCCTGTTAATGTCTTACGTGCCGGCGACGCCCAAACGGGCCACGACGACCGCCAGCAGACGCAGGCCGGGCACCCGGCCACCAACTGACCGCCAGTTGGCAGACCTGCCCCGATGGCTGGAGAAAATTAAAACGCTGCCTGATATCCGCTGGGGCAAGGTAGCGGCCATCCGGGCGGCCCTCGCGTCGGGGCAGTATGATGCCGACGCGCGACTCGAAGACCTCCTCGACAAGCTCCCCGCCGACCTGGGCGCGCTGAAAGACCGCGAACGCTGAAGCGGGATCAGACCACCGCACCGACCGGGGCATCCAGGTAGAGAATCCGCGAGCAGGTCTGGCACTGCTGCACCTCATCGCGCGATTGCAGGGAGTTGATGATCTCCAGCGGGATGGACATGCTGCAGCCGCTGCAGACGAACTCGGCCCGCTTGGGGTGAACCTGTTCGAGCCGGGCCATGGCCTCGCCCTCGTGCCGCTCGCAGGCCCGCTCGAAGAGCGCGAGGACGGAGGGTGCGATCTGGGCGGCGGCGTCCGCACGCTGTTCATCGAGTTCCTTCAACTGCGCGGTCAAGCGCATCTCGGCCTCGCTGGAAGTCTGGGCGACCTCGGCGAGCTGAGCCTTCTCCTTGTCCAGCGAAGCTTGCGTGGCAGCGATTTTCTTCTTCTCTTCATCGACCTTGGCCAGGGCGGCCAAGACGTGGTCCTCGATCTTGAGGATGTCGACCTTCTCGGTGTTGAGCTGCGTCAGGAAGGCCGCGTATTCCTTGTTGCTTTTGGTCCGATTGAGGGCCTCGCGGAGTTTGGCCAGGTGCTCTTCGCGTGTCTTGCGATCGAGTTCAAGGCGATCGCTGGCGATCTGGGTCTGCTGAATGGCGCGGTGGGTGTCGGCGATCTCCTGCTCAAGCTTGGCAATTCGCCGTTGACGGGCGTGGACAGTCCTTCGTCTGGACTCGATCTGCTCGCGAACGATGCGGAGTCTGTTCTCGATGGATTGGAGTCGATGCAGAGCGTCGAGGGTAGCTCCCATGCGTCCCTTCCCGTGAGCCGGCCGGCGGGCCGGAGATATCCGCATGTCAAACGCGTCCCCGCGCTTTTCCGGGAACACGGCGGACCAGACGCCGATCCGCAACAGGCCCCCTGCCGTGGTGGAGCAAGGGGGAAGCCATTATCGCGTGATCGCGCGGAAGATGCAAGCCGTTCTTGTGGAAGAAAGTGAGGATTCGTATGCTGGTACGCATGGGTGCCACCAGCAGCGATACGAAGCGAGTCTCCCTGGCGATTCTGCGGGCCTGCAAGCAGGCTGGGCGGAGGTTCAGCGTCCTGACCTGCTATGACGCCCCGACGGCCCGGCTGATGGCTTCGGCGGGCGTCGAGGTACTGCTGGTGGGCGACACGGCCGGCGAGGTCATCCTGGGCCTGCCCCGGACCCGGGAGGTGCCGATCGAGTTCATGCTGCATATCACGGCGGCGGTTCGGCGAGGTGCCCCGCAAGCCTACGTGATGGCGGATCTGCCCTATCTGTGCCGGGTCGATGGGCTTGCCACGACGGTCGAATGGTGTCGGCGGTTCCAGGCGGAGACGGGGTGCGACGGCATCAAGATCGAGGTCACGGGAGCCCAGGCGGATCTCGTGTCTGCGGTTCGAGACGCGGGTATTGAAGTCGTGGCGCACCTGGGCCTTCTGCCGCAGTCGATTGAGTCAGCCTCGGGGTACCGGGCACAAGCGCGCGACGCAGCCGGCGCCCGGCGGCTGATGACGGATATCCGGCGGCTCGAGGAGGCGGGGGCGTCGATGTTGCTGCTGGAGGCGGTGGCCAGCGAAGTGGCCCGGGAGGTTACTGCCCGGACGGCGCTGCCGGTCATCGGCTGCGTGGCCGGCCCGCACTGCGACGGAACGGTGGTCGTTCTGCACGACATGGCGGGGCTGGGCGGAGGCCATCCGCCCCGAGCGGTCAAGCGCTACGAGAACCTGTCGGAGATCATGACGCGGGCCTTCCGGGCGTACGTGGAGGACATCCACGCCGGCCGCTTCCCCACTGAAGTAGACGCAATCCACATGCAAGTGGGTGAATACGACAAACTGCTGATGTCCAGCGGAGTCGAGCCATGATTCGGTTGTCGGTGGTGGTCCCCTGTTACAACGAAGCGGGGAACGTCACTGAGCTGCACCGCCAGTTGAGCGTGGTGCTCGATGAGCTGGATCTGACGGCGGAGATGGTCTTCGTGGACGACGGCAGCGGTGACGAGACGCTAGAGCGGCTCCGGGCGCTGGCGGGGCGAGATCCGCGCGTGCAGGTGTTGAGTCTGTCGCGCAACTTCGGACACCAGGCGGCCCTGTCGGCGGGGATCGACCACGCCCGCGGGCAGGCGGTGGTGGTCATGGACGCCGACTTGCAGCATCCGCCGGCGTTGATCGGGACGATGGTCGAACGGTGGGAACAGGGGTACGAGCTGGTCTACGCGTACCGCGAGGGGGTCCGGCCGCGGCTGGGCTACCGGGTGATGAACCGGCTGATGCGGCCGCCCATTCCGGCAGAGTCGGCGGACTTCCGGCTGATGGACCGCAAGGTGGTGGATGCGTTCCGGCAAATGCCCGAGCGGACGCGGTTCATCCGGGGGATGGTAAGCTGGCTGGGGTTCAAGCAGGTGGGCGTCGGGTACCGGGACCGGGCGCGTCATGCGGGCCTGCGGGCGTACACCGTTCGCCAGACGGCCGGCATGGCTCTCAACGCCCTGCTCTCGTTCTCCGTGATTCCTCTGCGCCTCGCGTCGCTGCTGGGGTTCGTGACGCTGCTGGCGGGCCTGTGCTATGCCGGTTACATCCTCTACGCCTGGGTGGCGGGCTGGCCGATCGAACGCGGCTGGACCGGGCTGATGCTGACCATCCTGGTGCTGGGCGGCGTACAGTTGATCAGCCTGGGCATCATTGCCGAGTACATCGGGCGTATCCTGGAGGAGGTCAAACACCGGCCGCTGTACGTGGTGCGTGAACGGATCGGGTCGGCGGACACACGCGCCGGGGACGCACGCGCCGGGGACGCACAAGCCGGGGACGCACGAGCCGGGGACGCACGAGCCGGGGACGCACGAGCCGGGGACGCAAGTCCCCGGGTGGGATCGGGAGCGGGTTTGTAGGGGGTGAAGACCTGCACGCGATCGTGCGAAGCCGCAAGCGGCGGGCGGCGGGGGTTGTCGGATGGATGCCGGTGAGGGAGAATGAACATCCGGGGGAAGGAAGCGAGGAAGGAAGCGGGCTGGACGGACGCTGAAGGAGTGGTGACTTCCATGACACGAACCTGGCGAATCATGCTCGGGTGGCTGGTTTTGCTGCCGCTGGCCGCGGGTCAGCAGTGCGGGTCGGGGTGGGTGCCGACACCGTTGCCGCCCGATACCCAACCCTCCCCGGATCCGCCGGATCCGCCGGATCCCGATCCCTCCATCCCCACGGGGGATATCGCGGTGACCCCTACGCTGCGCGACTTCGGTGTGGTGGTGCTGGGCGGCTTCTCGGTCGTGCAGCCGTTCCAGGTGACGAACCGGGGCCGGGCCAACCTGAACATCGGAACGGTGCGCATCACGGGGCGGAACGCGGGGTCGTTCACCATCGTCGGCGAGACTTGCGCCCTGAGCACGCTGGTGCCGCTGGCAACGTGCACGGTCCAGGTCATGTGCGTGCCGATCACGCCGGGCTACCTGGAGGCGGACCTGACCGTCAACTCGGACGATCCCGACACGCCGACGCTGCGGGTGCCGTTGCGGGCCCTGGCCTCGCAGTTCTGAAAACGGCCTCGGCCCTTGCAGGGGAGACCGGTATGCCGGACAACGGGAGCGAATCCGACCAGCATCTGGCGGTCCTGATCGAGGTCGTCCGCCGGATGAGCGAGACGTTCGAGCTGGCCCCCCTGCTCAACACGGCCGAGCGAGCGGCCCTCACCGCCATGCAGTGCGACCGAGCCACTATTTTCCTCTACGACCACCGGACGGACGAACTCTACAGCAAAGTGGCGACGGGTACGGATGAGATCCGCTTCCCCGCGAAGCTGGGCATCGCGGGCGAGGTGGTGCGCACGCGGTCGGTGGTGGTCGTGCAGGACGCCTACCAGGACTCGCGTTTCAACCCGGAGATTGACCGGCAGACCGGCTATCGCACGCGGAACATGCTGACGCTGCCGCTGATCGTTCCGGACGGCGAGGTGATCGGGGCGTTGCAGTTGCTCAACAAGCTGCCCGGGCCTTTCGACGGCCGGGACGAGTTGCTGGCCGGGGCCCTGGGCTCGCTGATCGGCATCGCGATCAAGCGGCAGATCCTGTTGGACGCGGCGGCGGAAAAGGAACGGCTGGAGCACGATCTGAACATTGCGCGGCACATCCAGACGCAGATGCTGCCGAAGACCGAGCCGGAAATGGCGGGCTTCGATATTGCCGGCTGGAACCAGCCGGCGGACCAGACGGGCGGCGATTGCTACAGCTTCCTGCCGTTGCCCGAGGGGCGACTGGGGTTCCTGATCGCGGACGCCTCGGGGCATGGGATCGGGCCGGCCCTGGTGGTGACCCAATGTCGGGCCATGATCCGGGCACTGGCCGGTCACGGCGTGGACATGGCGGACATTGCCGGGCGGGTGAACAACCTGCTCAGCGAGGATCTGCCCGGCGGACGGTTCGTGACCGCCTGCTTCGGCGTGCTGGACCCGGCCAGCCACACCGCGCACTACGTCAGTGCGGGCCACGGACCGCTGCTGTGGTTCCACGCGGCCACGGGTCAGGTCGATCAATTCGGGTCGAGCGGGCTGCCTCTGGCGGTGATCGAGGACAGCGACTACGAGGTGGCCGCGCCCATCACGTTCGAGCCCGGCGATATCTTCTGCCTGCTCACGGACGGGTTCACGGAGTGGACGACGCCGAGCGGCGAGCAGTACGGCGACGACCGGATGAGCGACATCATCCGCCAGCACGGCCATCTCTCCAGCGCCGAGCTGATCCAGGTCATCCACCAGGACGTGCTGCGGTTCAGCCAAGGCACGCCGCAGGCCGACGACCTGACGGTGGTGATCATGAAGCGGGCGGGGGAGGGACGTGAGAAGTGAGAAGTGAGAAGTGAGAAAGGGCGCATCAGGACCGAGCGAACTTGTTCGTGATCGACACCATGCACCCGAAGCACTGCTCATAGAGCAGTGGCACACGTCGCCGCGAAGCGGCAAGCCAAATCGTGGCGTTCGCTCGCTGATCGATCATGCTATCGCTCATGCCGCCTGCTTGCCGCCTCGCTGCCTCGCCGCCTTGCTGCCTTGCTGCCTCGTTGTCTACGGTCTGCTGCCTTGCTGCCTTGCTGCCTACTGCCTACTGCCTACTGCCTATTCCCGCACGACCCATTCGATCACCGACAGGACCGCGTTGCCGTCGTCCTTGAGGTTGACGGCCCGGACGACCAGCTTGCCGCCTTTCGTCTGCTCGGCGGTAACGGGGACCTCGATCCAGCGGCCCTGGACGAAATCCTCGCAGACGGCGACCTCGCGTTCGCCGACGAGGAGCCTCTGGCGGCGTCCGCCGGCGAACTCATCCGGGTCGATCACATAGACACGCAGCATCCCCGCGGCCGACTCGGGCACGGTCAGCTCGACGCCGACGTCCTTCGCATCCGCCCGGCAGTGGTACACCGGCAGCGTCCAGCCGGACCACGCGTAGCCCTGGCGGGCGACGGCGTCGAAGCCCGGCTCGGCAAAGATGATCTCCTTCTCCGGCCGACCACACAGCATATGCAGCCGCACGCCTCGCTCGCGCAACGCTTCGGGTGAGGGCAATTCTTCCCTGTCCGGCCAGAAAGGCTCCTCCGGAGCCGGGCCGCGCTCGGCGGCGGGCGGCATGGCCGGGAAGGGTGTGTGCGGCTCGGTCTGGTACCAGTAGCACGTGCTGGACAACTGCAGCATGGAGCCGCGCTTGCCGAACTGATCGCGGAACATGGGGTGCTCGTGCTCGCCGAACCCGATGGTCACGCGTAGCCGCCGCTCGAAGCTGATCGCGTCCGGGAGGAAGAACCGGTAAGCCATCGCCCCTTTCAGAAACGGCCAGTAGCCGGTCAGCGGGAAGATGCTCTCCGTCTCCGGGAACCCCCAACTGAAGCCGAAAGAGTCCTCGATGCCCTGGAACTCGACGGACGGGCGATCCTCGCCGTCGATGAAGAACTTCTCGTTCATGTCCACCGGGTAGGACGGCAGGCCGGGCCGCCGCACGGTCACGTTCCAGCCGATGAACTTGCCTCTCCCGCGGGCTCCCAGGGCCACATAGTCCTCTTTGCCCATGAGCACGGCCCGCTGCCGCCACTGAGCGTGAAAGTAGCCCTGGTCGGCAGGCACCTCGGACACCGTCCGCCACATCACGTAGGAGTAGCACGGCATCATCTGCCAGAGCTTCTCACCAGGCGGTTCCGGACCGTCGTAGATCAACTCGATCCGGGCCGACCGGCGGAAGGGCATGGGGAAATAGCAGTTGTACCCCCGCCGCTTGTTGACCAGCACGGTGTTGACCTCCTCGCGCAGCCCCGCCGGGTCGCAGAAGAAGTCCACCAGAGGGCACCTGACGCTGGGCCGCTGTTCGTCGTCCCAGTACATTTCCAACAGCAGGTCGCGTCCAAGGGTATACTCCTCCGGCGTAGCGATCGAAGCCTGGGGCATCGCGAAGTGGATCATGGTGATGATCCCGGGGCCCTGGAGGTCGGCCACGACGACCCGGTTGGCGGACTTGAACTGCTTGTCCAGCGGATTCTCGATCCACAGGGCGTTTTCCGCCCGCACCCGGCCGGGCACCAACTCCGGCAAACGCGTGAAATCCAGACCCAACGCAGCAGTAGCAGTCGTCGTCACCGCCATCGCGACCGACATCAAGCGAGCAGGCATCCTGTCCATCTGGCCGTCTCCTCCCGTTGCGCTCATGTTTCCCGAGGGAATCCTACCCCTCGGCCCCCAGACCCCGCAACCTTGCCGGCGACTGGCGGCGTCCGCGACAACCAGGCTCACGGGGTGGACGCTCCGAAACCGGTTCCTATCCCGGCGGATGACGTTCACCGTTCGGCGGTCGTCAAAGCCTGGCGGGGAGGCCGCGATGTAGCGCGTCTGGCCTGTCGCTGCGAATCAGATAAATACTTATTTACCCGGGGGACGGATATGGGGTTGATCCCGGCGCAGACCTGTGCCGCTGCCCGACGAGTCTTGATGGGGAATCGTGTCGCATCCCACGTCGGCCAAGCTCAGGGGCCGACGCTCGGGAAACCGCCTCCGGACTCCGCGGTTCGGATATAACACATTGTCAATGCTGCTGTTACTTCGCATCTGAGGCACTGAAACGGTTTAGCGGACTTACGCCCCGCAGCCACCGATCGGCCTTCGCCCCCGGGGAAACGGCTCCCCCGACTCGACGAGCCGAGGTTGTCTGCAGAATTACGGAAATCGTTAAATAGGATAAATACCTACTTGCGTGCATCGAAGATGGTGGTATGATTGCGGAAGGTTGGAAAAGGGGTGTGGTCTGCGCTATCCGCCGGGTGCCGAGTGAATCATCGGGAAATCGGCCGGTGCCAGGTAAGGAGCCTCAGGTTGCAGCAGTGGGCGCGATCAGGCAGGGGGCGCGGTCCATCGAGGGGCGAGCGAACCCCTCTGGGGGGAACGCGAGGGCGATTGAATCCGGCTGCCCGATCGACCGGCGGCACGAAGGAGGAAAAGGTCATGCAGAGCCAAATGGTCGCCGTTGGTCCGACGCTGGCCCCGTGCCTGGCACCGACGCCGTACTTGTCCGTCGAGGAGATCGTCCTCATTCGCTACTACCGACAGCTTTCCGAGCGGGGTCAGCGGGTGGTGCTGGATACTCTGTCTCAGTATGTGCCAGCCCCTGTTCGAGGCTCATTCTTAGCTTCAGTGTGTCCAAGTTGCGCTCTCGATCATAGATGCGGTCAAGTTGTGTGCGGAGGTCCAGATTGAGGAAGTCCACCAGGGCGGCGTGGCAGAAATGGGAGACTTTGGGCCGCTTGTGGAAGTTGGAGTCCATCTGAGCGGTGACGTGCTCAAGAATCTCCAGCACGGCCTCGGGCAATCGGAAGGAAGGTTTTTGCTGTGCCATCGAATGCTCATCCTCTGGAGCGTTGGCCATCCGGAGCCGTCGAGGGACCCCCTCTGGGAACTGGAGGCTTTCGACCCCGTTCCATGAGGTTGTGCCGGCCGGCGGGAAGCCCGCTCCGCGACTTTATTCGGCCATTGGCTGCACGCGTCTACCCGACGCCGCGACTATGGGTGCATTATATCACAGCTTCATGATCGAAAACAAGGTGCGGATCTCGGAATACGTCAGACGATATCAGTTGACATGGCTCTACATGACGATACAATAGTGGATCACCTGGATGGCGACCGGTATGCGGGGCTGACCGCAGCCAGCGCGACCAGCGAGGGGAATGCAATGGGCGATGGTTCCGAAAAAACCGGTGTGGCTGGCGACCTGCTCTCGATGCCCGGGACAAGGCCGTACTCACAAAGGGGGCACACCGTTTCAAAGGTATGGGGGTGTGATGCCGCCCGGTTCGCGTGCGTCGTGTTGTTGGTGGCGATCTTGATCCATCTGGGGCTATTCGTCCTGGTTTTCTCGGCGTAGGCGGCGAGAGCCCAGGGGTACGGGCGGGGCTCGAAGCGAGTTGGTCCGAGTCGTGGACGGCGGGCGTCCCAGCGCAAGTGCTTGCAGGGACGGAAAGGTGCGATGAGATGAGCATCAACGCGACAGAAATCTCAGCCCCGACCGGGCCGACCCCCCTGGACGTGGGGCGCGAGTTGGATTTCATGCGGTTGCAGGTTGAGGACGGCCCCGAAGTAGAGCAGTGGTACGACGCGGTTCTGTGGCTGGACGCGGGGGATCCCGGGGCGGCCCACGCGTTGCTTCGAGGATTGAGACGTACGGTCGTTCGTCGCCGGGCCCGCCGGCTGCAGCGATTGAGGATCAAACATAACCCGCGGGAGAGTTTGTTGGCGCGGCTGAGTAAGCGGGTCGGACTGCCGTTCAGGCAAGCCGGTCACCGGTTACGGCTCCGGGGCCGTCGGCTCCGGCTTACCGTGATGGCACCCGCGCACTCCCCTGCTTCCCCGTACACCCACCACGGGTGACGGGATGGCGCGTGGTCCGGGTACCGGACGGCCTCACAGTGCCGTCCGGGTGACCGCCCGACCGCATGCGTCTTCGAAACACCGTTTCCATCACGTTGGCGCCTGGTACCGGTCGGACCAGGCGTCAGCGCGCGCAAGGGGCGCGAGAAGATCGTTCAGAGCCGCGACCGTCAGGAAGCGGGGGCCGCCGCACAACCAGACCGCTTCCTTACGGGCGCGGCTCTGCTTAGACCGGTTCGTCACGAACGCGGCTTTGCTGCGGCTTTCACCCGCTCGGGGGATGCGGAGCGGACACTGCCCCGCCCGCGTGATGGAACCGCGCAGCCATAACTTCTACGCTTGCGACGCGAAGCGGCAAGCCGGATCGCGTGATTCCCTCGCGGATCACCCAGATTCTTCTGGCGCAACGCCGCCGGTCAGGGGCTTATCCCTCGCGGATGATGTTGAAGCCCATGAGGTCGGCGAGGTGCCGCAGATCCTGCGTGTGGTCACCGTAGAAGATCACGCGGTGCAGCAGGGTCATCATGTCCTCGCTTTGGATGCCGGTGGCCCAGTTACGGACCATGGCGTCGGCATCGGGCACCTCGGTGACAATCTGTGTCCGGCAGGCCCGCTCGGAGAGTTCCGGGACCTCCATGATGGTGCCGCCGGAGACGAGCATGGTATCGAGGTTGACGAACTTGGCGCGGGTGACCTTTTGTCCCACGCGGTACTGGATCTCGGGGACGACGCCGTAGCCGATCTCGGAGTGGCTGCGGAGGAGGTAGGGCGCCTCGGGGCCGTCGGGGCCGTCCATCTTGAGCGGGCCGGCGCAGTGGGCGGTCCAGAGGGCGTTCCGGGAGGTGTCGAAGGTGGCGTTGCCCTGGAAGCCGGCGAGTCCGAAGGCGTCCTGGAACATGAGCATGGTCCAGAGCGAGTCCATGTCGCCCTCGCAGGAGGCGGGGATGCCGCGGTCGCGCAGGCGGGTGAAGCCCAGGCAGGGGAAGCCCCGGGGGAGCCACCCCATGCACGTTCCGATAGCCAGGGCCTGGGCCTGCTCTTCCTCGATAAGTCGATCCATGGCCAAGCTGACGCGAGCGGCCTTGAGCACGTCCTCGCGCTGCGGTTCGACCACGCGTTTGGCCCCGCGGAGCCAGCGTTCGGCCTCGGCTTCCGCGGCCTGGGCGTCCACGGCGTCCAGCAGTTGGTTGAAGCGGTCCTGATCGATGGCGACGAGATCGGCTCCGAGCCGCTCTTTGGTTTTTTGGGGTGAGCAGGATGCGGGCGTACCCTGCATGGGCGGCAGGATGAGGACGCGGCTGCGGCGCAGGAGCGGCGCGACGCGCAACAGGGCGGCGGCCCGCTCCAAGTCGTCATGATCGCTGGTGGCCAGGAGGGTGACCGGTCGGCCCTCGCGCTGCCAGCGATGCGGATACATCCAGTCATGGCCGCTGGCCGGCTTGGAGAAGACGACCATCGGGCGGCCCGATTCGAACACCGGCGTGACCATTCCGGTCCTCACCAGGCCGCCGATCTGCAGATTGATCGCGAGCACGGGGGCGTCGTCGCCCGCCTTGGCCAGCAGGGCCGCTGCCTCGGCCGCGTTGGTGGCCTGCCCGATGACGAACTCGACGTCGCCGAGGTTCTTCTCCGCCTCGACCAGCCGGGCTTTCATGGCCGCCATCTCGGCCTCGGTGACCGTCCAGTTCCGGCCGGGCTCTCCGGGGTTTCCGGTAAACATGGTGCAGATGCGGACCTTGCCCGCGGGCTTGGCGGCTCGACCGGCCGCTCCCGCACCGGCAGCAGCCAGACGACTCGACGCGAGCAAGAGCCCCCCCACCGCGGTGCTGCCGAGGAAAACCCGGCGCGTGCATTGCTGACACATCGCTTGGCACTCCATTCAAAGACGCGCCCCTCACAATGCCGCCTTCACGCCGCGGCGAGCAGGAGCGATTGTC
>CAZEEJ010000081.1:0-22983 GCA_964511155.1 uncultured Planctomycetales bacterium | reverse complement strand
CGCGGTCACGGCGGGCCACGACCGGCTCGATCTCCGCGGCATGACTTCCCGCGGTCTCCGCCAGGCTCAGTATCCGCACGCCCTGCAGATCCTCGGGGATCGAGGACAGTTCCGGCCGGTAATGGCCGTCAAGGAAGACCGCCACCGGTCCGACCCAGGGCTCAAACCGCCACCTTGCCAGATCAGACTCGCCCAGCGATGGCTCCGTCGGCTGGCCGTCAACGGCGGCGAACCGCGTGCCCGCCAGCTTGGCCACGTTTGTGAACCGCCACGCCTCGTTGCGCGTACTCGGAAAGCCTGTCTCGGCAAAGCGCCCGAAAGCCGCCTCCCGCTGCAGGACCAGCCATGCAGGCTCCTGTCGCAAATGACGGCTCGTCCGGGCGGCGAAATCCTCAAGATACCCGTCAAGCCCAGGTTTGGTATCGACTGTGCTGATCATGATCCTCGTTCGCTCCTTCAATCGACTGCCCGTGTGCCCCTGCTCTTCGAGCAGTGCGGTGTGGCACCGGCGTCTCGCCGGTGCCCGGCCGCCGCGGGGGGCGGCCGCTACCGTGTGCCCCCGCTCTTCGAGCAGTGCGGTGTGGCACCGGCGTCTCGCCGGTGCCCGGCCGCCGCATACGCTCACACACCCGCCAACTGCGCCTCCGCTCCAACGTAACCCTTGTCCTCCAACTCCAGGGCCACCTCCTTGCCCCCGGACCGCACAATCCGGCCGTCCACCAGCACATGCACGTAGTCCGGCACAATGTGGTTCAGCAGCCGCTGGTAGTGCGTGATCACCAGGAACGACCGATCCGGGCTCCGCAGGCGGTTCACCCCGTCCGATACCGTCCGCAGGGCGTCGATGTCCAGCCCCGAGTCCGTCTCGTCCAGGATCGCCAACTGCGGCTCGAGCACCGCCAACTGGAAGATCTCGTTCCGTTTCTTCTCCCCGCCCGAGAAGCCCTCATTCACCGCCCGGTTCAGGAACCGTTCGTCCATCTCCACCAGCTTCAGCTTCTCCTTGACCATGCTCAGGAAATCGACCGCGTCGAGTTCCGGCTGCCCGCGATGCTTCCGCACCGCGTTCACCGCCGTCTTGAGAAACTGCTTGCTGTTCACGCCGGGCAGCTCCACCGGGTACTGGAAGGCCAGGAATACGCCGGAGCACGCCCGGTCCTCCGGCGACATGTCCAGCAGATCCTGCCCCTCGAAGAGCACCTGGCCCGCTGTGACTTCGTAGGCCTCGTGGCCCGCCAGCACCTGGGCCAGCGTGCTCTTGCCCGATCCGTTGGGTCCCATGATCGAGTGAACCTCGCCCCGGCCGATGCGCAGGTTGACGCCTTTCAGAATCTCCTGCCCCTCCACATTCACGTGCAAATCTTTGATCTCGAGCATGTCTTCTCCTCAGTCTGTTACCGTTACCCCACGCTGCCTTCCAGGCTGATCTCCAGGAGCTTGCGGGCTTCGACCGCGAACTCCATCGGCAGCTCCTTGAAGACCTCCTTGCAGAATCCATTGACGATCATCGACACCGCATCCTCCGTGTTGATGCCCCGCTGCTTGCAGTAGAAGATCTGGTCCTCGCCGATCTTCGACGTCGAAGCCTCATGCTCCACCTGGGCGGTCGGGTTCTTCACCTCGATGTAGGGGAACGTGTGCGCCCCGCACTGATCGCCCATCAGCAGCGAGTCGCACTGCGTGAAGTTCCGGGCGTTGGCCGCTCCCGCGTTGACCTTCACCAGTCCGCGGTAGGTGTTCTGCCCCCGACCCGCCGAGATCCCCTTCGACACGATCACGCTCCGCGTGTTCGCCCCGATGTGTACCATCTTCGTGCCCGTGTCCGCCTGCTGCCGGTGGTTCGTCATGGCCACCGAGTAGAACTCGCCCACCGAGTTGTCTCCGATCAGGATGCAGCTCGGATACTTCCAGGTGATCGCCGATCCGGTTTCCACCTGCGTCCACGAGATGTGCGCGTTGCGCCCCGCGCACTTGCCCCGCTTGGTCACGAAGTTGTAGATGCCCCCGCGGCCTTCCTCGTCGCCGGGGTACCAGTTCTGGATCGTCGAGTACTTGATCGTCGCGTTCTCCATCGCCACCAACTCGACCACCGCCGCGTGAAGCTGGTTCTCGTCCCGCATCGGGGCCGTGCAGCCCTCGAGGTAGCTCACGTAGCTGCCCTCGTCCGCCACGATCAACGTCCGCTCGAACTGCCCCGTGGAAGCCGCGTTGATCCGGAAATACGTCGACAGCTCCATCGGGCAGCGCACGCCCTTGGGCACGTACACGAACGAGCCGTCGGTGAACACCGCCGAGTTCAGCGTCGCGAAAAAGTTGTCCGAATAGGGCACCACCGTGCCCAGGTACTTCTTCACCAGCTCCGGATGGTCCCGCACCGCGTCGGAGAACGAGCAGAAAATGATGCCCAGTTCCGCGAGTTTCGCCTTGAAGGTCGTCGCCACCGAGACGCTGTCGAACACCGCGTCCACCGCCACGCCGGCCAAGGCCATCTGCTCCTGCAGTGGGATGCCCAGCTTCTTGTAGGTCTCCAGCAGCTTGGGGTCCACTTCATCGAGGCTGCCCGGCCCCTCCTTCTTCTTTGGGGCCGAGTAGTAGATGATCGACTGGTAGTCGATCGGCGGGTAATGCACGTTCTGCCACGCCGGCTCCGTCATCGTTTGCCAGTGGCGATACGCCTTCAGCCGCCAGTCCAGCATGAACTCCGGCTCCTGCTTCTTGGCGGAGATCAGGCGGATGATGTCCTCACTGAGCCCCGGGGGGGCGGCGTCGGCCTCGATGTCCGTGACGAAGCCGTACCTGTACTGTTGCTGCTCCCAAGCCTCGATCGTGCTGTCCTTGACGGTCGACATATCGCGTTTGAACTCCATCTTCCGGCGGCTGCCGGGCTCCGGCCGTCCGCCTGAACCTTGTTCCTTTGTGTCGGGAATCACGCCCCGCCGCAGGCACCCGCCACGGCGTCGTCTTCTGCTCCAGAGAGCCGGAACTCGCAGTGCCCATGCCCCTTCAGAATGCACTGCGCCAGCTCCGTCTGGTTGCCGAGCAGCTCGTTGTACGCCCGCTGCTCCATCTCGCAAATCTCGGGGTAGTCGCCGGCCAACCCGTGATACGGGCACGAGTAGACCGTCAGACTCAGATCCTTGCCCGCGTGCTGAACGTCGCTGGCGATGCCATGCTCGCTCAGCAACTGCGCCAGCCGGTCCAGTTGCTCCGTCGGCGTACCTTCGCCCAGCAGCGGCTTCAGCTTCCGCGCCATCCGCTGAAACACGCCCTCGATCAGTAACCGCAGCTTGGCCGGGCCCTCAGACTCGGCAATCTCCCGCAGCAGCAGTTGCGTGAACTCACCTACCTCTTGGGCAAACAACTGCCGCCCCCGGTCCGACAGGGCGAACACGTCCGCCGGCCGTCCCGTGGCCTGCTGCCGGTGACTCCGCTCCAGCAGACCCTCCACCATCAGCGGCATGACCTGCTGCCGAACCGCCGTCCGGGTCACCCCCAGCGATTCGGTCAGTTCCGTCACCGTCATCGGCCCCTGCTTCGCCAGCAGGCCGATAATCTGCCACCGGCGGGAGTCCGGCTGAGTTTGTCCAAGCGGCGGCACCATCAACACACCCACCTCACGGCCGGAGGACGCCCGTCCTCACACCACCACCAGCGTGATTCCACGCTTCCTCATCCTCTGCCCGGTAGGATGGTAGGGGGCCCGGATAGTTTAGACAAATAAACCTGTCAGAAATGATGAAAATATGTATCGTCTTATGTTGCAGTTGTTTGCGCGCAGTAACCCGTGCGCGTTGCGCGCGCCATCTCGCGTGTGCCACTGCTCTTTGAACCGTGCGGAACGCGTGCAAGGTCCGACTAGGTGGAAGAGCCGGGGACGCAAGTCCCCGGGTGGGCTCGCTGACAGCCTGGCCGCTTGCGGCTTCGCACGACAGCGAGAAGAGCTCTGTTGCGGGTGCTTATCGCGCTACCCCGTGCTCCCCAGCTCTCCGAACACCTCGCCCGCATGGTAGCTGCTCCGGACGAAGGGACCGCTGGCGACGCTCTCAAACCCGATCTCCCGGGCCTGGGCCGCCCAGAAGTCAAACTCGGCAGGCTCGTAGAACCGGGCGATCGGCGCATGCTCGGGCGTCGGCTGCAGGTACTGCCCGATAGTCACCACCGCACACCCCGCCGCCCGCAGATCGACCAGCGTCTGCCGCAGCTCGTCGGCCGTTTCCCCCAGACCGACCATCAGCCCGCTCTTGGTGGGTATGCGAGGGTTGTAGCTTCTAACCATCCGCAGGACTTCGAGCGACCGTTGATACTTGGCCTGCGGGCGGACGATCGGCGTGAGCCGTTCAACCGTCTCGAGGTTGTGATTGAACACGTCCGGCCGGGCGTCGCACACGGTTGCCACGCACTCTGGGCGGGCGTGAAAATCAGCGGGCAGCACCTCGATCGCGGCGGTCGGCGACTGCTCGCGCACCGCCCGGATGCAGGCCGCGAAATGTCCCGCCCCTTCATCCGCCAGATCGTCCCGGGCTACGGCGGTGATGACCACGTGCCGCAGTCCCAGCCGGGCCACCGCTTCAGCGAGCCGAGCCGGCTCGTCGGCCACGGGCGGTTCCGGGCGGGCGGTGCTCACCGCGCAGAAGTGGCATCGCCGCGTGCACCGGTCGCCCAGGATCATGAACGTCGCCGTGCGATGCGACCAGCACTCGGTCAGGTTCGGGCAGCGGGCCTCCTCGCAGACCGTGGCCACGCCGCTTTCCGCCACGATCCGGCGTGTGCTCGCCATACCGCCGCCGATCGGCAACGGTCGCTTCAGCCACGGCGGCAGCCGCCGCAGCGGCTTCGACTTGCCTGCCCCCACGCCCGTGCCGCACGAGGAGGTTTCATTGATCAGCGGTAGTTCCATGTCGTTCGTTTCCAACCCCGACCCCCGGAGCCCAGATCCCAATCTGAAATCTGAAGTTTCCAATCTGCGATTCCCGACCTCAGGCCGCCGACCCTAAAAACCCGGGGACTCGCGTCCCCGGCTCGCTCATCACTCAGTACTCAGTACTCATCCCCCCCGATCTCAGAAGGTATTCTTCGCCTTACCCTCGCTGATGTAGCTGCGGCGCTGTTCCGCGTACTCCTCAGGCGTCAGCTTGATCAGTTCCTCGACCGGCTGCCGTTCCTCGCCGCGCGTCTGTTGCGCCTCACCGCTCGTTTCCTGTTCCATGCCGGCCGCGTCCGGTTGCGCCTCCGTGGCCTTTGCGTGCAACCGCTTTAGAAACGGAATGCACCAACCACAGCCGGTCCCCGCCCCGAGGCACTCGCTCATCTGGCTGGCCCGTGCCGGACGACGCTGCCGGGCGAAGTTCCATAACTTCCGCAACGACACACCGTAGCAGTAACAGACCTTGTCATCCGGCCGCATTACCGCCATTATAGCCGGCCGCTCAAGAACTTGCGCGTCGTTGTCCGATAGAATTGACGAGCCGCATACGTGCAAGCCCCCCGGGTGCCACTGCTCTTTGAGCAGTGCCGGACGCGGGCAGGGCTTCGGTCGCTCGCCGGCGCTCGGGACTCGTTCAGGCGCCGTGGGTCGCCTGGTGCAGGAAGGGTGAATGATGAAGATCGGTCTGGACACGCCCCCAGTGGCGAATCGGCCGCGGACGCTCTCGGATGACCAGCTTGACTCCCTGGCTCGCACTTGCGATGCGACAGCCGCTCCCATGTGGGTTGAGGACTTGGCCGGCACCTGCGTTTACCGCAACCGCGGCGCACAACGGCATAACTCGCTCGAAGCCTCCGCGTCCCGCTTCGAGGTCGTCGATCACGCCGGCCACGTCGTTGCCCGCCTGGCCTCCGCCCTCTGTTGAAACCGTGCTGTTATCAGAGCCGCGACCGTTAGGGAGCGGTTTACGCGGGAGTTCCGCTCCCTTACGGTCGCGGCTCTGCTACGGTCGCGAGATCTACCCCGGCAGCTTCCAGGGCGACCGATATTCGCGCCCCATCAGCGCCGCCGCTTCCGGATCATTCACGATGGTCTCAGCCTGCGGATCGAAGTCGACGCCCCGGCCGACTCGGCACACGATGTTCGCCAAGTGGCATAGCGTCGCGCTGCGGTGACCCTCCTCGATGCTGGCCGCCGGTTTGGCCTCACCCCGGATGCAGGCCGCGAAGTTCTGCACGTGCGGCGTGGTCATGTCGCTCGATCCGTGTTGCTCCGGCGTTCCCGCCTTGGGATAGAATGTCCACCCGCCGCGGTCGATGACCAGCGAACCCTTGTCACCGCCGATCTCCACTCCGCCGCCTCTGTTGTGCGGCCCCATCCGGCTCCACAGCCGCATCTCCCACAGCACGGTCAGCTCCGGGTACTCGAACACCACCGTCTGCGTGTCGTCTGTCTCTTTGGCGTCGTGCACGATGAATCGGCCGCCGTGCCCCCGCGCCGATCGCGGCAGCCCGAGATCCAGCAGGTGGCGTGTGCTGTCCAGCCAGTGGGCACCCCAGTTGCCCGTGTCCCCCGTGCCCGTAGCGCGCATGAAGTGCCAGTTATAGTGGACGCGGCTGACGTTGTGCGGCCGCGACGGTGCCGGTCCCAGCCACAGGTCGTAGTCCATCGTCGCCGGCGGGTCGGAGTCGGGCACGATCGGCAGGATGCCCCGGTCATGGATCATGTACGCCCGGGCAAAACCCACCTTACCCAGGCCACCCTCCGCGATGAACGCCCGGGCGTCCTTGAAGTGCTGTCCGCTGCGCTGTTGGGTACCCACACAAATCGTCAGCTTCGGGTACTTGCCCTGGGCGGCCACCATGGCCTTGCCTTCGTTGATGCAGAACGAGGCCGGCTTCTCCAGAAAAACGTGCTTGCCCGCCGCCAGGGCCTCCAGCGTCATGATCGCGTGCCAGTGGTCGGGGGCGGCGACGACCACTGCATCGATGTCCTTGTCCTCCAGCACGCGGCGATAGTCCTTCTCCAGCTTCGGTGGCCGCGGCAGCCGCCCACCTCCCTCGGGCTTCTTCGCCAGGGCCGCCAGCCCCTGGTCGAGCATCGCCCGGTCGGGGTCGCAGAAGGTGACGATGTCATACAGTCCGGTCCTCTGAAAGTCACCGGCGTCCTGCCAGCCTCGTGTCCGGCAGCCGAGAATGCCCACTCGGATGCGTTCGTTGGCCCCCGCCCGGGCGAACAGCGAGCCGCGGGTCGCCGCCAACGCCCCCGCCGCCAACAGCCCCGCCTGGAACCGTCGCCGCGTAATCCGTTCGTTCATGATGATCTCCTTTCGCGCGTGATGCCACCCCCACGTCTCAACCTGCATACCGCATGAGCTATGCCCTTGTCAACCCTATTATGGTGTATATAGGAGGCTCCATCGGGTCCGTTGCCAGGACCAAGGCAACTTGTTGCTGTTCGTCGGATACGCCTGGGCACGTCCATCAGCAAGCTGACTCGGTTCCCATCATCAAGTTGACTCGGTCTTCAGAGGATCGACCCCTTGGACACGCGGTCGGCGGTGCGGCGCAGCCGGGACGTCCAGGTGCGATCCAGGCGGCGGACCATCCGCGGCACCGCCTGACCGAGCCTGGTGCACGGGCGGCGAGAGCGGGCCAGAGCGACGAACCAGCGGACCAGCCCGACAAAGTCGTCCAGGTCGATGAACTCGGCCCCGATGCGCCGGCGCCCGCGATCCATGTTGTGGTAGTTGCCCAGCGCAAGACACATCCCGGTAGCGTCGAATCCGGCATCCAGGTAGGGCAGGGTCTCGGTCGAGCCGCCGTCCATCAGCTTGCGGCGCGGTTTGAAGTCACGGTCGCGACGGGCCAGCTCAAGCCCCACCTCGTGGCAGAAGGCGGTGAGGCCGGGCGAAAACACGCCGGTCGAATCGCCCACCCGCACGATGGGGCCTTCGCCTAGCGCAACCCCGGGCAATTCGCTACTGGTCTCGACCGCGATGACACGCGTCCGCCGGGGAATGATCCCCGAGCGGCAGGCGGCGATGGCCCCGGTCCAGCCCAGCTCCTCGGCACGGGTGAACAGACCGTACACGTCTACTGGACCTCGCTGCCGCCGCAGCTCGTCGAGGGCACAGAGCACGGCCGCCACCCCGGCCACGTCGTCACACCCGCGCGCGTGAATCCGCGAGCCACGGATCACCGGGTCCGGCAAATCCCACATGCCGATCGAACCCCGCTTCACAGGCCTGCCCACCGCGATGGTCGCCGTCTGAACCCGGGAGCGGCCGCGGACCAGCCGGATAGTCGTCGAGCTGACCTTGCCCCGAACCCATCCGCCGTTCGAGTAGAAGCGTACCCCGGTCCCCGGAAAGTACTCCGGTGCCACCCAGCCCCGCCACTTGGCCAGCAGGCGGCCCGGGGCCAGCATCCGCTCGGCCTCAAAACCCGGGTGGTCCATGTGCGCGGAGAAGAGCAGCGGTTGCCGATCGGCCGTTCCACGCCGCAAGTGAACGCGCAGGTTGCCGTACTCATCCTGTTTCAGGCGGCAATCCGGACGACGCGACGCCCACCGCCGGAGGTACTCCGCCACGAACTGCTCGCACAGGGGAGCGGTCGGCAACGACAGCAGGTTCATCAGGATCTCGTGATGGTTGGCTTGCATGGTACATCATCCCCCAAAGTCAGCGAGCCCGGCAAGTTATCTTTGGTGGGCCCGGCTGTCCATACCCACCGCAGCTCTGCTGCACTGAGGTAAAGCGCCCCGTCCCGGGGCGCGCAGTGGGTGCCACGGCACAGGGCCACGTCACCCGACTGATTCCGTCGCGGGCCCCGGATGGCGATGCCCCTTTGTGTGTATGGTTGAATGCCGAGGGCGGGTCTACAATGCCCCATAGACAAGTGCAACGGGTGGTCCCTCGCAGTTACCAGAGTCAGACGATGCGCGAGAAAGGTACGCCAGTCGTGAGCGATCCGGCCAGCCGGGCTTGGGCTCTCGTGTTGGCCCTGGGTTTGGCGGCGGCTCCCGCCGCGGGGTATACCCTGACCGATTTGGGGCCCGGTCGAGCCACCGGCCTGAATGAGCAGGGCCAAGTGGTCGGTTGGTCGGCGGGTGGCGGGTCAAACCGGGCCTTCTCCTGGCAGGCGGGTGCTTTGACCCTGACACCGCTGGGGGACGCCTTCCAGAGCGGCGCGAACGACGTCAACAACCACGGCCAGATCGTCGGCTGGGTACAAACCCCAAGCCAGCCCCGGCAGCACGCCTTCCTGTATGGTGATGGGCAGACCAGCGAACCCGACATCTTCGACAGTCGCGCCGAGGCGATCAACGACGCCGGCCAAGTCGTGGGCCATGCGGATGATCGAGCCTGGCTGTGGGACGGTACGAACATGACCGATCTGGGCTCGTTCGGCGGATCCTGGGCCCATGCCTTCGGCATCAACGCTTCGGGCCAGGCGGTGGGCCAGGCGGGCGACTCCCAAGGCCGCGGCCGCGCATTCCTCTGGCAAGACGCGGAGATGGTCGATCTGGGGACGCTTGGTGGACCGGACAGCGCCGCGTTGGGAATCAACGATCTGGGGCATGTCGTCGGCTGGGCCGATACGGGTACCGGACGCCAGGCCGCCATCTGGATGGCGGGCGGCATCACTCCCCTGGGTCCAGCTCACAGCGCCGCTGCCGACATCAATAACCTTGGAATCGCCGTCGGCTTCTACCACACCGGTCCGTTCCACGACCAGCGTCGGGCCTGCCTCTGGGACAACGGCGGCATGACCGATCTGACCGACCTGCTCCCACAGGATTCCGCGTGGGTGCTCGAATACGCCGCGGCGATCAACGATCTCGGCTGGATCGCCGGCTACGGACAAATGGGGGGGCAGACGCATGGCTTCGTGCTGATCACGCCGGAGCCGGTCACCGGGCTGCTGCTGGCCGTGGGAGCAACACTGCTGCCGCGCAAACGAAGCACGCGTCGGCTGTGACCGGTAAGGAGGCGATCAGTCCTGGTGGATCAGCCTGCCGCGACCGGCGCGGCCAGTTCGTCGTGAAGTTTGCCGGCAATCAGTCCGTACACCTGCGAAGAGACCACGTCAATCCGCAACACGGCCGCCAGTTCCGTCACCTGCGGTTCAATTTCCGTGAGGATGCGCGCCAGCAGCTCCGGCTCCAGCCCGACGGCGGCGACGGCCCGTCGGCACGCCTCGGCGACCTGCTCGATATCGCCTGGGCTCTCGCACAGGTACTTGGCGATGTGGTCGGCCGCTCCGATGATGCGGGCCAGCGGCTGATCCGGATCGGGCTTGTTCCCCACCCCGGTCTCGTGTCCGCGGACCGCTTCGCACACCACATCCGGCAAACGCCAGTGCTCCAGCACCATGGCCGACACCTCTGCGTGGCTGATGCCCAGCGCCTCCCGCTCCATCGCCGCCAGGTCGGTCCGCCCGTGCGGACGGTATTCTTCCGCCGTCGGCCGGTATCGCTCGCCCAGCGTCTCGTCCAGGATCACCACCCCGACGTCCGCCAGCAGCCCGCAGATAAACGCTTCCTCGCGCCATTGCGGCTCCAGCGGCTCTGCCAGCCGTGCGGCCAGCACCGCCGTCGCCAGTGATCGTCGCCAGTAATAGGACGTGTCCACGACCGGCGGTTTGCCGCGATCGATGCTCTCCACGATGTAGCGGCCCAGCACCAGTGACCGCACCCGCTTGAGCCCCAGCAGGGTCAGGGCCTGTGCCAGCGACGTGATCTGACGGGTCACCCCGAACAGCGGCGAGTTCGCCAGCCGCAGAATCTCGCTGGCCGTCCCCGCATCGGTCGACAGGATTTCGACCACTTCGTCATAGTCGAAATCGGGATCCTGCACGATCTCCAGGAATCGGGCCGCCACCTGCGGCATCGAAGGGATCGCCGCCGAACGTTTCACCAGATCGAAAACGGTGTTGTCCATGAGCCCAGTCTCCGCAGTGCTGCCCAGCCGTCGTCTCCGCCGCGCCGCATGGTCGTTACAGACGTACCGCCGCGCGGCGCGGCCAGACACCCGCCCGACCTGTACTGTGCATCGGTTTTTGGGCGCATCAGCCTTAGCGGGATCAGGGCGTCACTCGCCACCCGCGTACTTGAGGATGGTGACGTCCGGGCGAAATGGGGACTGGCTCCGCCCCAGCAATGCCTCACAGAGGAAGCATCCTCGGAGGCGGGGCAACTGCCGGGTCTGGGGCGGACCGCTCCAGCGGTGCCTGTCCCCATTTTGCCCCGCGGGAGGCGCGTTCCCCCCGCGGGATTACCACACCCGGGCCGTTGGCGTGCCGATAAAGGGGGGAGCAAGGCAGGGAGGACGCCCGATGGCCGTGGTACGCGTCAACATCACCGTCGAGGTCGAGCAGAAGGGCAACGGCCTGCTGATCCAGACCCCGGTACCCCTCCAGCTTGTCTACGAGCGCAACCGCTGGCATGCCGAGTGCGAAGCCCCGCCGCTGTGCACCGAACCCGCCGATAACCTCGAGCAGGCCATCATCGCCGGCGCCCGCCAAGCCGGGGCGGAGCTGCAGGCCGCCGTCATCGAACGTCCGCTCATCGCCGGCCGCATCACCCCGGATCGCATCCCCCTCGAGATGTTCGCACGCTGAGGAGCGGAAGGTTGGGCTGAAGGCTGAAGGCTGAAGGTCTGTGTCTCACCAAGCCCAGGGATAACAGGCCCTGAGACAAACCAGGGGAGGCAGCGCCGGTTTGCCGGGCCTGTTATCCCTGGGCTCCCCGCCTGCAATCCCTGGGCTCCCCGCCTGTTATCCCTGAGCCTCCCCCCCCCTCGCGAACCCCCATCCCCCACCGTACAATCCTTCGTCATGAGCGCTCCCCCCGACCGCCAGCATCTTCTCGGCACGACGCTTGAGGCGTTCACCGCCTTCTGCGCCGATCACGAGATCCCCGCCTACCGTGCCCGCCAGGTCTTCGAATGGGTCTACCCCAAGGCCGTCCCCGACTTTGCCGGCATGACCAACCTGCCCAAGCCCCTCCGCGAGCAGTGGGCCCGCGAGTGGATCGTCAGGACCAGTACCGTGGACCGCCGGCAGGTCGCCACCGACGGCACGGTCAAACTGCTCCTCCGCTGGCCTGACGGCGCCACCAGTGAATGCGTCCTCATTCCCGACGGCCGCCGACGCACCGCGTGCATCTCCAGCCAGGTCGGCTGCCCGGTAGGCTGCGCGTTCTGTGCCAGCGGGCTCAACGGCCTGCAGCGGCAATTATCCGCCGGCGAGATCGTCGAGCAGGTCCTGCGCGTCCGGGACCTGTGCGAACCGCGCGACCGCGGGCACCAGGAGACGCAGCCTGCCGCATCCCTGCCGGAGCCGGCAAGGTTGAGCAACATCGTGTTCATGGGCCTCGGCGAACCGTTGGCCAACTACGCCGCCGTGCTCGGGGCCATCCGCATCCTCAACGCCCCGTGGGGGCCGAACATCGGGGCCCGCAGCATCACCGTGAGCACCGTGGGGCTGCCGACGCAGATTCGCCGTCTCGCCAGGGAAGGTTTACAGATCAACCTGGCTGTGTCGCTGCACGCCCCCGACGACAAGCTCCGCGGGCAGCTCATCCCCTGGGCCAAACGCGTGCCCATCGCCGAGCTGGTCGCCGCTGGCCGTGAGTATTACGAAACCACCCACCGCGAAGTCACCATCGAGTACATTCTGCTGGATGGGGTGAACGATCAGCCCGAGCAGGCCACCCAACTCGTCAAGATTTGCCGTCAGATGCGCTGCAACGTGAACCTCATCCGCTACAACCCCGTCCCCGGCCTTCGCTTCGAGCGGCCCAAGACATTTGCCGTGCAGAGGTTCGTCGAGCGGCTGCGGGAACGCGGCGTCAACGTCCACGTCCGCAAGAGCCGCGGCCTGGACATCGACGCCGCCTGCGGCCAACTCCGCCGCTCCACCCTCACCCCGTGACCCGACCGCAGATCAACGAGCCGCGGGCTTCAGCCCGCGCGGTCCCGCGACCGCAATCAACCATCGCCACGCGCAAAACCGCCGCCAACGAGCCGCGGGCTTCAGCCCGCGCGGTCCTTCGACTGGGATCACCCGTCGCTTCGCGCGGAAACCCCGCCGTGGATCGCCACCGTCCGGCTCTGCATCGCCTGCAAGACCGGACGCAGCGCCTCCAGGCACTGGCGGCTCCGCGGCCGATCGGAGAACAATGACGATGCGGAGAAGATCGCAAAGCCCCGGCCCCAGCGGTCGGCCAGCTTGAGCTGCTCGATGGTGACCGCGTCGGACCGGTCGCCGGGAATGCCCGGGCTGATGCCCGGGGCGACCAGTCCGCCCGCGGCGGCCTTCTGCCAGGCATCGTGTCGCCGACTGAATTGGGCCGTGTCCGCCGTGTAGTTCATCACGAAGACCGCGTCCACCAGTCGATCCCGCAGCCACGCCGGGCCGTCCTGATAATACCTCTCGCGTGCCCCCGCGATATCCGGAGCGCAAGCCGCGGTCAGCCTGATCCCCGGCCGGGCCCGCCCCGTCGCCACGCGGATCTGCTTCACCAGTTGCGTGACCTGCCCGGTCCGCCACCGGCTCCACGCGGCCTTGTCCTTCAGCGGGTCCTTGCCTCCCGACTTGCGGTAGAGTTCCAGCGTCTGCCGGTCGTGCGGGTAGTCGCTGCCCCGGGGCGAAACCTCGATCGGGAAGCGAATGTAGTCCATGTGCAGCCCGTCCACCGGGTAGCGCTTCGCGATGTCCACGAAGACCTCCACCAGGTAGTCCCGTACCGCTGGCAAACAGGGGTTGAGACTCACGTAGAACGTCGGGTTGAGCGGCTGACGCTCGCCTTTCTGGTCGTAGAGGAACCACTCCGGCCGGGCGTTGTAGAGCTGCCGCGGGTCGGCCGGCGGCTTACCCCCGCGCCAGGCCGGCAGCACGTTCAGCCACGCGTGCAGCGCCAGCCCGCGCCGATGGGCCTCGCGGCACGCAACTTCCAACGGATCAAAGCCCGGGTCGCCGTTGCGGTACTCATAGGCCAGCGGCTCGATCCGTGACCGGTAGAAGGCCGTGCCGTTGCCCCGCACCTGGAACAGCACCGTGTTGAAACCCGTATCCCGGCACCGCTCCATCAACTCGGCGATCCGTTCCGGCGATTCGTACGTCTCCCGCACCGCCCACACCGCTCGCGGCGGCCACACCTTGGCCGGGTCCGGAGGCTTGATCATCGTCTCGGGCGCGGGACCGGGGGCGGGGCCCGCCCGCCAGTCTGACGCCGCCGGCCCCGTCTCCTGGCAGCCGATCATCAACCCCGCCAGTAGCCCGGCACACAGGCACCGCGCAAGAATAACAGGAACGATTCGTGAGCGAATCACGCGATCCGGCTTGCCGCTTCGCGTGGCAAGCGTGTAGGTCATTGTCGCGCGAATCCTGACCCACGCCGGCACCCTCCTCATCATGGAGGACCAAGGCAACTTATTGCTGTTTCCCTGGAACCGTCGCGCCGCGTGTCGCATCGACAACCTCCTTGCTTGAGCATTCTGGAGTCTGCCACCGCCAAGGCCACACCATACCCCGAGACCTACCCGTTTACCACCTTGAAGCAATGGCGTAGGGTCGCAGCGGTTCGCTGTCGCGCACCCAGCGAGCGGCGGGGTTTATCCCCGCCTTTGGCCATGACGCAGTGGAGGGATAAGATCCGCGGCTTGCCTGTGAACGCTTCGGCGGGCTGACGGAAAGTTGGCTTCCGGCCAAGGATGTGCCTCGCGGGGGAAAGAGCGCCGGGATGTAACCGTTCGCGAGTCGAACCCCCGGGAGTAATCATTGAACAAGGAGGTAACTGAGGAAACAGAGAGGATCGGTCTGTCCTCTGGTCCCTCCGTTTTCTCCATGTTCAAAACCTGAGTGGTTGTTCCGGCGCAAGCTCAGAGTGGCAGGGTACTTGGGTCCGTGAACGGTCACCAGTCCTTCCTACACCACGAAGAGCACGAAGGACACGAAGAGAGAAGGCAGAGCACCTTCAGTTGTCTTCTCTTCCTTTTCCTCCTTCGTGCTCCTCGTGTCCTTCGTGGTTCATCTCTCGGCAAACATGCCCCGAAAGCCTGTGAACGGTTACGCCGGGATAAACCCGGTGGCTCGCCAAAACAAGCGGGGGTCAGCCCCTCCGGGCTGACCCCCGCCGTTCAACCGGCTCGCGCCGGATTGAGATCTTCACTCAGCGACTTCAGTCGTCGCAGGCCGGATTCACCGGTGTTCCCGGCGACGGCCCCGTCCAGCAGTTCTCGAACTTGTTGAAGTCGGTGGCGTTGACCTTGCCATCGTCATTCACGTCGAAGCAAGAGCAACCCGGCTCAATCCCACCGTCCGGGGCGACGCACACCTGGAACAGGCCGAAGTCGACCATGTCCACCGCATCGTCGTTGTTGGCGTCGAACACCGGGTCATTGCACACCTCGGTCGCCACCGTCAGCGTCGCTTCGGCGCTGACCGTGTACCCGTTGTCGTCGCAGATGTTCACCACGAACTTCGCCCCGTTGTCCGCCAACTGCACGTCGGTCAGGTTGAGCGTCGGGCTGGTCGCCCCGGCGATCGGCCGGTTGTCCCGCAGCCACTGGTAGTGCAGGACGCCCGTGCCCACCGCGCTCACGTTGAACGAGGGGTTGCTGCCCGGCGCCACCACCGTGCTCGCCGGCTGCTGGGAAATCGCCGGTCCGGCGGCCAGGCCGGCCGACGGCAGAATCAGCATCCGCAGCGTGACCGTCCGGTCCAGGCGGACCACCGGGTTCGGCAATTGCCCGGTGCCGGCTGTGGTGAGTCGCAGCCAACGGCTCGTCTCAATCCCGGTGAACGCCCAGACGATTCTGGCCGACTTGGTACCCGTGTCCTTGTGGTCGGTGGAGACGGCACTCGTCGGGGTTGGGGAGGCGGCAATGTTGCTGGCCGTCGAGCCGGAGAAGCTTGGCTGGCGGAACATGGCCTGCACACCGGCCGCGTAGGGCTCGAAGTTGCCAAAGACCACCCCGTCGTTCTCCACGTTGTCAATGAAGACCGTGTACGGGCCCGGCCGTGGGTCGACGTTGTCAATCGTGATCGCCAAGTGCTCCAGCACGTACCACGGATGCGACGCGCCGTTCAGCACGCCGTTCCCACCCGTGCCCAGAGCCCCGATCTTCGGCTCCGTTGCCGGGTTGAACGTCACCGTGTTCCAGCAGGGACCCGGGTCAAAGGCCTTGCCTCGCGGCGGGCTGGTGTTGCCACCCACCCACTCGAGCGCACCGACGGTCGGGCCGTTCGCCCCGACCACCCTGGAGCCCTCGGGTACGTTGGCCTCGCGAATGCCCAGCGTTACCCACAGACGGCCCGCCAGCGAAGCGAACGCCGTTACTCGTGAGTAGGACAGGCAGCTCTCAACTCCGCCGATGGTCTGCGTCGCCTGGATGACCTGCGTATCCGACGGTGCCGGGGCAACCGGCACGTTCGCCGACGTCTGGTTGCTCACCGCCAACTGGCCGATCTGCGACCCGTTGGCGTACACCTTCACCAGCGTCGCCGCGGTGCTCACGTTGGTCACCAGCACGCTGTTGGCCCCGGCCAGAATCGGCGCGGGCACCGTCGGCTGCGCCACCGGAGCATCGAAAGCCTCGCTGACGCCGAACGCGGCACTGATGTTGTCGTACCAGGCATTGGTGTTCCCGTTGGTCAGGCCGCCGCCGATCTTGATCGAATCGAACGTATGGTCCGGGTTCGGCCGTGCCATCGTTTTGACCAGCACGTCGTTGATGTAAAACTCGACGTCGTTGGTCTTGATCCGCACCTGCATCTTATTCCAAACACCCGGCTTACGATCGGCGGCCCCGGCAGGACCCTGGTCGCAGTTCTGCCACGCGGGGCTGAACCCGGCAAACACGTCACAGTTGTAGATGCTGGTGTTGGTGCCCGAGTTGTAGAGCCCGAATCGGATCTGCGTCAGCGGCGTGCCGCTGTTGAACGCGTGGTTCGCATAGCCGTTGATCTCGAGGTGGTTGCGGCACTGGGTACCCGAATCATGCAACCACCACCAAGTGACGGTCAGGGGCTTGTCGTCCGTCCCCTGGTATCCACCGGCCGCGGCGGCGCCGGGCAGCGTCCGCCCAACCTGGGCACGGTAAGCTTGGCTGCCGCCTGATGAGCCGATCTCGTATGCTGACTTCGGACAGCTCGCCGCCGTCAGCGTGCTCAACGTGATGCGCTCCGGCTCATTCTGGGCCTCGGCCACCCGGAAATAGGCCGGCCACACCGCGTTGAACGCCGCCTGGTTGGCGTACCCGTCGAAGTTCTCCTGCATGAAGACCGCGCTCAACACCTCGACCTCGGCCGAGGGGCCGCTCTCCACCTCGTCAACCGTCTGCACCGCCGTCAGGATCTGGCCCACTTCCAGGTCCGACACCGGGAAGAAGACACTCGTCTGTTCGTTCGGATCGACCGCGCCCAGCTCCTCGGTCCCGCCGCGGATCAACCGCACCTGGGTCGCCTCCGGATGAATGCTGAACACCTCGACTTCCAGGTCCGTATCCACGACCGGGGCCCGGATGGCCACCGGATCGGTGATGCCCGGGGCGTCGATGGTCACGTCGTCGACGCTGATGAACCACTTCTTGGTCACCGTGTCGTTGGGGTCCTTGCGGATGGCCAGGCCCGCCAGCGTCCCGCGGTCAAAACCGGCCGAGAGCACGCCGTCGCCCGTGAAGCCCACGATGTTCTTGGTGACCTGCGCCCCGCCGTCGATGCTGACTTTGACCTTGGTGTTGTCCGCGTCGAACTCCCACTCGATGGTCTGATAGCTGAAGCTCGGGGTGATCGACGTCCCTCCCACCGGGGTGTTCGGATCGTTGTTGATCCCCTTGCTGTCGAGGCCCACAAACTCGAGCGTGCCGTTCGTGCCGCCGTTCACGCCCAACGGCAGGTTGGCCCCGCTCTCGCGCACGATCAGGGCGAACTCCAGCGCCCCGTTGGTCTCCGTGGCGTCATCGGCCTGCAGCCCGTAGGTCGCGATCTTCATGCTGACTTTGCTGCCCGCTCCGATGTGGATGGTCGGATTGGCCGCCACCGGCGTGAAGGTGTTCGACGTCTCGGTGATCAGCCGCAGCCAGGCCTGATCGTTCGCCATTCCTTCCGAGCCGTCCTTCCAACTGAACCGCAGCTCGTTGTTCTTGCTGCCGCCGAACAGCGCCGTCAGTACGCTGTCGTTCCCGAACGAGGCCGGGACCAGACCTACCAGCCCCTGTCCGCAGGCCGCGGGGGTGGCAATATAGGCCGTGCTCTGCCCCGCATAGCCCGGGCGGTTGAACATGGGCGGCACGGGGTTCCCGCATCCCTGGTCCGCAAGCCCGAATTCGTCGCCCTCAAAATCAATGACTGCCTGCGCCCCGAAGACCGCCGCCGGAAACACTCCCAGCACGACAGCCAGCAGAACAACGCCGATGCCCTTCATGTTTGGACACTTCATGGAACCCACAGCCTCCTTCCAGCTAAACTAAATCCTGTGACCGGGCGGGGAGTTGAATGGCCCCGCCGAACCATCCGCGACTCTTGCAACGTAGCCGGTCCATGACGGCCGGGCGTCTCGGTAACCCGGGTCGGCCCACACCGTCTGCACCAATATACATTAGACTCGAAAGCCCGGGCCAAGTCAACCCTGCACTTATATAAGGATTCTTAAGTCCAGCCGCCACAAGCACCAACAATCGTATATCGGACCTCGGAAAACACTCCCGGATGCCCGCCCAAACGCCGTTGTGCCCGCTCCGGCGGAATCCCGCCAGCCCCCGTTTCGCCCCTCCGCTCTCCAAATCTGAAATCTGCGATCTCACCCCATCCCCGATCCCCGACCCAACCCGGGGACTTGCGTCCCGTACGTGTTTAGCGTCCGGGGACTGGCTCTTTTTTGCCGGCGTGAGGACTTTCAATGCGGTTCAGCCCCTTGACAGCATGGAGTTACCGTCGCACCAGGAAGGTTACAAGGCAAAAAAGTGCCTGTCCCCCTTCCCGAGGACGCTAAACACGTACTGTGTCCCCGGCTCGTGTGTCCCCCGACCCCAGAAAACAGCCGGCCCCGGGGACTGCCCGGGACCGGCTGCTGAACTCGGAGAACGCGCTCGCGTCCGTCTGCCGCCCCGTAGGACCTGCGCATCAGGCGCTGCGGCGACGACGGATGAACATCAGGCCGCCCAAGCCCATCAGGACCAGCGTGGCCGGGTCCGGCGTCGTGGTGAAGCTCCAGACCGCCCCACTGGCGCTCTGGTCAACATTCTTGGCGACCACCTTCCAGTAGTAGGTAGTGCTCGGCAGCAAGTCGCCCGGATCAAGCGAGGTCGTGCCGGCCGCCAGATTCGAGCCGACCTTGACGCTGGGATTGCTGTTGTTCGCCTCGACGAAAACGTCGAAGAACGAGTTGTACTGCCCGGCGTTCCAGGTGAGCATTGCATCGAGCTCAACGTCGGTTGCTCCGTTGCCCGGCCCGGTGTTGGTGGGCGCGCCCGGCGCGACCGACTCCCACTTGATTGAATCGAAGTAAACCCGCTTGCCGCTGGTGCCGGCAACGATCGTGTTCAGACGTGTTGCATAGGCCGTCCCGGCATTGAACAACAGCGCAGCCGAACCGTTGACCTTCTGCCAGGCGTTCCCGTTCGAGCCGGTCTGCTGCAGCGTGGCGTTGGCGTACGCGCCACCGGCATGGTTGACCACCCAGTCGCAGCCGCCCGGTGTGGCGTAGTTGGCCCAGGTGGCGAACACGTTGTAGTACCCGCCTTGCCCGGTGGCCGGCGTAAACGCCCATTGCCCCCACTTGACGGGCGTGGTGTCCCCGGCGTAGTAGCTGCCGGTCCCGCTCAGACCCGCGGCGGTGGATTTGGCCGAGGTGATCGCCGGCCCGTTCTGCGTATACAGCGGGTTTTGGCCGCCGCCGGACACGCGACTCTCGATGATGATGACCGCTGCCTGGGCCCAGGACGCCAACATCGCCAGACAGACGATCCCAACCACAAACTTTCTCATACGATTCTCCTCCTCTGTTGCAGTGGACCCTGTTTCGTTTTCGGGCGCTCGTCCCCACACGGGGGCATGTGCCGCGATTCATGAAAGGCCAACCTGTCGGGTCCAGGCAGATCGGTCTTGAATTGCCCTTACGGGAGAACGGATGGAGGAATGCGTACCACAGGCATGTTCCTCCTCCCTTGCCCACTTCTCCCGGTGATCCGAACCCGGCGTCCGGCCCCGATCAGCTCGAGGCCGGACACCGCGTTCAGATGATGGACGAGGGTCACGGATGAACCTCGTTCGCGTTTTTCTCACCAGGACCGCACAAACTTGTTCGTGTCCAGGAACCGAGCGAACTTGTTCGTGGTCCCCTCGATTCAGGCCACCCGCCGACGACGGGCGAACATCAACCCACCCAGGCCCAACAGGGCCAGCGTGGCGGGATCGGGTGCAACTTCGACATTGTCGTACCACATGCCATGCGTGCTGGTCAGGCCCGAGCCCATGACCACGAAGTTCATGATCACGTCGCCCTGAGCTTGCGTCAGCGTGACCGTCTTGCCGACCGCTCCGTCGATGGAGAAGGTCAGCGTGGGGGCGGTCGCGCCGTCGCCCTGGATGCGGGCGGTGTGCCAGCCCACGGAGCGGTCCGGCGAGGTCGCAGCATCAAGACTGAACCAGTTAAGGCTGCCAAACGCAATGCGGCCGCTGTACTTGGTCGTCGCGAGACCGTTGTACTTGCCGATGGCCAGGATCTGATTGAGGCCGTCGGCCCAGTTGTTACCGGCCCGCGAGTAGATCATGCCGTACGTCCGGGCGAGCGAGCCCGTCCCATTGGGATCGTAGAAGTCAAAGCTGAAGTCGATGTCGCGGAGAGCCACCTGGTCCGCGGCGGGCACGTTCTTCCAGCTCTGCTGGGCAACCGTGCCCTGGTAGATGCTCTTGGGCGAGGACTCAAACTGGTCCGTGGCCAGCGTCATCGCCGTTCCCTGCGGCGTCCAGGAGGCATTCAGGGCCGCCTGGTCGGCGTAGGAATCGAAGTTGTCCATGAACACGGCCTGGCTCACCGACGCGAAAGCCAGGCTCACCACAATGACAGTCACTTTCGTCATGCGTTCTCCTCCTTCATCAGGGGCCCTGGAAATGCGGGCGGCTCGTCCCCACCAAAGGTCGCACCGTTCCCGACCAACGAAGAAACCGCGCCGGGCCCAACCAGCTCGGTCTTCAATACAACTTGTGACACCACGAGAGTAGAGAGGTGACTCGCACCGCGAGGCTTTCCTCCTCCTCCTACTCTTTTCTACCCGATCTCGGCCACGGATGCAACCCCCGGGCCGAAATTTTCTGCTTTTCAGTGGGCCGTGACCCACCGGTAAGCCCGGCTCGCCGGCCCAGCGGGGGCGTATCCCCCATTTTGCCGGCCGCCGCAGCAGCCTTCGGGTCGTCCCACGGCTTTATATAATAACCGCCCCCCCAGCCGTTGTCAAGAGCCTCGCTTTCGGTCGCCAGCGGGCCTGCTTGCGCCTGGAAAGCTCGTTCCCCCCTGTGCTAGGGCTTGTACATGTTGATGCAATCCTGGGTGCAGGGGTTGCTCGTCCCCTTCCATCGCAAGACGGACTCGCCGTGACCGTCCATGAAGACGGTATTGGTTCGGCCCGTCGTGATCTGTGGGGCATCCGCGGAGTACGTCCTCTCCGGCTCGCTCGCGAAGCGCTGGACGGTCTGATGGTACGGGTAGGTGGGGATCTTCGACCCCCCGGGGACAAACGCCGAAGTAGTGACGCCCGCGTACTTGTTGGGCCAGGTGCCCAGGGGCTGCTGAGCGTTGCGACCAACCGCGCCCCAAGCGTACCACACGTCGGCCATGGCCCACTCGGAGCTCAGGTTCCTCACGCGGTCGATGGGCTTGGGAACCGCGAGGGCGTACCGCTTGGGATCCTTGAACAGGGGGTCACTAAGCTCCTGGTCGATGTTCAGATAGCCGAAGTAGTTCGGGGGATTGGTTGAAGTCCAGGGGCGGGGCGGCGGGTTGGCCATGGTCCGGCCCGCCCAACTGGGCGAACCCTCCACGAAGTTGCCGGTGTTGATGACGTAGTGCGACTCAACTTCGTGATACCAATCCGTGCCGGTACTCGTGTACTTGACACGGGGAACGCGCAGGGCCGTGGGGCACTCGGCGACATTGTCCAGGGATTGTGCGGTGCGGCCTCGGTCACCGAGGTACCTGGCCAGGAAATAGGGTATGTTCATCCTGTAAAACGCTTCGCCGAAGTTGGGCTTGTCCCGATACGCGGCGAGCTTTCGGTAAACCATCATGTGAGCCGGCCCGGGCAGATAGGCCTTATTCGCACTCGTGTACATGTTCAGCCCCAAGCCCAACTGCTTCAGGTTGGAGAGGCACTGCGCGGAGCGACCCTGCTCGCGGGCCTTGGCCAGCGACGGCAGCAGGATGGCGATCAGCAAGGCGATGATCGCCACGACCACCAGGACCTCGATCAGCGTGAACCCCCGCCGGCCGTGATCGCCTTTAACTCCCGCGGAACACAATGACTTTGCTGCCTTCAACATGGCTGAACCACTCCTGCCGGCGATATCCCTACCCAGTGTCGCCGAGAACACCATCAGAGTCCCGAAACTATAACCTCCACGCCACCTCATTTTATCGTTATATAATTTCGATTTCAAGTCCCCATAATGGGCCTTTTCTGAAATTGTCGGCAGTTCCAGGGGGCCGGATGAGCCGGGGGGGAACCACAGATGAACACGGATGGACACAGATGTTGGGAGGATCGGGGATCAGTGGCGATGGACAAACGAGCCGGGACGCCAGTCGAGCCCGAGCCGGGGATGCCAGTCCCCGGGTTAGAGCCGGGGGCTCGTTTCCGATCCCGGACCCCCGACCCCCTCGCACCCGGGGACTTGCGTCCCCGGCTCGAACTTGCGTCCCCGGCGGGCGTTTTCCCCGTTCCCCGACCCCCGATCCCCGACCCCCGACCCCCGACCCCCGATCCCCATTCCCCCCCCCCCGCCCCCCCCTTCCCCGTCCCCCGCCCCCCCCCCCGCCGGGGGTCAGGGGGGGGGGGG
>CAZEEJ010000080.1:0-23193 GCA_964511155.1 uncultured Planctomycetales bacterium | reverse complement strand
GATCGGCTGCCGATGCTCTGGCGGGCGTCGGGGCTGATGGGTCGGCGGGCGGTGCGGCGGGCGCTTTACCCGTTCGCTCTGCGCTGCGTGGACCACGTGCTGACGTGCAGCCGGTTCTCCGCCCGGCGGTTCCGTCGTGAGTATCCCTCGACGGGGCCGCTGACCGTGGTGCCCAACGGCGTCGATCCACGGTTTCTGCCGCTCGATCACACGTGCGCGTCTGAGCCCCGACACCCGGGCCGACTGCTCACCGTCTGCAATCTCGACACCGCCAACCAGCGCAAGAACGTGAACGGATGCCTGCGGGCGGTCGCCCTGCTGGCCGGCCGCGTGGACCTCGAATACTGGATCGTGGGCGACGGACCGGCTCGGCCGCAGCTTGAGCAGCTTGCCGCCGAACTGGGTCTCGGCGAGCGCGTGCGTTTCCTCGGGCGGGTCAGCGATGTCGAGCTGAGCCAAGCGTACGCCTCCAGCAGCCTGTTCGTGCTCGTGCCGCGTCCGAGCCCGGCGGACATTGAGGGCTTCGGAATCGTGTACCTGGAGGCGGCCGCGTTGGGGACGCCCTCATTGGCCGGTCGTTATGGCGGTGCCCCAGAGGCCGTGGCCGACGGTGTTTCCGGCTTTTTTGCGAGCGATTCATCCACGGAGGCGATTGCCGAGGCCCTCGCGCGATTCTTCCGCCGTGAGGTGTGCTTCGACGCGGACCGCGTCCGCGAGCACGCGGCCAACCAGACGTGGCCCCGCGTGCTGGCCCGCGTGGAGAGCGTCTATACGCAGGCGCTGCGACGGCACACCAAGGAGCCGCGGGCTTTAGCCCGCGCGGTGCCTGTGCGCAGGGCAACCGCTGATCCCGTTCGAAGAACCGCGCGGGCTGAAGCCCGCGGCTCGTTGTCCGCAACCGGTCTGTCCGGGGTGTTAACATGAGTTGCGGCCTGGAAGTTCCGATATTCCAGTTGCCGGGCACAGCCAACCTTCCGCGGGTGCGACCGCAGCCGATGGAGGGAACCGAGGGTAACGCCCTCGATAGCGGGCCGCCTTCCGGCAAGTGGGGGGAATGGATCGCACATGCCCCGGCCGTTACCACATCAGGCGGCGGTGGTGACGGCCGGGTGCTCCTTATCAGCTACACCTTTCCTCCCACCGGCGGCAGCGGCGTTCAGCGAGCGGCCAAGCTGGTCAAGTATCTGCCGGCCTGTGGCTGGCGGGTCGAGGTGCTGACGGCGGGGCACGAACGCTTTCCCTGGTCCGACCCCTCGTTGATGGCTGATCTGCCCAACGACACTCCAGTGCATCGGGTGCGCGGTCTGGAGCCGGCCTGCCTCGCCGGGCGGATTGGCAGCCTGCTACGACGCTTTCATCACACCGAAGCAGCGCCTACCAAAGACCCATCAGCGCCCTGGTCGCCGGCCTGGATTGAGGAACGCTTCTTTTGGAGGTTCGCGCGCTGGGCAGAGCGATTAGGGCTGCAGGATGGCGCGTCGCTGTGGGTGCCGGCCGCGATCCGGGCCGCGTTGCGCCGCCATCGACAGACGCCTTTCGATGTGATCATCTCCACCGGTCCGCCGGTCGTCGTGCATGAGGTGGCCTTGCGCCTGGCGCATGCGACCGGCCTGCCCTGGGTGGCCGACGTGCGCGACCCGTTGGTCAGCGACTTCGACCTCGCCGGCCGCGATCACCGTCGGGCTGAAGCCATGCGCCGACTCGAACGGCAGATCATGCAACGGGCCGCGATGGTCGTCACCACCTGCCAGGCCCTGGTCGAGGACTTGCTGAGCCGCTACCCAGGCCGCCACCGGCACAACGTGCGGTCGATCACCAACGGCTTCGACCGCGACGACGTGACCGCGGCACTGATCGAACGGAGCATCGATAAACCGGCGGAGTGTGTGTTCGTGGCGGCGGGGGCATTTTACGGGCGGCGGGAGTTGAGTCGGGTCGTCGAACCCATGAGCCGGGTGCTCGCCCGGCATCCAGAGTGGCAGGGGCGGGTTCGGCTGGTGGTGGCTGGTACGCTCGATGCCCGGCAGCAGCGGTATTGGCAGGGGGCTTGCCCCGCATGGATGCGGTTGGCCGGCTATCTCGAACATGCGGCGGTGATTCGCTTGATCGCCGCGTCCGCGTGCTCCGTGGTCCTGGTGCCGGACTGCCGGCACACGCGGCAATGCATCCCTGCCAAGCTGTTCGAACTGTTCGCCCTGCCGACGCACCTGCTGGTGCTGGCACCGCCCGGGACGGAGACGGCGACGCTCGCGGTCGAGGCAGGTGCGGCCGACGTCGTGCCGATGGAGGATTCGCGACAGGTCGAGGATGCGACCGAGCAGATCGCGGCCGGGTATCTGGATGGGAACCGCTGGGCGGACCGACGCTGGCCATGCCTGGACGTTTATGACCGGCAAATGCTGGCCGGCCGCTTCGCGGACGTATTAAGTATGGCACGGCCGGCGATGGACACCGACGGGAGACGCAAGGATCTTTAAGCTCTATCTGAGTCAATCTGAGTGATCTGTGGGCCCTCCTTCTTTTGCCCACAGATCACTCAGATGCACACAGATGCTCGTCGGCCGCTTTGAGCAATGACCATGAGACGTCCGATCCGCAGGCTGACCTTCATCACGGACGCGCCGGGCTTCGGCGGGGCCGAGCGCTACATCGTGGCCATGGCCCGCGCGGCTCAGCGACAAAGCATCGAACCGCATATCCACTGGGTTCCTCCCCAAGGCACTGAGGCCGAGGTCCAAGCCGCGATCGCGGGGCTGCTGCCCGAACAGCGCCTGCTGTCCACTGCTTCGGTCCGCGACATGATCCGCTGCTTCCGCGAGATGCTCGCGGCGCACCGCCCGGACGGCCTGGTGATCAATGCCTCCGGGCGGCCGCGGTTCTGGTTGCACTCCTGGCTGGCCCGTTGGGCGGGGATCCCCGTCGTCTGGGTCCACCAGATGGTCGAGGCCCGCGATCATCGGCGGCTGCGACCGCAATGGCTCGGCGGGCGCATGGAGGGACTGCAAAGCTGGCGGGTACCGCAAGCCCTGCGCCATCGCCTCGCGGCCACGGCGGCCGACGCGGTCATCGTGCTCAACGAAGAGGACGGCCGCCGCATCACCCGGTGGCAGGGCGTGAATCCCGCACATATTCACATCGTCCCGCATGGCGTGGACTTGGAAGAGTTCCGCTTTTCGTCGAGCGGCAGGCAGGATCTGCGCCGGCAATGGGGCTTGCCCGACGCGGCCGAGACCGGACCCACGGTCATCGGGACGGCCGGCCGACTGGTGGCCGGCAAGGGCGTCGATCTGCTGATCGAGGCCGTGGCCATCCTGTACCGCCGCGGCGTACTCTGTTCGCTGGTCATCGCCGGTGATGGGCCGGAGCGCACCGCCCTGCTTGAACTTGCCAAGCACCGCGGTGTGGCCGACACCGTTCACTTCGTGGGTTTTGTTGAAGACATGCCGACGTTCTATAGCGCGCTGGACATCTTCGCCCTGTGCAGCCTGACGGAGTCTTTCGGCCTGGCCCTGGCGGAGGCGATGGCCTGTGAACGCCCGGTTGTCGGCACGCCGACCGCCGGCGCCGCCCGGCAAATCACGCCCGACCGCAACGGCCTGCTCCTGCCCGGCTTCGCCCCGGCGGATCTGGCCGACGCCCTCGAACGCCTGGTCCGCGATCCCGCCTGCTGCCGCCGGATGGGCCAAGCCGGCCGGCGCATCGTGGCCGAGCAGTTCAGCATCGACCTGACGCTCGAACGCACACTTCACGCCCTGCGCGGGGGCAAAATGGGGACAGGCACCGCCGGAGCGATGTGTCACAGGCCTGGACTTGGCCCGCATCCGAGGACGCTGGCTTCATCAGGCATCCCTGGCGCGGAGCCAGTCCCCATTTCGCCCCGAGTTATCGGGCGTACCGGTTGATGGTCTGATAGCGATCCCCGACCTTCGCCCCCACCCGGGGACTTGCGTCCCCGGCTCGCTCCTCACTCAGCACGCATCACTCATCACCCCCGATGCCCGATTGTCCGATAGCTTCACCCACCCCGTTGCGATGCCGATGAATCCCGTAACTGAGCGTGGTTATCGGGACAGGCCGGCGGCCGCGGACTGTGGCTGCCCGGAGCGTCGTTGCGTGAGGATACTCGTCGTCAGAACCGAGCTGCCGTGGCCGTTGTGTCATGGCGGCCGCCTGCATGCTTACGAGTTGTGCAAGCGGTTGGCCGAGCGGCACCAGCTCCTGCTGTTGGCTCAACGGCCGGGGCCGGTGGCCGATCCGCCGCTGAGCTTTCCCTGGGTGGTGTGCGACGATCAGAGCCGCGACCGCCTGCCCTTTGCGTCGCGCAGCGATGTCAAGGGTGCGGTTGCTCCGCATGTTGTGGGCACGTCAACGCTGGATCGCATCGAGCGGTTCTTCGGCATCGACCCGCGGTTCGTGGGCGAGGTGCTGCGGTTTGCCGGGCAATGGCGGCCCGACGTGGTGATCGGCATGGGCTACCAGACGCTCTCGTGCCTCAGTCGTTTGCCGGAGGTGCCCACGGTTTGCGACCTGCAGGATGACGAAGCCCTGCACGCCTGGCGGGAGCTGCGTTGCTGCGGCTTGCGTGAGAAGTGGTCCGCGTTCAAGGCGTTCGTCGCGATGATGCTCTACCAGCGAACGCACCTTCGCCGCGTGGGTGCGGTGACGGTGCTGTCCGAAGCGGACCGGCGGTTCTGTCGCCTGCACACGGGGCATCCGCGGATCAGGTTCATTCCGCACGGTGTGGACTGCGACGCTTATCACCCCACGGCCGAGCCCGAGGATGCCGACAACGTCATCTTCTGGGGCGTGCTCGACTTCGGGCCCAACCTGCGAGCCATCGAGTTTTTCGCCGACGAGGTCTGGCCGCGGGCGCGGGCGTTGCACCCGAAGCTTCGCTGGACGATCCTCGGCCCGGGCGATCCGCCGGCCTTACGGCGGTTGCGGTCGGAGCCGGGCATCGCATTCCTCGGCCGGGTCGAGGACATCCGCCCGCACGTGGCCCGGGCGGCGGTGGCCGTGGTGCCGATGGTCAGCGGTGCGGGGATCAAGAACAAGATCATGGAGGCCTGGGCGATGGGCAAGGCGGTGCTGTGCACGCCGACCGCGCTGGGCAGCCTGCCGGGCGTGCATGACGAAAACGTGTGGCTCGCACGTTCGCCCGCCGAGTGGGCGGATGGGCTGGTGACCCTGTTGGGCGACGCGGATCTGCGCCGGCGGCTGGGGGCTCGTGCGCGGCAGACCGCATTGGCCGCCTGTTCCTGGGACCAGGCGACAAGCGAGCTTGAGAAGCTCTGCGAAGAGGTTTCAGAAGGTTGCGAGGTCATTGCGGCAGGGAGGCATGAACGGCCCCTACAGGGCCGGCCCGTCGGGCGTGGTCCGGTTCCCAGGCCTTCGGCCTGGGCTGGTAGAACGAGCCTTTCAGGCTCGAAGACCTCGGGCGCTGACACGCGGACCTCGGGCGCTGACACGGGTGACGAATTGATACGGATTGGTCAGCCATGAGCGGACGAAACGGGCAAGACGAGGGACGGTACGTGGGGCGCACGTCTCCGGTAGTGGCCGCTTCCCGTGGCGGCCGACGCCGGCGACATGCCGGTGCCGACCCACAGGGCAGGAGGGAGGCCATGCGCGATGCCGCTGCGTAGCATTGCCTTCCTGCTCTATTTCCTCGGCAGCTCGGGGGCGGCCATCGCGTTCCCGATGGTCGGCGTCATCTGCTACATCGTCCTCTACCACGTCTACCCGCAGACCACCTGGTGGGGGCCGTACCTGGACTTCCTCGGTCTCCGGTATTCGTTCGTCTGCGGGTTGTGCCTGCTGATCGGCACGGGGTTGAACCTCAACCGGCTGCCGATCGGCCGCCGCTTCCTGCACCCGACCGAGTGGGCCATGCTCGCCATGTTCCTCTGTATTCTGATCTCAGCGACCATGGCCGGGCAGTGGAGCTACCGCACCGACGTCTTTCTCGACAAGATGGCCAAGGTCTTCCTCTTCGTCCTGCTCATGTCGCACGTCGTGGTGACCCGCAACCGGTTGTGGCAACTGACGCTGGTGTTCACCCTGATGGCCCTGTATCTGGGCCACGAGGCGAAGATCGCCCCGCCCGGTGCGTTCCGGACGAGCCGGCTGGACGGCATCGGCGGGCCGGACTTCCGCGAGTCCTCCGGCCTGGCGATCCACCTGTTTGCCCTCATGCCCTTCGCGGCGGTGGTGTTTCAGCAGAAGCAGTTGTGGCTCAAGGTGGTGGCGTTTCTGGCCGGCGGCTATGCCCTCAACGCGGTCCTCCTGTGCCGCACCCGCTCCGCCTTCATGGCCGGTCTGGCCGCCGGCATCCTCGCCATCTGGTATATCCCCCGTCGATATCGCCGATGGGTGATCCTCGTGCTCGTGCTCGCCACCATCGGCGGGATCATCCTCAGCGACAACTGGTTCTGGGAGCGGATGGTCACGATCTTCAGCTCGGCCGAAGAGCGGGACCAGTCGGCGGCCATGCGCTTCGTTCTCTGGAGCGGCGCCTGGCGGATGATCAAGGACAATCCCTGGGGCGTGGGCGTCGGGCACTTTGAGCGGCGGATTGCCCAGTACGTGGATGATCCGGACATCGAGATGCGCAATGCGCACAACTCGTTCCTGCTGTGCGCGGCGGAGACGGGCGTGCTCGGCCTGGTCGCCTACCTGGCCGTGCTGGCCACCGCCTGGCATGCGCTGTCCCGGGTCAGCCGGGTGGCCCGCACGCGACTGCACCACCCCGACCTGTTCGAGATGCTGGTCTTCGCCAACCGTCTGGCCATCATCGTGTACATGGTGGCGGGGCTGTTTGTCAGCCGCTTCTATACGGAAGGTGCCTGGTGGTTCCTGATGATGCCGGTCTGCCTGGAACGGGCGGTGGAGAACGAGGTCCGCGCGCTGGCCGACGAGCGGCTACCCGCCCCGGCCCTGCTGACCGGAGACCCCCGGCTGGTGCCCGCGGGGGTATGAACAAGACCGGCGGTGCGGCAAAGAGCCGCGGGCTTTTAGCCCGCGCGGTCGATCGAACGCGCTCGGGGGCGGGTGGCCCATCCTTGCGCAGCAAGGGTGGGCTCGCGATGATCGAATGCGATCGGGGCCTTTCACGATGAGGAAGCACCGCGCGGACTGAAGCCGCGGCGCATTGGAGTTGTGGTCATGGCGGTGGCGCCTTCCGCACCAGTTGAGATTCCGTGCGACACCGTTGAAAGCCGGTGCCATGCCGTCACGCGCTCCCGCGTCTTGCGCGTGCTGCATGTGTTGCCGAGCTTCTTTGGCGGCGGGATGGAGCACCTGGTCGCGCGGCTGATCTGTGCCGACCCGCAAGAAACGCCTGGTCAGGAAGAGGGGACGCCGCTGACACACGGGTTGTGTGTGCTCCGCGACGGTGATGAACAACTGCTCGCCGCGTGCCGGCAACACGCCCCCACCTGGGTGTTGGGGCGACCCAACCGCGGGCGCGACCGGCTCGCCTGGTGGCGGCTGCGGCGTGTGATCCGCGTTTTTCGGCCCGACGTGGTCGAGGCCTTGAGCACCGGCGTCTGGCTCGATGCCGTGCTGGCCACCCGTGGCCTGTGCCGACCACGCCTGGTGTTGAGTTTCCATGGCCGCACGGACCTCGCCCCGCTGAGTGCCACCCGTCGTCGGCTCAATGCCTGGTGTGCACGCCGGGCCGACGCGGTCGTCACCGTCTCGCGCGAGTCGGCGGAGCGACTCGTGCGCGAATGGGGTATGCCCCCATCGCACATGCACACCATCCCCAACGGCCTGGATCTCGACCGCTACCGGCCGGTCGCGAGCCGCGACGAACAGCGACAGATCCGCCACGAACTCGGGTTGCCGGTGGAACCGCCGCTGGCCCTGTGCGTCGCCAACATGGTCCCCATCAAGGCCCTCGACGTACTGATGCACGCCTGGCGACAGGTGCGGATGATGCACCGATCCGCGGAACTCCTCGTGGCCGGCGACGGCCCGCTGCGCGACGAGCTGCAACGCGAGGCGACGGCCGTGGGTTGCGGATCGTGCGTGCGTTTCCTCGGGTCGCGACCGGATGTGGACCGGCTGTTGCGAGCGGCGGACGTGTTCGTGCTGTCGAGTCGTTACGAGGCGTGCAGCATTGCGGTGCAGGAAGCGATGGCCAGCGGGCTGCCGGTCGTCGCGACCGACGTGGGCGGCACCGGCGAACTGGTCGCCCCGGCGGAGACCGGGTGGCTGGTCCCTGCTGATCGCGCCGAGCAACTCGCGGAACGGCTCCAGGTAGCCCTCGCCGACGAACCCATGCGCCGGCGCATGGGGCGGGCGGCCAGGGACATCGCGGTCCAGCGGTTCGGCCTGGACCGGTGCATCGAGCAGTATGCGTCGCTGTACGCGAAGCTGGTACAACGCGGCGCCGCATCGCACGACACCGACGAAATCGGAAGTGAGAGGTGAGAAGTGAGAAGTGAGAAAGCTTTCTCTGCAGGGCGCATCCGGGAACCTCACCGGCCCCCGATCGCTGCCCCTCGATTCACCACACGCTTCCAACATGTGCCGGGAGCCCACACCATCGGCAAGGCTCAGAGGACAACGGCTCAGGCAAGGTGTTCTCACTTCTCACTTCTCACTTCTCACCTTCACGGCGTGGTCGTACGCACCGCCGGGGTTCAGCCAGGCAATGGGGCACAACCACTGGAGGCGTCTCCATGTGCGGGATAGCCGGCCTGGTCCGATTCGGCGGCTTAAAACCCGATGAGCGCACCGTGGGCGCGGTCATGGCGGCGACGCTGAGCCATCGCGGCCCGGACGACCAGGGTCTGTACCATGACGGCTTCGCCAGCCTGGGCCATGCCCGCCTGAGTATCATCGACCTGCACACCGGCCACCAGCCGCTATCCAACGAGGACGGCACGGTCTGGGTCGTCTTCAACGGCGAGATCTACAACCATGCGGCCTTGGCCGACCGGCTTCGCGCCCGCGGTCACGTGCTGCGCACCCGCAGCGATACCGAAATCATCGTCCACCTCTACGAGGAGCACGGCGAAGCCTTCGTCGAGCACCTCAACGGCATGTTCGCCATTGCGTTGTGGGACAGCCGCCGCCGCAAGCTCGTGCTGGTTCGCGACCGGCTGGGTATCAAGCCGATTTACTGGCACCATGACGGGCATCGGCTGGCGTTCGGTTCAGAGCTCAAGGCCCTGCTGGCCGCCGGCGACCTGGACCCGCGGACCGACCCCTGCGCCCTGGTGGATTACCTGACCTTCGGGCACGTGCCCGCACCCCGCACCATCTTCAAGAACGTGCACAAGCTCGAACCGGGGTTCCTGGCGGTGGGCACCGCCGGCGGGCTGACGCTTCGGCGCTACTGGGACATCCCGGCAGGCGAGGCCGACCCGGGGCCGGTGTCGCCCGCCGACGCCGATCGCTGGTGCACCGACTTCGCGGCCCTGCTCGAAGATGCGGTGAGGATGCGGCTGGTGGCGGACGTGCCGCTCGGAGCGTTCCTCAGCGGCGGGGTGGACTCCTCGGCGGTGGTGGCGGCCATGAAGCGCTGCGGTTCCGGCCCGCTGCTCACCCATACCGTCGGGTTCGACGAGCACGACCACGACGAGCGAGCCCAGGCCCGCGTCGTCGCCGACCTCTTGGCCACCGATCACCACGAAGTGCTGGTTCGGGCGGATGCGGCCCGGGCGGCTCAGCAACTCGCCCGCCACTTCGACGAGCCGTTCGGCGACTCGTCGGCCGTGCCGACCTTCTACCTGTCCGGCGTGGCCCGCGAGCGGGTCAAGGTCGCCCTGGCCGGCGACGGCGGTGACGAAATGCTCGCGGGGTATCGGCGTTACCGGTTCGATCTGGCGGAGGCGGCAGTGCGGTCCCTCTGCCCGGATTGGCTGCGTCGGCCGACCGTGGGGCTGGCCGGCCGGCTCTACCCCAAGGGCGACTGGCTGCCGCGACCCCTGCGGGCTAAAAGAACTCTCCAAAACCTCGCCTGCGACGCCGCCACCGCCCACCTGCGCAGCGTCGCCCTGCACGCCGGGACGCTGCCCGGACTCCTGCTGCGGCCGGAGATGCGCGAAGCGGCGGGCGGGTACGACCCGTTCACGCGCGGCCGCGACCTGTTCGCTCGGCACCGCTCGGCGGACCGCCTCGGCCGGCTGCTGTACCTGGACATGAAGACCCTCCTGCCCGATGACATGCTCACCAAGGTGGATCGGGCGAGCATGGCCGTCGGGCTCGAGGTGCGCGTGCCGCTGCTGGACTATCGGCTGGTCGAGTTGGCCGCCCGGATGCCCGCCCGCCTCAAGCTGGACGGGTCGCGCGGCAAGATCGTTCTCCGGGAGGTGGTAGCCGGTTGGCTGGGCACCCGTGTGGCCGAACGCCCGAAGAAGGGCTTTGACGTGCCCGTGGATGGCTGGTTCCGCGGGCCGCTTCGCGAGCTGGCCGCGGACACGCTCGCCGACCGGCACAGCCGAGCCCACGAATGGCTGCAACCGACCGCGGTGCGGGGTCTGGTGGCGGACCATCAGCGCGGGTTCGCAACCCACGGCCACGTGCTGTGGACCATGCTCGCCCTGGAACTGTGGGCCCGTGAATATGCCGGGACCAACACCGCCCTTTCTCCATTCTCCATTCCTCATTCTCCATTCCCCAGCGTTACCGTACGCGACAGGAAGATGGAGGTGCCGGCGTGAGGATTCTCACCACCACGCTCTGCTATCCGACGCCGGCCGCTCCCGAGCAAGGCATCTTCATCCTGCGCCGTGCCGCGGCGGTGGCGAACCGGCCGCAGACCGACGTCCAGGTCGTTGCCCCGCAGCCGTGGTGCCCGCTGCTGCGAAGGGGGCGATCCTCCTTTCCCCGCGGTGCGGGGGCGATCGTGCCCGATCCGCTGCCGGTGAGCTACCCGCGACTCGTGAGCGTGCCGGTCCTCGGCTGGGCGGCCGACGGCCTGGCCTTCGCCCACGCCTTGACCGGCTTCGTGCGCCGGTGGCGGGCTCGCGGGCGAAGCGGCTTCGACCTGATCGACGCACACTTTGTCTACCCCGACGGCGTCGGGGCGTGGCTGGCCGGGCGCAGCCTCGGGATTCCCGTCGTCGTCACCGTGCGCGGCAAGATCGTCTCCCTCTCGCGCCGCACGCTGCGCCGCTGGCAGATCCACCTCATGCTGCGCGGCGTCGCCGCTCGCGTCGCCGTCAGCAAGAGCTTGGCCGGCTGGGTGCACAAGGTCGGCGGGTCCGATCTCGACGTGGACGTGATCCCCAACGGCGTCGATGCCGACGTGTTCCATCCGCTCGACCGCCAACGGACCCGGGCCACCCTGGGGTGGGAGCCCGCCACCCGTTACATCCTGGCCGTCGGACACCTGCAGCGTCTCAAAGGCTTCGACCGCCTGGTCTCGATCATGCCCGCCGTTCGGGCCGCGGTGGGTGACGTTCGGCTCATTCTCGTGGGCAGTTACCGGGGAGAACGCTCCTTCCAGGCGAAACTCCTCCGCCGCATCACCGCCGTGAATCGCTCGACAGACAGCGGTCCCGGGAACCCCTGCGTGCAGTTCATCGGCCCCGCATCGGGCCTCACACTCAACGACCTCTACAACGCCGCCGACCTGACGGTGAACGGTTCGCGCAGCGAAGGCTGGAGTAATGTGATCAGCGAGTCCCTGGCGGCGGGCACTCCCGTCGTAGCCACCGACGTCGGCGGCAACCGCGAACAGATCATCAACCCCGCACTCGGCACCATCGTCCCCGACGGCGACGCCCCGGCACTCGCCCAAGCGGTGGCGGCCGCACTGCGTCAAACCTGGGACCACGCCGCGATCGCCCGCCACGGCGCCGCCCGCAACTGGCAACAGACCGCCCAACAGGTCCATGCCGTCTTCGCCCGCGTCCTCGCCGCTGCGCAGAACAGCCCCGCAGCCCCGATCACAGACGCGCCCCCCTTCGCGAGCAAACCCCGCTACGAGCTTGCCTCTTCGCGACGCACAACAGACCTCTTGACGGGGGAAACACCATGAACCCCAGAACCACCATTCCCCCCTGGATCGCCGGGCACGTCTTCTGGCCCCTCACCGAACGCCTCCGCGGGCGCGATACCATGCGGCGTGCCGCTCAGCTCGCCCGTTCTGATCGCTGGTCCGCCGACCGCCTGCGCGAGCTGCAACAACACAAGCTGCGCCGCGTGCTGCAGTCCGCCGCCCGGCACTGCCCCTTCTACGCTCAACGCTTCGGCGACGCGGGGCTTGATGCGGATGACCCGCGGCTCAGTCCGGCGGACCTCGAACGCCTGCCGCCGCTCACCCGGGCCGACATTCGCGAGCATCACGCCGCGATGACCTGGCGGGCGTGCCCGGGCGGAGCCCAGCTCTACCAGACGGGCGGCTCGACCGGCGAGCCGTTGCAGTTCCACATCGACCGCTTCCGTTCATCCGCCGACGCCGCCGCCCGCTGGCGAGCCCGCGGCTGGTGGGGTGTCCGACCGGGCGATCCCGAAGTACTGCTCTGGGGCGCACCTTTCGAGCTGACGCGCAACGACCGCCTGCGCCGCCTGCGCGACACGCTGCTCAATCAGTACCTGCTCAACGCCTTCAACATGACCGCCGCGACCATGGACGGCTACATTGCCTCCATCCGCTCGCTGCGACCGGCGTGTCTCTACGGCTATGCCAGCTCGCTGGCCCTGCTGGCCCGGCACGCGGCCGACCGGGGTTTGCGGCCCGGCGACCTCGGCTCCGACCGGCTGCGGGCCGTTTTCGTCACCGGCGAGGTGCTTCTCGAACGGGACCGCGAGGTCATCGCCGCCATGTTCGGCAAGGCGGTCGTCGTCGAATACGGCAGCCGGGACGGCGGCTGCACCGCACTGGCCTGCCCGGTCGGCCGCCTCCATGTGGCCGACGAGAACATGATCGTCGAGCTGCTCGATCCCGCCGGCCGACCGGTCGCTCCCGGGCAGATCGGCGAAATCACCCTGACCCACCTCGAAGCCTTCGCCATGCCCCTGATCCGCTACCGCATCGGCGACCTCGCCCGGTCGGCCGACCACGGTGCCGTTTGCTCTTGCGGACGGGCGCACACCGTCCTCGCCGAGGTTCGCGGCCGGGTCACCGATCACATCGTCTGCCGCGAAGGGGCGACTATCCGCCGCATGCACGCCCTGTCGCTCATTTACGTCCTCCGCGAGGCCGAGGGACTCGCCCAGTTCCGCGTCACCCAGCCCTCGCTCGAGCGCCTCGACGTCGAAGTCGTCCCCGATGCACGCTTCACCCTCCAGCAGCAGCGGCTCGTCGAGGACCGACTGCGCCAGCGCATGGGCGACGGTGTCACGATCCGCATCCACCGCCGCGACCACATCCCACCCACCGCTTCGGGCAAGCACGCCTGTGTGGTGTCGGAAGTGGTGATGAGTGATGAGTACTGAGTGATGAGTGATGAGCGAGCCGGGGACGCAAGTCCCCGGGTGCGATAGGAGAATAGGAGTAGGAGTAGGAGTAAGAGTAGGAGGATATAGAAAAGAAGGGATGAGGGGCGCGAGCAAAACCTGCTACCGGTTTACCTCTTCGCGATCCTCCGCGAGCAAAACCGGCTATCGGTTTACCTCTTCGCGACGAAACCTACCACCTGCCCACACGTTCCGGGACGACGATCACGGGTTGCATCGCGGCCGGCGCATCCGTGCGCCAGGGGCTGGGCTGCGTGGTGGCCGGCGGCGAATCCATCGCGATCAGGGCCAGCAGGCACTTGCGCACTTCCTGCTGGAATTTGCGCTCCGCCAGGTAGTTCGGGTCGACGTGCCGCAGGTCCTCGCTCGGCCGATCAGCGGGCGGCGGTTGAAAATCCTTCGGGCCCGCCTGAGCTTGGACGAACGCCACCCGGGTGTTGCTGGCGGTGTCGGCGATCACGCCCCACAATCCCGCGTATCCCGCCTCGGCCGGGCTGGGACCGTACACCAGGCACAATCCCGCCTCCAGCCGCCGGGCAGACACGGTGATCTCCTCCGGCCGGGCATCCGGTCGGACCGTCGTAAACCGATCGAGCACGATGACCTCGCGGATGCTCGGGACCGTGTTACACAACCGGTTCCAGTTCATCGCCTCTTCCCAGCGAATGGTGCGTACCCACCAGTTCTCCCGCGGGCCTTCGCCGAGATCCTCGGGCGCGAAGCCCCCCTGCGGCGGTTCAAGGCGGGCGACCGCCAGGGCGTTCGGGAACCGGCCCACCGAGGGCTCCTGGCTCAGCAAAACGAAGCCCGTCGGATCCGCGGGCAGACGCTCGGCTCCCAGCTCCAGGCTGGCCAGCGTCGGGCCCATGTACGCTGCCGGTGGCGGCTCCGGCTTCTGACAGCCTCCAGGGACCGATAAAACCACGCCCAAGGCCAACGTCGCTGGGCCTCGCCACATCCGATGGGTTTGACGGCACTGTGCATCCATGCGCGCGCTCCGCACTCAAAAGGAGACGGTCTTTCCTCGCATCAGAAATTATCGGCAATCGGGGCCGCCGCTTCAGCTATATCGGGGATAATCCCGCCCACCGCGGGGTGGATAACTCAGGGCTCGCCCCGCGTGCACCGATACCGACTATGAGTTCAGGGATGCCCGGACCGGCCGGATGAATCCGCCGTACCCCGCATCCCTTGCAGTCATTTTCGAGCGGAGACGGTGGCTCTCAATCTGTTCACCACCCACTTGGCTTTTCGGCAGAGCCCGGCGGCGTCGGCCCAGACACACCCGGTCTATCCCCGGCTCATCCCCGCCGATCCCCCGGTCACCCTCGCCCGCCGCGGTCGGCTCGGGGCCATCGGCAGCGCCCTGCTCGACCTGCCCTCGCTGGCCTGGATCACGCTGGACGTGGCCGTCGTCTCCACTGCCGTCTACCTCGCCTACCTCTGGTCCGTCTGGGTGCCTCAGGGCGGGTGGCTGACCATCAGTTGGCGCGAGACCTGCCTCGTGCAGGCCATCGCCCTGATCCTGGCCGGCCTGGTCTTCGGACTCTACGAACAACAGACCCTGCTCCGGCGCTCACGCATCATCGCCCGTTCGGTGCTCAGCATCGCCGGAGCGACGGCCGTCACCTTCATTGTCTTCCACCTGTTCATGTACGAAGACTTGAGCCGCCGCGTGCTGCTCATGGCTGGCCTGCTCTACCTCGCCGTCGGTCCGACCCTCCGCCTCCTGGCCGGCTGGTGCGTCAACAGTCACAGCCGGACCTTCCTCATCGTCGGCACCGACCGCCGCAGCCGACTCTCCCAGATCTGCCCCGAGGCCGCCTCCACCGACGGCCTCTCCAGACGGTACCGTCTCGTCGGCTACGTCTCCATGGACAGCCACGAAGTCGGCCGCCAGGTCGACGGGGCGATCGTCGTCGGCACCATTGAGAACATCGAACGTATCTGCCTCGAACTCGGGGTGGACGAAGTCGTTGTCGGCCCCGGGCCGGCCAAAAACCCCCGCGTGCTCGACCGCATGCTCGGCTGCCTCAAGCTCGGCTGCCGCGTCACCCACCTGTCCACCTTCTACGAACAGGTCATGAGCGAGGTCCCCGTCGCCCACCTCGAACCCAGCTGGTTCCTCTTCGCCGATCTCAAACACTACCGCGAGGCCCAGCTCATGATGAAGCGGGCCGGCGACCTGCTGCTCGCGACCATCGGCCTGCTGATCACCCTGCCCTTCTGGCCCCTGATCGGACTGCTCGTCCGGCTCGACACGCGCGGCCCCGTCTTCTACCACCAACGCCGCGTCGGGCTCAACGGCCGGACTTTCAACCTCCACAAGTTCCGCACCATGCGCGACGGAGCCGAGAGTAACGGTCACGTCTGGGCCGCCGTCGATGACCCGCGGATCACCCGCTTCGGATGGTATCTGCGCAAAACCCGGCTCGACGAGTTGCCCCAGCTCTGGAATATCCTGCTTGGCCAGATGTCCGTCGTCGGCCCCCGCCCTGAACGACCGGAGTTCGTCAGCGAACTGGCCGGCCGCATCCGCTACTACAACGAACGCCACCTCATCAAACCCGGCCTCACCGGCTGGGCCCAGATCAACTACCGCTACGGCGCCAGCGTCGAGGACGCCCGCCGAAAGCTCCAGCTCGACCTGTGGTACATCAAGCACATGTCCGTCGAACTCGACCTCATCATCCTGTTGCGCACCGTCGGCACGGTCCTGCTCACCTCCCGCTGAGGCCGCTTCTGGCTATCTGGGCCGATCTCGTTTATCTGTAAGAGGGTGTGTGAGAGGCCCAGGGACTGTCCCCATTTCGCCGCCTGGGGTACGGCATTGCCCTCGCGTAGGACCTCGGAAATGGGCCGGCGCTTGGCGAAATGGGGACTGTCCCTCTTCCGAGGGCTTCTCACACACGCTCTAAGACACGGGAGCTGTCGAAATCCACGGATCAGAAGCGTGATGTGGCCGCTATTGGAGCGTGAGACCATGTTGATGAGAGCTGCTGCGTTGTTCGTGCTGGTCGTCGGCTGGTTCGGACTGGGGACCCCGGCGCGGGCGGCGGGTATCGAAACTCTGCTGGTCATCGAGCCCACCAGCGAGTACCCGCGCAACTCGGAAGGCGACATTGTCCAGTTGGCCGATGGGCGGCTCTGCCTGGCCTATACGCGATTTACCGGCGGCGCCGCGGACCACTCCGCGGCCGACATCGTGGCCCGCACCAGCGACGACGGCGGCAAGACCTGGTCCGCCGACCGCGTCCTCATTCCCAACGAAGGTCAGGCCAACGTCATGTCCGTGAGCTTCGCCCGGCTCAAGACGGGTGAGCTGCTGCTCTTCTACCTTCGCAAGCACGGTTGGGACGACCTGCTCATGTACGTCCGCCGTTCGACCGACGAGCTGGCCACACTTGGCGAACCGATGCGCGTCACCCTGGGCGACGGGTACCACGTGGTCAACAACGGGCGGGTCGCGCAGCTCAGTACCGGCAGGCTGGTGGTGCCCGCCGCGCTGCACCCCTGCCCCGATGGGACAGCCAAGAGCTTCTCCCCTCGGGCGATGATGCGGATGTTCCTCTCCAACGACGGCGGCCGCACCTGGCGGGCCGACGCGATGAACCCCTCGCCGCCCGCCCCGAACACCCCGATGCTCCAGGAGCCCGGCGTGATCGAGCTTAAGGACGGGCGTCTGATGATGTACATTCGCACCGACCAGGGCACCCAGTACGAATGCTTCTCCGACGACGGGGGCGAACACTGGACGACACCGAAGCCCGGCCCGCTGGCCTCACCGCGAAGCCCGGCCACCATCGGACGCCTACCCTGGACGGGCGACCTCCTGGCTGTCTGGAACGATCACTCCGGCTGGCACGCGTTTCCGCCCGGCAAGCGTACCCCGCTGTGCCTGGCTCTCAGTCGTGACGACGGCCGGACCTGGAGCCCCAGCCGCGTCATCGAGGGCAACCCCGACGGCTGGTACTGCTACACCTCCATGACGTTTGTCGGCGACCGCGTCATCCTCAGCTACTGCGCGGGCGACTCCAAGGTGGGTGGGCTGAACCGGCTGAAAGTCGTGGCGATTTCGCGGGAATGGCTCCAGCACGGAGAACAGAAGGCGTCCGCCGCCCCGCTGGGACTCGAGGGCTGACCCCAGCGTTAGTATGACAGCGCTGCTTCGTAGCGGCCGCCGCCTCTGGCGGCCGTTGGGCGGCGAAAGGGCCTCAGGCGCCGGCCGCTACCGGAAAGCGCCATCCAGCGCTGTCATATTAGCGTCGCATTGCGCAACGTGGGAAAGGTGAAAAGCACTTTCCCACGCGCTCGATCATCGCGAGCCCACCCCCACCACGGCGGGGATGGGCCACCCACCCTCGGCACAGAGCTGAGGGCCGCCCTTTGTGCCTTCTGTTGGCACGCTCGCGCAGGGCCCGCGCCCTACTGCCGCTGAGCCATGGCGAAGATCTCGACGCGACGGTTGGCCTGGCGCGACGCGGCGGAGGCGTTGCTCCCCACCGGTCGGTCCTCGCCCCAGCCGCCGGCGCAGATCATCGGCGGAACACCCCGGGCCCGCAGATGGCGCAGCACGGCCAGAGCCCGCTGGCAGCTCAACTCGTAGTTGTCCTTCCAACCGCTCACCTTGATGGGCTCGTCGTCGGTGTGCCCGAAGACATAGATGTCGTGTCCGGCGAATCGCGTCTGAATCGCCTGGGCCACGTCGTTGAGTGCCTGTTGGCCGGCCGGCCGGAGCGTCGCCTTCCCCGAATCGAACAGCACCGTGGCCTCCAGCGAGATCATCGCCCCGCCGGGCACCGACGTCCAGCCGTCGCTCGGTTGCGCCTGGGCAAGCTGGTCGCGGAGCCGATCCAGTTCGTTCTGCAGAGCCAGCATGCGCTCTTGATCGGCGTTGCGATCCGCCCGCGCCTGGGCAAGCTGCCGCTCGAGGTCGGCGATGCGGTTGGCGGCATCCTGGGCCGCCTGTTCCTGGGCGCTCATGCCCGTGTCGGGTTCCTGGCAGCCGATCGCACTCATCATCACGACCGTAGCCAACAACAGGCAAACATTCCGCGTCAGGCCTCTCATGACACTACCTCCTTAGGATGGGGCATCCTCCGTCAGCGAGCGACGGACCTTCTCATCGATTCGCTTTTCTCGTTCCGCCAACTGGTCGGCCAGCCGGCGCTGCTCGTTGATCTGACGCCCCGCATCGCGGGCGCGGCGCAACTCGCGGAGATCACGCAGGACGCCCGCCACCTTGCGGACGCCCCACCAGCCCAGGATCGACGAAACCCCCGTGATCAGGATCAGCCACAGAACGGGGATCTCGGGGTACTCGTGAATGAACCAGACCTTCGCCGTGTTGCCCCGGTTCATCCAGAAAACGAGCAGCCCGATCACGATGACCGCTGCGATCGCGCCGGTCTTAAGATAAACTTTCGCGCGTTTCAGGGCAAGTGCCATATCCGGCTCCGTGCTGGCTCCGTTCCTATTCGAACATCCAGCGTATCCGCAGATACGCCAGGATGCTATCCTGGAACAGGCTCGCCAGAAAGAAGGCCAAGGCCAGCCACGGGCCGTAGGGTAGCGTGCGCGACTGCCGCCGAAGGGCGATCACGCCCACCGCCACCAGGGCCAGCGGGGCCGCGAGGAAAAAGCCCAGCCAGGCCACCGGCCAGCCGGCCACCGCCCCGGCCGCCGCCAGGATGTGCACGTCGCCCATCCCCAACGCCTCCTTGCCCAGCGCCAGCGTGAAGATGATCCGTGCCAGCCACCCGATCGCCCCGCCCAGTACCCAGCCCGTCAGCCCGGTCGCCAGTCCCCACAGCGGCCGCCACTCCCCGACCGGCTGCCAGTGCAGCAACCGGTTGCCCCCCTCCTGCCAGCCGGGATCCTCCACCCAGACCAGCCCGTAGACCGCCACCACCCCCAATACCACCGCAGGAGCCAGCAATTTCAGCTCCCCCAACGCCAGCCGCCGGGCATCCACCGCTTCCGCCTCGATCGCTTCGGCGATCTCGCAATCCGCCTCCGGCCGCGGGTGGCTGGCGGCCAAGGCCAAGGCGACAAAGACGGCCAAGCCCCCCAGCCCCAGCCTCGCCGCCCCCGGGCTGCCGGCCGACCACAAGTCCTGTCCCCCAGGCCAACCCCCGCTCCTTGCCCCCCCCTCTCCGGCCTGCACAACGAAGACCACATACAGCCCCACCAGGACCACCAGCGGCAGGGCCAGGAGCCAGCGTGCCCCGCTGGCCTGCGGGCCGGACCCCTCGGCCCCCACCTCCTCCTCCACCACGCCGCTCACCGGCAAGGAGGAATCGTCGCCGCCCGGCTCCAGCTCGCCCGCCGCCTCGGTGCTCCGCCAAGTGAGCAAGGCCCCCAGCCCAAGCCCCAAGGTCGCCGCCATGGCCAGGCCCGCCTGCGTCACGCCCGGTCGAAGCCACCCGCCTGCCCCGTCGGCCTCCGCGCCCAGCCATGCCCCCCCGCTCGGCGTCCAGCTTCCCGCCGGCGTCCACACCGCGTGCATCACCACCCCCGCCGCCGCCGCCAGCCACGTCAGCCGGATGTCCACCATGTACGCTTCCAGATCCATCACCGACAGCGCGATCAGCGACCCGAACAGCACACAGTGACCCAGCAGCAACGGCCAGTCCGTCGCCAGCCCGGTGACGCCTTCACGCAGCCCGGCCACAAACAGGGCGTCGTACGTCATCAGGAAGACCGCCGCCGTCGCCAGCTCGACCAGCGGGTACTGCAACGGGATCACCAGACGGCAGTGCCGGCACCGGCCGCGCAGGGCCAGGTAGCTCAGGACCGGGACGTTGTCGTACCAGGCAATCGCGGATTCACAGGCGGGGCAGAAGGACCGCCGCGGATGGCGGGTGGAAAGGCCGCGCGGCCAGCGGTAAATCACCACGTTGAGGAAGCTGCCGACGCAACCGCCCACCACCAGGATCAACAGCGGCCAGTACAGGTTGCCCAGCAATGTCCGTGCCCCCTCAGTCGTAGGACAGGACGCAGTGGAAAGGCCACTTGGCGAGCCTTTCGCGGCCGCCCAGGGCGATGAGTTCGATCAGCACGGCCACCGCGATGATGTTCCCGCCGATCTGCTCGACCAGCTCGCAGCAGGCCTTCATCGTCCCGCCGGTGGCCAGCAGGTCGTCGATCATCAGCACCCGCTGCCCGGGCCGGATCGCGTCCGCATGGATCTCGACCGTGTCCTTACCGTATTCCAGTTCGTAGGTGATGCTGCGTTTGTCGGCCGGCAGCTTGCCGGGCTTGCGGATGGGGACGAAGCCCGCCGAGAGGTTCCGGGCCACCGCCGTCCCGAAGATGAAACCCCGCGACTCGGCCCCCACCACGATGTCGATATGCTTGCTGCGGAACGGCTGGGTGAGGAACTCGACCGCCAGGGACAGCCCGGCCGGGTCACGCAGCAGCGGCGTGATGTCGCGGAACAGAATCCCCGGCTTGGGGAAGTCCGCAATGTCGCGGATCAGCGGGCAAAGTTCCAGGCCGCCGGGGGTCGCCGTATGTGCCGACATGCGCCGTCTTCTCCTTGGGTTCCATTCGGCTGTCATTCGCCAGCCGCGTACGCGAGGATCGCGACCTCGGGGCGAAATGGGGACTGGCTCCGCGCCGGCGACGCCTGATGAAGCCGGCATCCTCGGATGCGGGCCAGGTTCAGGGCCTGTGACCCATCGCTCCAGCGGTGCCTGTCCCCATTTTGCCCCGCGGGAGACGAGTCACGCCCGTTTCATTCAGAGCCGGGGGCGATATTAGGCCAACCGCCGCCGCCCCGCAAGCATCCCCGCCGCACCTCCGCTCCGCGCCCGAGCAGAGCCACGACCGAGCAGAGCCGCGACCGTAGGGGAGCGGTTGCTCTGCGTGCTCCACTCCCTCACGGTCGCGGCTCTGCTCGGCCGGGTGGCCCATCCTCGCCGCGGGTGAACTGGAGCGGCAGAACAGGGCCTTGGCCGTCCGGCAGGATACGCGATCGGAAAATGTCCGAGAACAACCCTTGAAAGACCCTCGGAATGGGTGTATAGTGTATCGCAGTAGAGGGAAGGGGGCTATGGGATCGGGAGGTAGGGGCGGCACTTGAGCCCAAGCCCAAGCCCATCCGCTGTTATGGGAAACAGCGTGTTGCGGGGAAGCCGGCGCGGAGGTGGCCCAGAGACCTCCGCACAACTCGGGAACTGGGAGCAACTGTGGCGCAGCCATCGCGGAGGCTCTACCCGATGTCCAAGAGCTATGTTAACAGAATCATGCCCTTGTTGGTGGTTTTTGTCTGCCTCCCACCGGTGTCGGAAAGGAGTGTCGGAAAGGGGATGAGTCCAATTATTGATCTGACGGGCCTGGATGGCCCCGTGAGCAGTTCATGGGATTTAGAGGGGACGCGAAGCTGCCTTGGCAGCCTTGCCACGAGCGAACTCGGTCCGGGATCTGTTACAGTGGCCACGCTCCTGGTTCAGGTTGCCGATGTTGGGCATGGATGCTCTCTTGGGCTAACCGATGCCAGGGTCATCTTGTCAACCGGAGCTGCGGTATCGCTGGGGAACTGTCAGCCGTTGGCGATTCGCGTGGGCGATGATTGAGAGGCGCTTTAAGCAGAACTTCTTCTGGAGGTGGCGAATGAGAGTTTTGGGCACAATCTGGTTGGTGCTGGTTACAGGCGTGATTGGACCATACACGGCGGAAGCCAGCCACATCTACTGGACAACCGGTTTTGGTCAGTCGGTCGAACGGGCCAACCTGGACGGGACCGGTCACGAGACCATTGTGTCGGGGTCGAATCTAACCTCGAACATCTTTGTGGATAGCGATGCAGCCAAGGTCTACTGGACGGGACTTCAAGGGCGCGGAATCAGCCGATCCAATCTGGACGGGTCGATTGTGGAGTTGCTTGTTCAACCGATCGGCGATCCGTATGGCATCACCTTGAACAGCAGCACGGGCACGATGTACTGGGCCGAGAGTTCTGCTACAAATAGGATCATGAGAGCGAATTCTGATGGGACAGGGGTTCAGACTTTTCTTGCCTTGGGAGTTGGGTACGCCAATGATCTTAGCCTTGACATCACCCATCAACATCTTTATTGGACCAACACGCTTGTGGGAGCCATCTACCGTTCTAATCTCGACGGAACTGGTATGGTTGAGATCCTCACGACGGGGATCAGCCCGATAGGGCTGGCCCAGGATCTCGTCGGGGGTAAGATGTACTGGACCGAGAATGGACAGAATAATCGTTCGATTCGTCGTGCAAACTTGGACGGAACCGGCATCGAGAACCTGGTGACCGGTGTGCTGGGGAATCCCTTGGGCATCGCTCTGGACCTCAACGAAGGGAAAATGTACTGGGCCGATCACGGGTACGGCCGAATCCAACGAGCCAATCTGGACGGCTCACAGATTGAAACCATCCTCGATAACCTGGGGATCAAGAACCCGGAATTCATTGCCCTCGACGTCCCGATCCCCGAACCGGCATCCCTGGCTCTCCTGGCACTCGGCGGCTTGCTGCTCAGGCGTCGGCGGTGATTGAGAAGCGCTTTTGAGCAGGGACTTTCTGGCAGGCATTCCGCGGACACCATCCCCGTTTCCTTGCCGCGCGTTCACCTTGACCCTGCGCTCGGCCCGCGTGGCCCAAACGGCGCGGGCCGTCGTTCCCGCCTATCCGTACCCCATCGCGCAGCGGAGCAGCCGACACCGGGACGGGCCGGACCTGATGCTGGCGGGGGAGTGAGCGCCCACCAGAACCATTATTGACGGGGCGGCTATCCTGGCGTGCGT
>CAZEEJ010000079.1:0-23203 GCA_964511155.1 uncultured Planctomycetales bacterium | reverse complement strand
CGACAATCGCTCCTGCTCGCCGCGGCGTGAAGGCGGCATTGTGAGGGGCGCGTCATCTTCGCGGTTCTTGAGTCTGGCCGGGCAGTCGGGCTCCCACTCATTGGCTCGCCAGGGGAAGCGGAACAGCTCCCTCACGCGGACCAAGGTGTCGTCGAACTCCATGGCCGCCGCGACCTGGTCCGGGCCGAAGACCAGGTCGTAGATGCGTCCGCGGGTGGCGTCCCAGTCGTGTTGCTCGGGGCTCCAGGCCCACCAGCCCATGACCGGCATCAGATAGTACTGGCCCCAGGAATTGCCGCCCCAGGGCATGACCATGTCGGTGGTTTGGCCTCCGTCGGCGAGCAGCTCGTAGCTGGGGCGGTTCCAGCCCTCGCGCATGGCGGGAACCTCCGTGTAGGCTTTGCCGGTGCGGGTAATGTGGGCGGCCCCGATGTAGGTGAAGCCACAGAAGGGGCGCGTCCAGTTGTGCCACCAGCCGAGCCGGCCCTGCAGGCCGATCGATCGGGCCTCCGTAAGGGCCTCGAGTGTCGGCGAACGCGTCCAGGTCCACAGGGCGTGCTCCATGCCGGGAATGGCCATGATCTTGCGGTTGAAGTTCTTATTGGATTCGTCGGCGATGGTCTGGTACGAACCCTTGGGTGGGTTGATCATGATCCGCGGGCCGGTGATGCCGTGCTGCCGGCCGAGTTCCAGCACCTTGAATACCAACTGCTCAGGGGCCTCACCCGGGCCCTTATCGTCGAAGGAGAGCCACAGCCCGTCCGCGCCGAGCCGGATCAACTCGCGGTACATGTCCAGAATAACCGGATACTGATCGGCGGAGACGCCGCAGTTGACGACCGCGTAGGTGAGCAGGCCCCGCTGACGTGCTTCGCGGACGACCCGGGCGATTTTGTCTTTTTCCAGAGGAGTGCCGGGGTCGATCGCGTAAATGCCTTCGCGCAGGTCGATCCAGTTGACGCGAGCGGTCAGATAGCAGTCGAGCTCGCCTTCGCGGAAGTAGTTGTTCAGCGAGGTTTGCGGTCGGCCGCGCCAGGGCACGCTGGGCCAGTCGCGGACGGCGGCCCGCGTCAGGACGGGACCGCGCGGCGTACGCCGGAGGAGCTGGAAGAGTGTGTCTTGGCCGTAGATGACCGCCCGCGGGTTGCTGCCGCCGACCAGGATCGTGATTCGCCCGTCGGACTCGTGGCTCGTGATCACGTAGCCGTCGTGCCCGGGCGAGGATTCGCTGAGGTCCACCTGGTTTGCCCGGCAAGCCTCATCCAGCCATCGGTGGGTGGACCGCTGGCCGAGCAGGATGACGAGCGGTGATTCCCGCGTCGCGTTATTCTCGCGGATGATGGGCCAAGTCTGACCAAAGCGTCGGGCGACCATGGATTGCAGTCGCGTTGCGGCGTATTGTTCCGGCTCGGTGGCCTGCTCGCCGAGGATGATGACCGGTGCGGCGTCGGTCAGCTCGATCGGTGCGGCCGGCGACCATTCCACCTGCTTGGGGGGCGGCACCAGCATCGGCGGTGAGTCGGTGGCGCGGGCGAGAGAGGGTACGGCCAGGCCGGCCGGAATCAGCAGCATCCACACAGACCATCGCATACGGGTCATGATACGCTCCTTGTTGCAGCTTGTCCGGGGATTGTGGAATCGCACCGGCGAGACGCGGCTCGACTGAGCTCGCCGAAGTCCGGGGCCACACCCCACCGGCGGGACGCCGGTGCCACACCTGTAGCGGCCGCCCCCCGTGGCGGCCGCTACGAGCGTGATCCAACGCTGTGATGGTAAGGCGGCCTTCGGCCACAACCCAACCGTGACAAGCGCTCGCAAGCGCACTGCTCAAAGAGCAGTGGCACACCGTAAGCATGCGCGCGAAACGCAACCAAGTCGCGCGGCAAGAGACTAATCGGTGCACGCGGGATCGCCGGGGATGTCCGCGCCGGACAAACACCCGAGGAGCACCCACACGTCAGCGCCGTCCACGTCATCGTCCTCGTCCAGATCCGCCTGCGGGCAGATGGGGCCGGTCGGAGCGATGCCCGGCCCGTTGCGGCAGACCTGCAGCAGGGCGAAGTCGTCCAGGTCCACGTCGCCGTCGCCGTCGAGATCGCCGGGCACGGCCGGCGGCCCGCTGACGGTCAATGCGGCGGTGTTGGAGGTCGCTGTGCCGCACTCGGCAGTCACCACGCAACGATACGTGCCCGCGTCGGCCGAGGCAACGCCCGGGATGGTCAGCGTGTCCGTGGTGACGCCGATGAGCTGGCTGCCTTCGTTGAGGTTCACGCCGTTCTTCTGCCATTGGTAGGTGGGCGAGCCTTCGCCGCCGGCCTGGACGGTGAAGAACGCGGTCCCGCCCAGCGGCACGTCCAGCGGCAGGGGATGCTGGGTGATGGTGGTGACCGCCTTGAGGCTCAGGTTGGCGGCGTTGGAGGTCGTACTCCCGCCGCCGTTGCTCACGACGCAGCGATAGGAAGCCACGTCGGCGGCGTCGGCGCTGGACACCGTCAGGTTCGCGGTGGTCACCCCGGTGTAATGGCCGCCGTTGGCGAGATTGGAGCCGTTCTTCTGCCACTGGTAGGCGAGCGTTCCCTCACCGGTGGCGGTGACGGAGAAGGCGGCCGAGCCTTGCGGGCAGACCTGGCGGTTCGCGGGATGCTGGGTGACCGTCGGCGGTGGTGAGCTGACGCCGACGAGTTCCCACTTGACGGCATCGGTGCGCAGGGCGGTCGATCCGGTGCCGGCCGTGGACCCCGTGGTGGTGATGGTGACCGTCGAGGGGGTGCCGGCGGCCAGCGTGTATTCGCCCAGTGAGTTCCACCGGGTGGAATAGCCAGGGTTGGTGGTGTTGTTCTGATCCACGAACACATCGCTCGAACCGCCGGTGTGGGCGACCACGTGGCGGGCGTTCGACGGCGTGTTGGTGGAGAGCGGCCCGGTGACGAAGATCGCGTATGTGCCGCTGGTGCTCGGGGTGAAGCTGAAGACCGCATCCTGGCCGGTCGTGCTGATGTAGGCGAGGCGGCTGCCGATGCCGGCGGTTACGCCGGGCGCGGTGCTCTTGGCCGTGCTGCTGGTCCATCCGCCGACCTCGGAGTAACTGGCGAAGTTCAGCCCGCCGGAGCGACTCTCGACGATGAACTCGACCGGACCGGCCAGCAGGGTCAGGTTGGCGGTGCTGGAGGTGTCGCTGCCATGGGGGTTGGTCACGATGCAGCGGTAGGCGGCCACGTCGCCGGCTTCGACGCTGGTGATCTGGAGTGTCGTGGCGTTGGCCCCGGAGATGCGTCCGCCGTTGGTCAGGTTGCCGCTGTTCTTCTGCCACTGGTAGGACAGGGGGGCATCGCCGGTGGCCTGCACGGTGAAAGAGGCGGTGGCCCCGGTGGCGACCTGCTGGCTGGCGGGCTGCTGAGTGATGGTCGGCGGGACGGCCGTGCCGCTGACGGTCAGCGCGGCGGTGTTCGAGTCAGCCGAACCGTAGGGGTTGGTGACGACGCAGCGGTAGTTGGCGGCGTCGCCGGCTTCGACATTGGTGATGCCGAGCGTCGCGCTGGTTGCCCCGGAAATGCGTCCGCCGTTGGTCAGGTTGCCGCTGTTTTTCTGCCATTGGTAGGAGAGGGGGGCATCGCCGGTGGCTTGCACGGTGAACGTGGCGGTGGCCCCGGGGGCGACGGTCTGGCCGGCCGGGTGCTGGGTGATCGTCGGCGGGACGCCGGATGTACCGCCCACCAGCACCCACTTGACGGCGTCGACGCGGATGATGCTTCCGCCGGACGAGCCCTCCGAATGCTGGTTTACTCCGTAGGCGGTGTTGCCGTTCAGGGTGTACTGCCCGAGGCTGTTCCACTGGTTGCCGCCGGACAACTGGTCCATGTAGACCGTGGCCGTGCCGCCGGCGTGCGTGACGGTGTGCTTGGCGCTGCTGCACGCGTTGGTGGAATGGACCCAGGTGACGAAGATCTCGTAGGTGCCGGTGACGCCGGGCGTGAAGCCGTAGGCGCAGCTGCGGTCGGCGTAGCCGAGGCTGCTGTAGAGGCTGCCGACGCCCGGGGTGGTGTCGGCGGCGGTGCTCTTGGAGGTGGTTTCCGCCCAGGTGCCGGCCGCGGAGAATTGGCTGTAGTTCTTGCCGCCCGCCCGGCTCTCGACCACGTGCATGACCGGCGCGGTGCTGACCGTGAGAGTCGCCGCGTTCGAGGTGGCGTTGCCGTGGGCGTTGGTGACCACGCAGCGGTAGTTGGTCTGGTCGCTGCTCTCGACGGAGGCGATCTGCAACGTGGCCAGGTTGGCGCCGGAGATCCGCCCGCCGTTGGTCAGGTTGCCGCCGTTTTTCTGCCATTGATAAGCGAGCGGGTCGTCGCCGACCGCCTGGACGGTGAAGGTCGCCGTCGCGCCTTGGGCGACCACCTGGTTGGTCGGGTGCTGGGTGATGAACGGGGCGCTGCCGGAGCCGCCGAGGCCCAGGTCGTCGCGGCGGAGCGACCCGGCCACGACCTGTACGTTGGCGTGCGCGGCCGAGGGATAGCCCGATTTGCTCGCGACGACGTTGTAGCCGGTGCCCTGGCTGGTGGCGGGGATGAGCGTGACGACGTAGTAGCCGTTGCCGTCGGTGCGCACGGAGTTGAGGCTGCCGACCTGGACGGTGGCATCGTCGATCGGCTGGCCGCTGGTCGCGTCGGTGACCCGGCCCCAGAGTGTGCCTTCCGTGGCGGTGGCCGGGTTCCGCCAGGGCATGCTCGGTGTGGCCACGGTCTGGGTGAACAGTTGCGCGCCGACGTAGGGGTACCAGTCCCAGTTGCTGCCGGAGTCGCTGCGCGTGTCGCGGTAGCAGTAGGTGCAGATGCCGTTGGCCCCGGCGTTGCGCGCGTACTGCATCTGGGCGATGCTCTGGGAGAAGGTGTTGAAGTAGATGGCCGGCCCGACCACCATGTGCCGGGCGTACCGCCAGGTCATCTGCTTATCCACCCAGCCGCGATACCAGGTCGGGTAGCTGCTCTCGGCGTAATAGGTCATGGGGATGGTCGTGTCGACGAAAGCGAGCCGTTGCCACTCCTCCCAGTTCTGGAAGAGGGTCCAGGAGTTGGACTGCTGGAAGGTCGAGGGCGGCGAGCCCCAGGTGACGACCGCGACCGAGTGCCGCAGCGGCTGGCGGGGATTGGGGATGGCGGCGCATTCGGCCCGGACGCGGCGGATCAGCTCGGTGATGCCGCGGCGGCGGAAGTCGTTCCACGGGCCGTAGTTGGTCGCCGGCGTGCCGACGTAGCCGGTGATCCGCTTGAACCGTTCGAGCCCGGAGTTCGTGTACCCGGTGCGTGCGGGGTAGCCGGCGTCGGTCTGCAGGTAGCGGCAGTAGTCCCAGTGGATGCCGTCGATGGGGTAGTTGGTCACCAGTTCTCGGACGATGCTGACGAGGTAGTCCTGCACGTCGGGTGAGCCGGCGTCGAAGTAGTAGGCTTCGTGCCCTTCGCCGCCGAGCGAGCGCGGCCCGGTGCCCATGGCGGATCGCGAGGTCATGATCCACTCGTCGTGGGCCTGGAGCGTGGCGTTGCCCGCCGGCGGCCAGACGATCGTGGCCCGGTAGGTCACCAGCCAGGGGTGGACCTCGATGCCGGCCGCGTGGGCCTTCTGGCAGAGGTACGCGAGCGGGTCGATGCCGCCGATAATGTCCGGGGCCTTGGGCACGATGCTCGAGTTCCAGTAGGCCCCGTGCCCGGCCGAGCGGTTGTCGTGGTAGCCGAGGACCTCCGGCAGGATGGCGTTGTAGCGGCCCTGGACCGCCCGGGCCACCAGCTCGTCAATCTGGCTGGTGCTCTTGAAGCCCACGCCCCACAGGTCCGCCCACATCGCCCGGAACTCGGGCGTCTGAGCATGGGCGACCCCGCAGCAGCCCGTCGCCAAAGCGACACCGATCGCGGTGGCTTTCCACCATCCGATGCGTCCGATCATAAACCCTCCCCTGTGCGCATCCTGAAACCCATCGGTCGCCGGCCTGCCCCGACTCCATGGGCCGGCTGCGGCGCTCCGCTCCAGATCATTGTAGCGTCCGCGCGGCCCGTTTGGAGCCTACGGGCAACCTTCTGCCGCCGTGTTCAACCGGTTCCGCACGGCCACCAGGTCGAGGACGTTGATGCCGCCGTCCGCGTTGACGTCGGCGCGGAAGCTCCCGGCGGTCGCATTCTGGTTCAGAAGGTTCCGGACAGCGACGAGGTCCAGGACATTGACCGCCGCGTCGCCGTTCACGTCGCCGGCCAGCACGCCGAAGCACAGCCCATCGGTCACCGCCTGACCCGCCGGCCCCTCGATTCCCGGAAACGCGACGGCCAACCACGCGGCATCGGTCGCTTCCCCCAGGGTCACGGTCAACTGGTCGGCGTTGACCGCCAAGGCCGTGACCGCGCCACTGGAGACACTCACGTCATTGAGCGTGCCGCTCACCTGCTGGATGGGCTGATCAAAGGTGATCACGAGCAGGGTGGGGCCGCCGTTGCGGCACTCGACGGCGCCGTCGGCCAGTACGTCAGCATCGAAACCGGTGGTGCCGCCATGCACTTTGCGGGAGACGGCGGCCGTGATCTGCGGGGCCGGTGGATCGTTGACGAGCAGCGTGCCCGCGAGGCTGATCGCTACCCCGCAACCGCCGGACACCACGCAGCGATACGCCGCAACGTCGTCGCCGTCAGCGTTGGTGATCGTGAGGGTCGCCGTGGTCGCGCCGGAGTAGTGGCCGCCGTTGCTGAGATTGGCGTTGTTCTTCTGCCACAGGTAACCCAGCGTGCCGTCACCCGTGGCCTGCACGGTGAAAACCGCGGTCCCCCCCCAGGTCACCTCCTGCTGGGTCGGGTGCTGCGTGACCTGGGTCGCGGCTTTCAGCGTCAGGGCGGCCGTGTTCGAGGTCACGCTGCCGCCGGCATTCGACACCACGCAGCGATAGTTGGCGGCATCGTTGGCGTCGGCCCCGGCGACGGTGAGTGTTGCCGTGGTCACGCCGGCGTAATGTCCACTGTTGCTGAGGTTGCCGCTGTTTTTCTGCCACTGGTAGCCCAGCGTGCCGTCGCCGGTGGCCTGGACGGTAAACATCGCGGTGCCGCTCGGGCAGACGTTCTGGGCCGCCGGGTGCTGCGTGACGGTCGGCGGGCTGACGCTGCCACTGATCAACAGCCAGCGCACGGCATCGGAGCGCAGAGCGGTCGAGCCCGTGCCCGCGGTCGAACCGGTGGTGGTGATCGTGACCGTGTACGTCGCGCTCGCGTTGAGTGTGTACTGGCCCAGCGAGTTCCACCGCGTGGAGTATCCGGGGTTCGAGTTGTTGTTCTGGTCCACGTACACGTCGGCCGAGCCGCCGGCGTGGGTGATGACGTGGTGGGCGCTGGTCGGCGTGTTGGTCGACAGCGGGCCGGTGACGAACACCTCGTACAGACCGGCCGTGCCCGGGGTGAAGCTGAAGACCGCATCCTGGCCGGCCGTGCTGATGTAGGCGAAGCGGCTGCCGATGCCCGACGTGACGCTCGGGGCCGTGCTCTTGGCGGTGCTGTCGGACCAGGTGCCGGTCTCGGAATAGCGGTTAAAGTTCAGGCCGCCGGACCGGCTCTCGACGATGAACTCCGTTTGCCCGCCGCCCTGGAGGGTGAGGGCCGCTGCATTCGAGGGGGTGGTCCCGTAGGCATTGCTCACCGCGCAGCGATATTGAGCCACGTCGTCGGCGTCCGCGTTGGAGATCGTCAAGGTCGTCGTGGTGACGCCCGAGTAGTGCCCGCCGTTGTTGAGGTCGCTGCCGTTCTTCTGCCACCGGTAGCTGAGCGTGCCCTCGCCCGTGGCCGCGACGGTGAATACCGCCGTTCCGCCCGGTGCCACGGCTTGCGGCTGCGGATGCTGAGTGATGGTGGGTGGGTTCCCGCTGCTGGTGGAAACCCGTTCCCATTTGACCGCGTCGCTGCGTATCACCAGGCTGTCGCGATGGGTCGCGTCCGTTTGCGTGACCCGGTACTGCACGCCAGCGTTCAGAGTGAACGTGCCCAGCAGGTTCCAGTTGTTGCGCCCGCAGGGGATGGAGTCCGCGTTGGTATCCAGGACCACGCTGGCCGAACCACCGGCGTGGGTGACCACGTGCTCGACCACGCGGCTGGCGTTGGCGGAGGTCGGCCAGGCGGCGAAGACCCGGTAGGTGCCGGTGGCCGTCGGCGTGTAGCGGTAGATCGCCTCGTGGCCGCCCGTCGAGTAGGCCAGCCGGTGTCCGATGCCCGCGGTTGTATCCCACAGATTGCTCTTGACCGTCGAGTTGCTGAAGGACCCGACCTCCGAGTAGCTCGCGTAGTTCTGGCCGCCCGACCGGCTTTCGACCACGAACGTCACGGGGTCGCTGGTCTGGTTGACCAGGGCCATGTAGTGCCCCCAGTTCCAGCCTCGTCCGGGGTCGGTGTGCGAGCCCGAAAGCAGGCACTCGGTGACGTCGATGTGCCCGATGATCCCCGGCGGCTGCCGTCGCTTCTCCTTGGCGATGCCCCAGCGATTGCACATGTCCCGCACGCAGGCGGCCGAACCCTGGTATTGGGCCTCGGGATGGCTGGTGTCGCTGGTATAGCCGGCGTGTTCAAGTCCGATGCTGCGGCTGTTGGCCGTGTTGCCGTGATAGGCGATGTGCTTCTCGCACACCATTTGATAGACGGTGCCGTCCAGGTCGACCACGTATTGCGTGGATACGCCGGAGTTGCAGTTGCGGAACCAACTGATCGTCCCCGCCGCGGACCCCTCCGCCATGTGGATGAGCACCGTGTCCTTGTTGCTGTTCGCCGTGCTGAAGTTGCAGCTTGCCGCCGGCGTCCAGATGGCGGGGGCATAGTCCGGGTCGCCGCAGCTTGTGGGTGAAACCTCCGGCAGGAGGGCCGGCGGCAGCAGGGCGTCGAGGTCCATCGCGACGGCGCGGGGCTGGATGGCGAAGGCTTCGCCCCGGCTGTTCGTCGTGCTGGTGCCCCGGACGAGGAGGCTGAATACTGTCCGGGCGAAGATGCGACTGGCTTCCTCATCCAGGCCCGCGTAGCGGATGACCACCGGCAGCCAGGCCTCGATGCCCGCCGCCCGGTCGATCCCCTCCTCGCGAGCGTACTCATCCAGCACCGCCGCCGCTCCGTGGATGTTCGCTACGGGGTCGGTCTTGAGCTGTTCGCTGTCTATTCCGGTCAGAGCCGCCGCCAGATCCAGCGAGTCGCCGCCCGTCTGGTTACGCCGCAGGGCCATGACCCCATAGCCCCGCTCGATGGTGGGTGCCGCCCCACGGTTCTCGAAGCCGCTGCCCATCCGCCCCAGGACCAGGAGCAGGTCCAGGGGCACTCGGTACTTCGCCGCCGCCGCCGCCAACGCCGGGCTCAGCGGTGCATCCCAGTTCTCCTGCCCGATCAGCGGTGCCGCCGGATCAGTCGGCCCGTCGTCGTGCCCGCCCAGGCAGGGCATGAAACCCTCACCCGCCGCCGCGGCCGTCGGCGGAGCGACAAACAGTGCAACTGCGGTAAGGCCCACCACTGCCCGTGACAGGTGACGCATGGCTCGCGCCTCCAACAGGTTACGTACTCCGCGACGGGAACCTTATGATAACATTTTAATGACGGTTATGTCAACACTTGAAGCGATCCTCATCCTGCCGCGGGTGCGTGGCAGCATCGGCGGGGTGCCGGTTCACTGAGGACCGAGTCAACTTGTTGATGGAGGACCGAGTCAACTTGTTGATGGACGTGCCCAGACGTAGGTGACGAACAGCAACAAGTTGCCTTGGTCCTGGCAACGGCCCCAGCCGATTCTGTCACGCCCCCCAGCCCTCGCTGCTATCCCGGCCCGCCCTTGACAGGCGAGCTGACGCCGTCGCTCCCGGCCGCGCCCATCAGCGACGGGGTCGTGCGGCGTGTCAAGCGTCCACGAGCGCCCGGCGAGCCCGAACAACTCCGCGAATGGGCAGAAAGTGTCTGACCACGGGTGGAGATGGACACCCTGGAGGTCCAGCATGGGTCGCCAAACTACCCCCGGCCCCCAAACCCCCACCCCCGGGGCCACGCCGCCGCCCCTTGCGGAATCAGATTTCCCACCAGTATCGGGTATGTACGTCGCCCGCAGCTCCGAGTCGCGCACCAGTCCGTGGCCGTGGGCTAAGCTGGTTGCCGTGTGCCAGTAGGCGACTTCGTCGGGGAACTCAAGGCTGCCCCAGCAGCCGCCCCGCAGATAGTGCCAACCGACCCAGGCCATGCGCTAGCCAGCCGCCAACGACCACAAACCCGCCACAGTCCCAATGGGGATGCGCAAGCTGCTCCCGGTAGTTGGAATCTCTGTCCTCATCACCGCACAACATAAGTGGGAACGGCCGGAGTACACATGGGACATTCAAGTCCGCAGTGGCCCGGACGCTGCCAACCTGCCGATACATATGGAGCACGCCACGAGTGTGGGGCTCCGTGCAACAGACAGCATGGCGAGAATCAACTAAGCGGATCGCAAGGAGCAACATGATGAAGCGGATGGTTGGCTTGACCGTGGTTGCAGCAGCGGCAGTGTTCGCCTCCTGGGTGGATGCTTGGGCGGGCGGCTCAATTGTCGGCTGGGGTGGGCAAGTCGTGGGGGTAGATCTGAGTTCAGGGTTTGTCGATGTGGCCGCAGGTGGAAATCATAGTCTGGGCCTAAAGGCCGATGGGGCGATCATAGCCTGGGGAAGCAACCTCGACGGGCAGTGCAACGTACCTCCGCCCAACGCGGATTTCGTAGCCGTGGCAGCCGCCACTTACGCCAGCCTCGGTCTGAGGAGCGACGGTTCCATTGTGGCCTGGGGAGCCACCTTGTCGGGCATGGGCGATGTACCGGCACCCAATACGGACTTCGTCGCCCTGGACGCAGGCGGGTATCACGGCCTCGGGCTCAAGTCCGACGGATCAATCGTTGCTTGGGGAAGCAACGTCTATGGTGAGAGTAATGTTCCCGCTCCCAACGCGGGCTTCGTTGCGATTGCCGCCGGTGGATTCCACAATCTGGGGCTGAAAACCGATGGCTCGATCGTAGCCTGGGGAGCGGGTCAGCCGGGCCAAAGGGGGGGACGAAACCACGGGCAGTGCGACGTACCCGCGCCAAACACAGGCTTCATCGCCATTGACGCGGGGGGAACCTACAGTCTGGGACTGAAGGTCGACGGTTCGATTGTGGCCTGGGGTTACCACTGCTGCGACTCGCAGTTTTATGTGCCTGCACCCGACGCCGGCTTCGTCAGCCTGTCCGCGGGTGGCGGCTTCAGCTTAGCTCTGAACGCCGATGGATCGGTCGTGGCTTGGGGAAGCAACGGCGACCGTCCGCAACATGTGCCCACGCCCAACACAAACTTCATCGCCGTGGATGCGGGCTCGTATCATGCTCTGGGCCTGAAGGCCGACGGTTCGATCGTGGCCTGGGGAGCTGATGAATCCGTGGTCTGGGGAGCTGATGAATCCAATGACTTCGGTCAGTGCAATGTACCCCTGCCGAACACGGATTTCGTCGCGCTGGCCGCGGGGTCATTCTCCACGCTTGGTCTGAGGACCGATGGTTCGATTGTCGCTTGGGGATGGAGGGAGCATGTTCACGGGCAGTTTGCTCTGCCTGAACCCAATACGGGTTTCGTCGCCGTAGCCGCGGGGGGAGGTCAGAGAGTGGGCTTAAAGGCCGACGGCTCGGTTGTGGCTTGGGGACATAATACGTCCGGCCAGTCCAATGTCCCCCCACCTAACAGGGATTTTGCAGCAATTGCTGCAGGGACGCTACATATCCTAGGTCTTAAAACCAGCGGCTCGATCGTGGCTTGGGGAAGCAATGACCCCTGGGTCCGCCAGTGTGACGTGCCTTGGCCCAACACCGACTTTGTCGCCGTGGCGGCAGGCGTACTGCACAGTGTTGGCCTGAAGGCCGACGGGTCGATTGTGGCATGGGGAGATGATTTCGAGGGCCAGTGCGCTGTGCCTGAGCCTAACAGCGGCTTTGTCGCCGTTGCCGCAGCTTGGTACACCACAATGGGACTCAAGGCCAATGGTTCCATCGTAGCTTGGGGAAGGAATGACCATGGTCAGTGCGACATTCCTGAGCCGAATGCGGATTTCGTGGCCCTTTCCACGGGGGGGGATGGTGCCATGGGCCTCAAGGCCGACGGATCAATTGTGACCTGGGGAATCAACGAGCTTGGAGAGGAGGAAGTACCTGAACCTGAGACGGGCTTTATCGGCTTGGCCAGCGGCGGCTTTCGCGATCTTGCGATTAGAGGCGTTTTCTCACCACCGCTGATCAGTGGGGCATTGTCCCGCAAGACGCATGGCTCGGCGGGAGCCTTCGAGATTGATGTGAAGGTTGCTGGGGCGGTTGAGTGCCGGAAGGGTGGGCCGACGACACTGGTGGTGACCTTCGATCAGGCGATCCGCGCGACCACCGGCACGCCTGCGGATGTGAGCCTGTCCAGCGGCAGGGTGAGCCGGCTCTTTGTGACCGGGTCGCTACTCACCGTTGAGTTTGGGGGGACGGATGATGATGCACCGCTCTTCGTAGCTTTTCCCGGCGTGCGAAGCCTGGGCGGGCAGGCCGTCACGGACACGGTCTGTTTCGGGGTACTGCTCGGCGATGCCAACCAGGATCGAAACACCGACCTGCTCGACATGGGCACGATGCGGAACGCGCTCAATACGCTGACCAACGGCACGACGTTCCACATGGACGTCAACGCCGACGGCCACGTCGACATCTTCGATCTGGTCGACACTCGGAACAATCTGAATAAGAGTGTGGCTGCGTGTCCATGACTGTGCCCTGCAGAGACGTGAGCGGGTACCGTTCGGATTGTTCACCACGGACATGGAAGACAGGCGGGAAAGGGCGGGGAAGCGGTCACTCTACTTTCTGGTAGGAGCTGGGGACATTCTACTGTTATGCCCCTCGTCGTCCGCGAACCAGCCCGTCAGCATGAGGGGGTCTTCGGCCGCCCGTTGATGCAGGGCGACGCGAGAGCCGGTGAAGTCGCCGCGTCACAGCGAGTTCTGTGAACGGTCACCTGAAGCCGTAACCACTTTGGCCACCTTGGGTAAGGATGGTATCCAGGGGGTAAACGACGCTTTGCAGGGACCAAGGTATGAAACGCAAAGACGCCAATTCAGGTCTCGAAGTGGTCGGGATCGGGACGTGCGCTACAATGTGTCGCCCGTGGATGGTCCACGGACTCCCGGCACGCCGGGATGACTCCGCAAAATGGGCCCAAAGCGTCTGAACCACCGGCGGGAACGGACAACTTGGCGGGCCGGCAGAGGTCGCCACGTGACCCCCGCCCCCCAAACCCTCCACCCCGGGACCACGCCGCCGCCCCTCGCGGAATCAAGGTTCCTGTCAGTGAGAGGAGAGAGATCATGAACCGCACATCCACCCATCCTTCAGTGTCCCTTTCAGCCACCGTCTTCACCCTGATCGCGATGCTGTTGAGCAGCAGCGCGGCTCACGGCGCCTTGCTTGCCTATGAGCCCTTCGCGTACGGCGACCCGCCGGCGCCGGACCAGTATGCGCTGGGCGACGAAGACGCCGGGACGAATGTCCTGGGCGGGCAGAATCCGGCGACCGGGCCGACGGCTTTCTACGGCGGGGCCTGGATACAGTCCGGCGGTGATTCGCAGGTCGTGAAAGCCTTGCCGTCGCTGGCGTTTCCGGGCTTTGCCGCCGGGCTGGGCGGTGTTCAGCAGGAGACGCTGCAGTTTAGCTGCTGCACCTTCGGCCGCACCGGTCGGCCGCTGGCTCAGACGCTGGGCGAGGAGCTGGGCCCGCGTATGATTTACGAGAGTTTCCTGATCGACTTCGGCACCCAAGGCACGGACGCCCCCACCGACTTCGGCAAGCGCGCTCACGAATTATGGAACGGCGGCATCGGCGATGCCAACCTGACCGTGGACCTCTTCCTGAACCACTTCAGCGGGGTCAATGAACTGACGTTGCAGGTGACGACCTTGGGCAACGGCAGCATCGCCGTGCCCGTCGGTGGGGGCGGGTTGGACCTGAACACGCTCGCCGGCACCCATCTGGTCGTCATGAAGTATCAATTCAGCCCGATCGCGCCCGATGTGGTCTCCGTTTTCCTCGATCCCGTTCCCGGCGCACCCGAGCCCGGCGTGCCCAGCGCCCAGGTCTCCGTTGCCACCTCCGACCTGCAGATCACTCATCAGGGCGCTTTCACGCAGTTCACCTTCTCCGGCGGCGGCCACATTCCGGGGGCCATCGACGAGATCCGCTGGGGTGACACCTTCGCCGATGTGACCCCGATCCCCGAACCGCTTTCGGTAACGCTGCTGGGGGCCGGCATTGCGATGCTGGCCAGGACACGGCGAAGGTCGTGAACCAGCGCGAGAAGCTCTGATCCATCGGCTGGTACTGGAGCAGGTACCTCCCAATCTTTCCCGGGCCACGCAGCCGTTCCCCGCGCTGTGCCGGGCAGGCGGTGGCGGCCGGATGTGAGTTCCTGCCGCCGCCCAACTGCCGCCAGAGGCGGAGGCCACTACAAAGCAGGGCTGTCACATTGAACGGTCACAGCTCCGGGGCCACGAGTCGGGCGACCTTGGCGGCGAAGCGGGTGCGGTAGAGCGAGTCGAGCTCCCCGCGCAGCTTGGGGTCGGCAGTGATGACGACCATGCGCGGCAGCTCGACGGTGCCCAGGTCCAGGGTTGCGAGCTTGCCCTCCAGGGCCATCGGTAAAGGTCGCACGCCCTGGTTGTGGATCTCGAAGGCCTCGCGGGCGGCCAGCCAGCCGGGCAGTGTCAGTCGCACCTGGGCGTTTTCCAGCGGGACGATGACCGTGCCTTCGCGGTCGTTGGCATACTGCTCGTTGACGGCGATGAGGACGAGGCTGTCGTGCCCGGCCAGCAAACACCGGGTCCACAAGGCGGCGGGGGCTTCAACCGGCACCGCGCTGGGGCAGGCGCGGAGAAGCAGGGGGGCGGCGGTGCCGATCTCGGCACCCATCAGCCCGACCTCGCGGCGTAGCAAGGCCGCCTCCGGCGTTTTGCCACCCAGCCCCAGGGCCGGCTTGCCCGGCGACCACCACCAGTACGAAATACCTTTGGACCCGGCGGCCAGGGCGTAGTACACCTCGATCCGCTTGCCCGCGGGCGTCGGGTAGCGGAACGTACGGCTCTTCTCGTCGTCCACATAGGCGTTGGCGTACAGAATGATGTGCGAGGGCCTGGGCGCGGCGGCGGACCGAACGATGCTGCTGATCGCGTACACGAAGGTCGAGCGGCTGTAGAGCGGGATCTGGTACGGCCGGTCCCAGTAGGCCGTGCGCAGCCGCGGGTCGTAATACGGGTCGGCCAGCAGAACGTCCGGCAGTTGGCCGTAGGTGTACCAGTTCTGCGGTTTGTAGGTCAGGTTGATGTTCAGCAGGTGCGGAGCGGGCGGGGCCTGCATGCGCCATTCATCGCTGACCGAGATGGCCCACTGGGCGAGGCTGCCGACCTCGTGCCCGGACGGCAGGCCGGTGATCTTCGCATCGCCGGCGTCCGGCTCGTCGTGGATGAAGTAAGCGTAAGGCGACTGGATGCCCCACTTGCCCGGGTCGCTGAGCACGAAGTCGACGCCCATGCTGCGGCAGAGTTGCTGGCCGGCCGGCGTCTTGTAAAACGCGGTCAAGGCGGGGGAGCCGACCTGCGGCATCTGGGTGTTGACGCTCAACTCGTTGAGCGTTCGAAGGTGGGTCCGCGCCAGGGTGATGTCATCCTCTTTGCCCCCGGGGCCGCCCCACACGCCGTAGGTAAAGGGGGAGGCGAAGGCGCGCACGCCGGCCCAGGCCGAGCGCTGATCGGCGTACACCGCCTGGAAGCTGTGCAGCGAACCCGGCGTGAGTGGTGCGCGCAGTTGCACCACCGCCGGCGTCAGTTCGATGCCGGGATCGGAGAACATGCGGCATCGGTTAGTGATGTCCTGGCCGTCCAGAAACAGTCGCTCGGGCTTCGCTCCCGGGGTCCGCGGGTCTCTGAGGTAGAGGTAGACGCGGGCCAGGTCCTGAGCGAAGCTGACACTTTCGATGCGCGGCAGTGCCTCCTCAATGGCCACACCCGCCCGCATGGCCAAGTTGCCCGCCCGGTATTCAAGCCGCAGCTCCGGGATCTTGGGCACATAGCGCAGGCGGACGGTCACCTCGGCCGTTTCCCCGGGGCCCACGATGGGCGGATCGACCCGCCACCAGACCGGCTCGCCCGCATCGATGAGCGTCTGCCGTTCCCGGGCGGTCAGACTGGAGAAGTAAATGCTGGCCGGCTTGCGGACCCGCCGCTGGTCGGAGAAGGCGATCGCCTTCCGCAGGCTGATGCCCTGCAGGGTAACGTCCTCGATGGTCAACGGCCCGGTGTCGTCGTTGCGAATGAACAGGTGCAGCGAGCCGCCGAGGGCGGTGGCCCGTGGAATGGTCCGCCCCACGGCTTCGGCCCAATCCTCGCCGAGCAGGCAGTGATCGCCCCAGAAGCGGCCGAACTGCGGGAAGGGCACGTCGGCCCGGTAATGGGTGCCGAGCACCTGCGGAGCAGCCGTGGCCATGGCCGGGATCACCAGCCCCGCCAGCATGGCAGCCCAATGCAGGATGGCGGGCCGCGGCCCCGCAGCATGGCTGTCCGGCAGGTTCTCTCTCCACTCGAGGGTATGTCCGTTCATGTCTGGTGCTCCTGTCAGCGGGTGACCGGCCGGATTCCCGCTTGTCTTCGGTCGTTTCGCGGGTAGGGGCTGGCCCAGGGGAATATGATCGGGCAATGTAGCCACAAAACCGGCCCTTGAGTTGACAAAAGAGACCGCACCTCAGTCAAGCACAAAGCCGTTCGTGCTGTGAGTATAGGCAGTTACGTACTGGGGTGCCAGCCGGGCCAACGACGACGTGGACCAGGAAGACTTCAACGCGTTCATCGCCTGCTTCACCGGGCCCGGGATCCCGTTCGATGTGGACAACCCGCCGTCGGGTTGTGCGTTCTGAACAGGGAGCGCTCAGGATCCCTGGTCCAGCTCGCGCGCGTCGGCGAATTCGAGATCGAGATTGTCGTAGACTACGTCCAGCACAACCGGCGCGCTGGTATTGCCCGTCAAGTAATCACGGACCTGCGGTTGGTCGAAGATCGGCCGGTGCAGGCTCCAGAGCTTCTGGTTCGGGTCGCGGTCGGGCGAGGATGCCAACCACAAGCCCAGCCGCCCACCAACCGTCTGAGTCGCATCCGCGGCCGAGGTCTTCTCCGCGATTAGGCTGGCAATGCTGAGGGCGATTTTCAGATTGGGGGCATTCACCGCTTGCACAAAATCCACCGCAGCGGCCAAGCTGCCCGGCGGGCGGTTGGATTCGGCTCGCAGATGCAGGGTGATGTGCCGGCCGGCGGCCTGGCCGCACAACTCGCGGATCGTGGCCGCGAACGACGCCTGGGTATCGGCCGGCGAGATATTGTTCTCGGGCACGCGGTGCAGGGCGAAGATCAAATCGCCGGCACCGATTGTTGCCATCTTCGACAGGACATCCTCAATGATGGTCAGACTCGCGGCGTATTCCTGCGGGTCGTTGTTGACCAGCCGCAGGTCGGGATACAGGTTGATGCCGCTGGTCAGGTCGACCATGACCCGCAATCCCTGGTTGGTGATCCAGGAAGCTTCACCCTTCAGCGTGGCGGGGTCCATACGGTGCAAGTCTCTCCAGTCCAGCAGCACGCCATCGAAGTGCTGGAAGAATGTCGGGCGGGCCAACACCGCTTCCTTGATCGAGGACGCCCGCCGAATCGGGAGAATGCGAGTGCCGGCGTGCCGAGTCGGCTTAACGTGTGCGATTTCCTGCACATTGTGCTCGCGGACCTTGACCGTGAAGATGCGAACATCTCCACCGGCAATGGCATCGTCCGTGTTGGTGCCCAGCTCGGCTGTCTCCAGGCCGGGCGGCGTGAAGCCTTCAACGGTGCGCTCGGACCGGTCCAGTTGGGATTCGGTGATGGACTCGATCGTTCCGCAATGGCTGACGATTTTCAGTGGCCGGGATGTCCACGAGTTATTGCCGATGCCCAGGGTGTAAAGCCCCGCCTCCCTGCGGCAGATGATCAGGCTCAGTTGATCGCCGACCTCGAACAACATCCGCTCACGAAGCAGGCGATCGAGAACGGCCCGCACGTGCCGCAGCATGGGTAAGGGCCTCGGGAGCGGCTGGTCTTCATGGCTGGTGATCGGCTCTTTCACCTGCAGCTCCGAGGAGATCCCAAACAAGCTGGCCAGCGCCGTGATCCGACCCTTGCCCACCGCCAGTTCCACCGCGGCCGGTACGCCCGCGCATTCGGCGATGACTCGACTTTCCGGCGGGCCCTGCAACGGCTGCAAGCTGAACGGAGTGTCCTCACGGAGGGTGCGCGCTCCGACGACGACTTGCGAGCCGGCCTGCATGGTCTGCGTGTTCTGCCCCACGCTCAGCCCGCCGAGATTCCTGAAGATGCCCAGGTTGCCGGCGGTGATCACCAGATGTCCGCCGCCTTCCATGTACGCGGTCAGCTTGCTGTATAGCTCATATCCGCCCTGCAACTCGCCGGTGATGATGAGCAGGGGGTAGCGTTCGAGCAGCCACAGGGGAGCGTCGCTCAGCAGGCAATCGGCAATGTCGCCGTACGGCGTGGGCGTGAGAAACCCGGTCTCGTCATGGAAATAGGACGAGCTGGTGTAGCCGGGATAGAGCAGGTCGAGAACGTTGTCGGTGAGATAATCGCCCTGGCCGTAGGGCAGATTGCCCCAGACGCGATAAACTTCGCCGGTGTAGAGATGGCGCGGAAAGGTCCAGCCGGCGTCAAACCCGGTCATGACCGCCACCGGGGTCTGCATCACGCCTGGGGCCCCGAACCGGCGCGACCATTCGTGGGCGGCCTGCTGGATCTTGCCGATCGCAGTGAGCTCGTTCCCTTTGAAGAACCCGCTCTCGAAGCCCACGATCATGCTGTTGTAGAGCATATGGCTGTACATGAGCCGCTTCAGCAGGCTTAGACTGGTGCCCTTGGTGGGTCCAAAATCCGCTCCGGTACTCTCGTAGCTCTTCCAACCCCAGCGGTTGTACACGGAGGCGTTGCCGAACCACGGCACGCCATACTGTTTGCCCGCCCCGCGAATCCAGGCGTAATACACTTGAGCGTTGGGCAGGCCCTGAGCGGTCTCCGCGCCGATCAGCGTGTAGACACCCTCCTTCAGCAAGTAATGCCCGAAGTTGAGTGACACCAGGGTGGACAGCCGGTTGCCCAGCTCATCTCCCATTCGCTGAAAGTGACGTTGAAACGCGAGGTACTGCTCGAACCGATGGCCACTGATCGGGTGCATGGCCGGCGCGTATCCGCCGATGTACCGCCCATCCTGCTCGCCGATGTCCATGCCCAGCCAGCGGTCGCCCAGCTTGCTCTCCAGCATCTCGAACACGCCGGCCGGCACTTTGAACTGTTGCCAATACCCGCCCGGCCCTGAGCCCGGCACGTAACCCCAGATATCGAATAAAAACAGCTCGCGTGCATTGATCTCGTCCACCACCGCCGGCAGGTTCGAGCCGAAGAGCACCGGGTAGCTTAGCCACAACACATTTCCCAGGTTGTGGGTCTTCGTGTACTTGTCCATTTCCTGCTTGTAGTTGACGATCTGCTGCTCCGCCGTGACCTCCAGACCCCGCAGCGAAGTGAACTGTACCTGGTTGCCAAAAGTCTCCCAACTCGGCGGTTTCGCTCGTCGTCGGGCGTCATCCGGATGCTCCCGCGGATCGAGCAGCCGTGTGTACACGAGGTGCTTGACCGGATCAACACGGACTTCGGTCGCCGGGGCAGTGGTGAGCACCTGAGCCATGCCCTGCACCGCGAACACGGTCCCCAGAATCCCACCCACCAGGTGAACGCGCCTCATGATCACACCTCGTTGTCACGACGCACAGGTGATGCAGCCGAATCCTTGAAGGGTCAGGGCTTCATGCAACGCAGCAGTTTGGCGCCGCGGGCGAAGTAGATCCGGCCTTCGCCGTCCACGGCCGCAAACTTGCCGCCTTCGTTCACCAGGATCTCGGCAGAGGCACCGTCGGCGGCAATGCGGGCGACGCACTTGGCGTTGACCCCAACAACGCTCCCGTCAGGCCCGGTAGCCAGATGGGTGAAGTCCCCGGCGGGATTGGCCTGGTCACTGGTGATCCGGCCGGCATCGCGGTCATAGACGAATAGCTTTCCTCCCCCCGACCCTGCGACTCTGCCCCCGTTCATCAGGGCCAGAGAGATAACCACGCGGTTCTCACTGAACACCTTCTTGCGGGTTGCGGGGTCGTAGACGAAGAACTCCGATTTGCCCGTGCCGTAAACGAATCGATCATCGGCCACAAGATCCAGCACCGCACCGCCGGCGACGAAGTCCTGCCGGACATCCATGGCACCGGTCTTCGGATCGCACATCGTGAAGGCACCGGCCTCGGCGCTGCGGTAGGATGGAATGCTGCCGACGTAGATTCGGCCGTCGGGGCCCAGGCAGTTGGCCGTGGTGCGATACTGGCCCTTTCCGACCGGGCCGATCTCACGAGGATTGGAATCAGCCTTGAGGCCCGGGTTCCAGGGAGCCAGCGGGTCATAAACGCTGACCACCGCGTCGGTGTACGCTCCCACGTAGATCCGCCCGTCCCGGCCGAGGCTCAGGCTGTCTACCTGGCCTGCCCAGCGCGTGGCCTTGCCCAGGTCGGTCAACCGGCCGGTGGCGGGCTCGCAGCGGAAGAGGTGCATGTTGATATAGGTGCTGCCATAGATCCGGCCGTCCGGGCCGCTGGTCAGGGTAAAGACCTCCATGCCGTCGCCTTCGGGCGTCAGCGTTTCCCGGGCGACGGTTCGTTTCTCCTGAAGGTCGTAGACCAGGTACGACTGGTCATCCATGGCATGCAGCCAGCGGTCCGCCTCGACCACCTTGACCTGCCCCAATCGTTCGGCCACAAGGGCGAGGCTGCCGTCCCGCAAATCGCAACGGTAGGCATCGTTGGCCGGCAGGGTATACACCCAGGCGGTATGGCCGCTTCCACCCGCCGATATCAGCCAGGACTTCTGGTCTTTGGGTTGGGCGATGGTACGCAGGACCTTTTGGGTGGCGGCGTCGAAGACCAGCAGGACGTTGTCGAAGTAGACGCTGGCGATCACATAGTCGCCGACGGCCTCGAGATCGTAGACGGATGAGCTCCCGGCGTACTCCGCGGGAAGGACCTCCTGCCGCGTCCCGGTGATGGGGTCGTAGACGATCAGATGGGCTTTCATGCCGATGCCGCACCAGACTTTCCCGTGTGCGTCCACGCAAAGCGACCGCAGATACTGCTCACCGGGTGCAAGCTCGCCGAGGTCGGCGACCTCCGTGGAGGCGGGATCGTAAACCACCAGGTTGGTCTTGGGATAGCCGGCGGCGCAATAGATTCTGCCATCCGGTGCGGTGGCCAGGTCCCAGATGTACTGAACGCCGAACGGCTTGAGGCTGATGGTGGTGAGTTCGTCCGTGCGTGGTTGATAGCGGTACAGGTTGCCGGGGTTGACGCCGCCGACGTAGATTGAGCCGTCGTGTCCGACGGCGATGCCGTAGCCGCCGTTGGAGGGGAGCTTCTGATGGAAGGGGATCTTCCGGCGGAAGTCGCGGCCGACCAGCTCGGTTCCTGTGCTGCGATAGAAGGACGTGTAGAACATGGTCCCTTCGCCACCGGGTCCGCCGGCCAGCGCACCGGCGGAGTTCTCGTAGTTGACCGCGTCAATCGGGGTACCGAGTTCCTGGACCTTCCACTCCTGTGCCCAGGCGCCTTCCATGGCCAGCGACCCGAGCCCGACAAGAGCAAGCCAAAGGTAACGATGTGTGGCCGGGTTCGACGATGGCATGGTTGGGTCTCTCCTCTGATTGGCATTAGCGAAACGGTTGCAGCCTTGGAAGCCCAACGGCTGCCATACTCCGGTCCATGACAGAATCGGCGGGGTCCGTTGCCAGGACCAAGGCAACTTGTTGCCGTTCGTCGGGACCAAGGCAACTTGTTGCTGTTCGTCAGATACGTCTGGGCACATCCATCAGCAAGTTAACTCGGTCCTCAGCCGCTGCGGATCAGTCTTTTCCGCAGCACTTCTTGTACTTGCGTCCACTGCCGCATGGGCAGGGGTCGTTGCGGCCGATCCGGCTGCCGGGACGCTTCAGCGGTTTGGACTTGCCGGAGGCGGCCTCCGCGAACGCTTCCTTCAACGCGCGCACATAGGCCCCGAGCAGCCTGCCGCCGCCCAGTCGCCCTTGCGACTCCAGATCCGCCAGCATCGCTCCGCACAGCGCGGGGATCTCCGCCTTGATGCTCCCGGGCAACTGGAGCGCGGCCAGTTTCAGCAAGGCAGGCTTGAGGTCGACCTCCTCGATGTCTTCCGGATCAACATCGCGGGCCTCGCAGGCCGCCACGAGGAAGCGGCTCAGTACTTCCGGCGCGTATTCACGCATGCCGGTCGAGAACGGCCGCACGGCATCGGATCCGCAGAAGTCGCCGACCCAGTTCTCGATCCTCTCGCGCGTGAACGGTCGCATGAGCAGGTCCCAAGCTTCAGGGATTCCGGCCGTCACCCGACGGTTGAGCGGGCATTCTAAGCGCAGCTACCACTGCTTGGTAGCGGCCGCCGCCCCTGGCGGCCGTTGGGCAGCGATACAGCTTCAAACTCCGGCCGCCGTCTCTGGCGGCCGCCGGGGGACCGTGACAGGTTCGGCGGCCGTTGGAGCCCGGCCGCTCAAGGCGGTTCCGTACCGCGACCATCAGGGAGCGGACCTCGTGTGGTTGGCTTCCCTGCTCAGGGGCCGCTTGCTTACGATCGCGGTACGGAGATGCACTCGGGTCGGAGGCAACTCTCGTCGCCGAAACGGTCACGGCCCCGGAGGGGTCTTTGGGGGATGTTCCAGGTTGGTCATCGGCGTTTCGCCATGGGTCATTTCGCCCGCGGCTGCCGCGCTGGGCCCAGGCGCAACGACCTGCGCCCGGCGTGCCCCAAGTCGTTGTATGGTGAGGGGTTATTGAATGGAGCCGACGCGAGTCGAACGCGCGACCTCTTGCATGCCATGCAAGCGCTCTCCCAACTGAGCTACGGCCCCTGGGGATTTCCATGTTCGGTCGTGTCGGCCGCGGAGCTTGCCTCGGTGGCCCACACGTACCCATTACAACCGGATCGTGGCTGCCCGTCAAGTCGATGCGGAGCGTGGCTTTCCGGTCACG
>CAZEEJ010000078.1:0-23363 GCA_964511155.1 uncultured Planctomycetales bacterium | reverse complement strand
TGGCGGTACGTGGGCATCGAGCTGGGTGCGGACTGCATCCGTTATCTGGCAAGTGAAACGGGCGACGGCTTCAAAGTCGAGCGGGGGCACCGTCGGCCGGAGCAGTTCGCGACCGCGCCGAAGTTGCTCGTGGTGGGCAAGGGGCACAGCGGGCCGGCGGGTTACCCGGCCCCGGACCTGAACAACGATTATGCGGAACCCGGACCGCCGGTCGTCTCGCACGTCCGCGACATCCGGGTGGAGCCCGTCCCCTGGGCCAGGCTGCGGGCCACGGCCGAGGAGCAGGCCGTCTGGCAAGCGAAGGATCTGGACCTGCTCGGCGAGCGGGAGTTGGCCGCTACGGACGATCCGACCTTCGCGTCGGTGAGTCGCCACTTCCCGGCCATGAAGCATCCGCGAGAGATCGTCGGGGTCAAGGACCATCCGCACGCCATCGGCGTGGCCTCCGACGGCAGCCTGCAGCTCAACGACGGCAGCACCAACCCGGAGTTCCCGGTGGGCTTCTTCGAGATCGGCGACCCGCCCTACCGCTTTGGCTCGGGCACCCAACCCTGCCGCAAGAAGCTGCTCAACGGCTACATGCCGATCGTTGTTGCCGAGGACGAGCATGACGGCGTCACCATGACGCAGACCATCCTGGGCTACACGAAGGGCTTTTCGCCGGATGAACCGCTGGTGGCCTACGTGCGGCTGAACCTGGTCAACGGTTCGGACGCGGCCCGCCATCTGCCGGTGCGATTGCGGGTGACCCCGACGAGCGAGCAGCGCCCGCCGCGCGACTGGACGATCGAGGTCCCCGCTCGCGGCGAGCGGGCCCTGACCTGCCGGGTGCCGTACGCGATCATGGAGACGCCGGCCGAGGAGGTGCCCGCGGCCGAGTTCGACGCCAAGCTGACGGAAACCGTCCGCTATTGGGAGGAGTTGATCGCACCGGGCACGCGCTTCGAGGTCCCCGAGCAGCGGGTGCAGGATGGCTACCGGGCCTGGCTGGCGTACAATTTCCTCAACGTCGCCAAGCGCGACGGCATCTACCACGTCTGCGACGGCTCGGGTTTTTACACGCAGATCTACGGCTACAGTGCCGCCCTCTACAGCCTGATGCTCGACCTGATGGGCTGGCACGAGCAGTCCCGCATCTACCTCGACTCGCTGCTGACCTTCCAAGAGCCGGACGGCCTGTTCTGCGTGAACTTCGGGCACAGCGATACGGGCACGCTGCTGCACGTGCTCGCCCATCACTATCGCATCACCCGCGACGCCGACTGGCTGCGCGGCATGGCCCCGAAGATGATCGCGATGTGCGATTGGATCATCCGGCACCGCCGCGACTCGATGTTCCACGTGCACGCGAAGCGGTCGGTGGTGCACGGCCTGATCCGCTATCGGCCGTACTGCGACCATGAGCTCCCCGCGTTCGACTACTTCTCGAACGCCTACCTGTGCGTGGGCATGGAGCAGGCGGCCGCCGTGCTGGCGGAGGTGGGGCTGGCCGACGAGGCCCAGCGTCTGACGCAGGAGGCCGGCGCCTTCCGCCAGGACATCCTCACGTCGATGGACGCCGCGGTGATCACCCGCGACGGTATGAAGATGCTGCCGATCATGCCGGACACGCACACGCTGCTCAAGGAAGCCCAGTACACCGCCAACGGTTACTACGGCCTGCTGGCCTCGTGCCTGCTGGAGACGGAGTTCCTCGGCCCGCGCGACCACCGCACGGACTGGCTGGTGGACATGCTGCGGCGTAAGGGCGGGCTGGTGCTGGGCACGGCCCAGTTCTTCGAGATGATCGACCACGCCTACACCTACGGCTACTGGCTGACCTGCCTGAATCGCGACGAGCCCAAGCGGGTGATTCTCGGCCTGTACGCCTCGATGGCCTACGGCATGACCCACGATACGTATTCCGCCGTGGAGTGCACGTACATCCGCACGGGCGAGAACTACTGGACGCTGCCCCACACATACTCGAACACCAAGCAGGTCCGGCTGCTCCGCAACATGCTGGTCCGCGAGGCGGGCGATGAGCTGCGGATCGGCGACGCGATCCCCCGCCCCTGGCTGGCCCACGGGCAGCGGGTGGCGATCAAGAATGCCCCGACGGCCTTCGGGCCGGTGTCCGCGGTGATCGAATCCAGGGTCCGCGATGGAGTGATCGCCGTCCGAATCGAACCGCCCACCCGCCAGACGCCGGCGGTCGTCCAGGTCCGCCTGCGGCACCCGGAGCAGCTCGCCATCAAGAGCCTCGAGCCCGAGCCCCGCGTTCCGCTGACCTTCGAGGGCGACACGATCCGCCTCCCGCGGCTGGCCAAGCCGGTCACGCTCACGGTAAAGTACCGCGGCGCTGAATGACCAATGCCGAAGGACCAATGACCAATCAAGTCCGAATGGCGAATGGGTGGCATGGGCCTGTACTCAGGCCCGTGGCCTCCCCCCAGCCCAACCACGGGGCGGAGTACCGACCCATGCCACCCACTGGAGCTCGGGTTTGGGGCTTGGTCATTGATTGGTCATTGGACATTGGACATTCGCCATTTTGCCCCAGGAGTCGGGCGGGCAGCGAGTGACGCCCAGATCCACAAGGAGTACTCATCGTGGCTTTGCTCGCCCTCGTACCGATCCTGACGATCTTTCTGCTTCTCGTGGTGCGGCGGTGGCCGGCGATCCGGGCGATGCCCTTCGGGTACGTGGTGACGGCCGCGTTGGCCTGGTCCGTGTGGAAGATGCCGCCCGTGGCCATCGCCGCGGCGAGCATCAAAGGGGCCATGATCTGCGCGATGCTCATGTGGATCATCTTCGGCGCGATCCTGCTGTTGACCACGCTGCGGGAGAGCGGGGCCCTGACGGTGATCCGGCAGGGGTTCATGGATATCTCGCCAGACCGACGGGTGCAGGCGATCATCGTGGCGTGGTTGTTCGGCTCGTTCATCGAGGGCGCGTCGGGGTTCGGCACGCCGGCGGCGATCTGCGGCCCGCTGCTGCTGGCCCTGGGCTTCCCGGCCATGGCGGCATGCACGCTCGCACTCATCATCCAGTCCACACCGGTGACCTTCGGAGCCGTCGGCACGCCCATCATCATCGGGATGGGCGAATCGCTGGACACCGCGGCCTGGCAGGCGGCCCAGGCCGTCGGACTGGGCAAGGACGATTTTTTGCATCGCATCGGGCTCTTTGCCGCCCTGCCTCATGCCGTGGCCGGCACGCTGATCCCGCTGGTCATCGTGTGCGTGATGACGGGCTTCTTCGGCCGGGCAAGGAACTTCCGCGAGGGACTGGCCATCTGGCGTTTCGCCCTGTTTGCCGGGCTGGCGTTCACCGTGCCCTACCTGGCGTTCGCGGCGTTGCTGGGGCCAACCTTCCCCTCGCTGCTGGGTTCGTTGACCGCGATGGCGGTGGTTGTACCGGCCGCCCGGCGGAGATTTCTGCTGCGCGGCGTCGAGCCGTGGGACTTCGGTCCACCGGCCGAATGGGAACCCCAGTGGACCGGCGCCCTCCGCACCGACCCGGACGCCGCCCCTTCGCAGCACCGGATGAGCCTGGCTCGGGCGTGGTGCCCGTATCTGGTGGTCGCCGTGCTGCTCGTGCTGACCCGCCTGCCCAACGTGCCCGTCCTGCAGCTCAAGGAGCGGTTGACCGCCGCGGCCGTGACCGTGCAATGGTCGAACATCCTCGGCGTGGAAGGCATGTCGCAGAGCGTCTCGTTCCTGCACCTGCCGGGCACGATCTTCGTGTTCGTCTCCCTGCTGGTCTACGTGCTGCACGGGATGAACCGGCGTCAACTGGGGGCCGCGTGGTGGGAGGCGGGCCACACGCTGGCTCGGCCGGCGTTTGCTTTGGTCTTTGCCGTTGCCCTGGTGTGGGTGTTTATTGGGTCGGGGATCAACGAGCATCCGCTCATCGACGGTGAGCCGCTGGCGAGTATGCCGCTGACGCTCGCCGGCACCGTAGCCGGCCTCGCAGGCGGTAGCTGGCCCTTCTTCGCACCGATCATCGGGGCGATGGGAGCCTTTGTGGCCGGCAGCAATACCGTTTCGGACATGATGTTCGCCTTGTTCCAGTACGGCGTCGCGGACCAGATCGGCATCTCGCGGCAGATCGTGCTGGGCCTGCAGGCTTACGGCGGAGCCGCGGGTAATATGATCACCGTACACAACGTGGTGGCCGCCGCGGCAACCGTCGGACTCGCCGGCGTCGAGGGCCTGCTGATCCGTAAAACGATCCTGCCCATGACCGGCTACCTGATCGTCGGCGGCCTCGTCGGCCTGCTCCTGGTCTACGTCGTGTGTCCGGGACTGTTTTAGAGGACAGCTCATGCGTAGTCTGTGCATCCCACGAACGTATCCGAAAACGACATGCTCCAAGCAGAGCTGCGCCCGTAAGGAAGCGGTTCCGGCCAAGCAGAGCCGCGCCCGTAAGGAAGCGGTTCCTCGTTGTCCAAGTTACCGCTCCCTTACGGTCGCGGCTCCGTGCGCTATTCTCACGCACCAGCGGCCAACCTTGGCGGCGATTCTGGTCGTGCTGGCCCTGACGTGCAACGCTGCAGCGGAAACCCTACACGTGGCCCCCAACGGCAACGATGCGTGGTCCGGCCAACTGCCCGCCGCCAATGAGGCCGGCACGGACGGTCCGCTCGCCAGCCTGCAAGGGGCACGCGATGCCGTTCGGCGATTGAAGGCCGCCGGGCCGCTCGCCCAGCCGGTGCGCGTCCTCATCGCCGGCGGGCGCTATGCCAGCCCTGAGCCGGTGGTGTTCGAGCCGATCGACAGCGGCACGGTGGCCTGCCCGGTCATCTACGAAGCCCTGCCGGACGAGCGACCGGTCTTCGACGGGGGGCGAGTCGTCGAGGGCTTCCGCCGGGGCCCGGACGGCATCTGGACGGTGCGCCTGCCCGAGGTGGCGGCCGGCGAGTGGTACTTCGAGCAGCTCTTCGTCAACGGTCGGCGGGCGATCCGGGCCAGCAACCCCAACAAGTTTTACCTGCACATGCAGGAACGGGTGGAACACGGCATCGACCCTGTGACGGGCCAGGAGGCGGATCTGACCAAGCGGGCCTTCGTCGCCCGGCCGGGGGACTTCCAGGTCTGGCCCAACATGCCCGACGTCGTGGTCGTCGTGTATCACTCATGGGAGATCTCGCGGCACCCGGTCGCTTCGTTCGACCCGCAGACGCACACCGTGATCCTGGGCAACGCGGCTCACTGGCCTTTCTTCCAGTGGTCCAAAGCCCAGCGCTACCACGTCGAAAACGTGCGGGAGGCACTGAACGAGCCGGGCGAATGGTTCCTCGACCGCGACGGCACGCTCTCGTACCTGCCGCTGCCCGACGAAGAACCGACCACGGCCGTCGTCGTGGCTCCGGTCGCCGATAGCTTCGTGCAGTTCGCCGGCCGCCCGGACCAGAACGAACCGGTCACCGACATCATCCTGCGCGGGCTGACCTTCCACCACAGCCATTACGCCATGCCGCCGACGGGGTACAACGACCCACAAGCCGCCCACACCATCACCGCGGTCATCATGGCCGATGGCGCCCACCGCGTGGCCATCGAGGACTGCGAGATCGCCCACGTCGGCATCTACGGCATCTGGATGCGTCAGGGTTGCCGCGATTGCCGGATCGAGCGGAACTACCTGCACGACCTGGGCGCCGGCGGCGTGCGTATCGGCGAGCAGGCCATCCGACCTGAAGGCCCGGCCCGCACCGGCCACATCCTCGTGGACAACAACATCATCCGGGCCGGCGGACGCATCTTCACCGGTGCGGTCGGCGTATGGATCGGGCAGAGCGGCGACAACCGCGTCACCCACAACGACATCGGCGACCTGTTCTACACCGGCGTCTCCGTCGGCTGGCGATGGGGCTATGCCGAGAGCCTCGCCCAACGCAACCGCATCGACCTCAACCGCATCCACCACCTCGGCTGGGGCGTGCTCAGCGACATGGGGGCGGTCTACACCCTCGGGCCGTCGGCCGGCAGCACCGTCAGCCACAACGTCGCCCACGACATTCATTCCTACGGCTACGGCGGATGGGGCCTCTACAACGACGAGGGCAGCTCGCACATCGTGCTCGAGAACAACCTCGTCTATAACACCAAAACCGGCGGCTACCACCAGCACTACGGCCGCGAGAACATCATCCGCAACAACATCTTCGCCTTCAGCATGGAGGGCCAGCTCCAGCGCACGCGGGCCGAAGAGCACCTCTCCTTCACCTTCGCCCATAACATCGTCTACTACGACCAGGGCACGCTGCACACCGGCCCATGGAAAGATGACCGCGTCACGGTATACGGCAACCTGTACTGGGATGCCTCCGGTCGGCCGGTCACGTTCTCCGGGCTGGGCCTGGAGGAGTGGCAAAAACTCGGTAAGGATGCCGGTTCCATCGTGGCCGACCCCGGGTTCGTCGATGCGGCCGGCCGTGACTTCCGCTTCAAGGGTGACACGCCGGCCACCGCGGTCGGCTTCCGGCCGTTCGATTTCTCCAAGGCGGGCGTGTACGGACGGCAGGAGTGGATCGCCCTGGCTCGCGACGTGCAGTATCCGCCGATCGAGTTCGCCCCCCCACCACCGCCGCCGCCGCCCCTGCAATTCACGGCAGGCTTCGAGGACAGGCCGGTGGGCAAGCCGCCCGCACTGGCCACGGTCCACCTCGAGGGCAAGGGCGACGCCGTCGCGGTCACCGACGAGGTCGCGGCCACCGGAACACGGAGTCTCAAGGTGGTGGACGCACCCGGCCTGAGCCAATCGTTCAACCCGCATTTCTACTACCGGCCGGTGCACACCGAGGGGACCACTCGCTGCAGCTTCGATCTGCGCATCGAACCGGGAGCGCACCTCTATCACGAGTGGCGCACCGAGACGAGTCCGTACCTGGTCGGGCCCAGCCTGTGGGTACAGAACGGCACGCTGCGCGTCGGCGGCCGTGACCTCTTGCCCATCCCCGACGGCCAGTGGGTACGGATCGAGATCGCCGCCTGCCTCGGGCCGGTCGCCACCGGCAAGTGGGAACTCACCGTCACCGTCCCCGGCAGCCAGCCGCGACGCTTCCGCGACCTCAACTTCGGGAGCCCCGAGTTCAAGCAACTGCACTGGCTGGGGTTTGTCAGCCAAGCCACCGAGGCCGTAGTCTGGTATCTTGACAACGTCACGCTGACCAACGAGGTGACCTCATGCACCATTCCCTGAAGCGGCTCTCGGCCGCAACCGGTGTGGCACCGGACCTCGGCGAACTCGGTCGAGCCGCGTCTCGCCGGTGCAGGAAACTACCGACCGCAAGCTCCCAGGCGCACTGCTCACAGAGCAGTGGCACACGGCGCATCTACGCGCGAATCGCCAACATGCGCCTCCGTAAAGACCGCATGACGGCCTGGGTCGGCTTGCTGTGTGCCGTGGCGACCAGCAATACCGCTCTGGCGATCGACGTCGCCCGGGACGGCAAGAGCAGCGTGTCGATCGTATGTGTCCAGGGTTCGCCCGGACCCGAACAACACGCCGCCCGCGAGCTGCAGAGCTTTCTCAAGGAGGTCACCGGCGCCGAGCTGCCCATCGACGACACCGGCAACGCACCGCCGCCGCGCATCCTCGTCGGCGCCCGGTCCGCCAAACGGGCCGATCCGCAGTTCAAGGTGGACGACCTCGGCAACGAGGGGCTCGTCGTCCGCACGGTCGGCAACGACCTCATCCTGGCCGGCGGCAGACCACGCGGTACGCTGTACGCGGTCTACTCGTTTCTGGAGGACGACATCGGTTGCCGCTGGTGGGCACCTGGGGCGAACACCATCCCTCAAAAGCCCACCCTGTCATTCGACAAGCTGGACAGACGCTATGTGCCGCCCGTGGAATACCGCGAGCCCTTCTGGGAAACCGCCTTCGACCGCGACTGGGCGGTGCGCAACAGGGCCAACGGGGCACACGCGCGGCTGACTCCCGCGGTCGGCGGCAAGCACGTCATTGCCGGCTTCGTCCACACCTTCTACCGGCTGATCCCGCCTGATAAGTACTTCGCCGACCACCCCGAGTGGTACAGCGAGCTCGACGGCCAGCGCAAGCATGAACGCGGCCAGCTCTGCCTGACCAACGAGGACATGCGGCGGGAACTCGTGGCCAACCTCAGGGCCCTGCTGCGCAAGAACCCACGGGCCACGCAGGCGTCCGTTTCGCAGAACGACTGGTACGGCAACTGCACCTGCGCCAAGTGCAAGGCCGTCGACGACGCGGAAGGCAGCCCGGCCGGCTCCATCCTGCGGTTCGTCAACGCGGTGGCCGCCGACATCGAGGAGGAATTCCCCAAAGTCGCCATCAGCACGCTGGCCTACCAGTATTCAGAACCAACGCCCAAGATCACCCGCCCGCGGGACAACGTCGTCGTCTGGCTTTGCACCATGGGCTGCTCCTACAACCTGCCCCTGGAGACGCACGAACGCAACGAGAGCTTTGCCCGTAACCTCATCGCGTGGGGCAAAATCGCCAACCGGCTCTACATCTGGGATTACACCACGAACTTTCGGCACTACCTGTTCGTGCATCCCAACCTCCGCGTGCTCGGGCCGAACATCCGGTTCTTCGTCGCCAACAGCGTAACCGGCATCTTCGAGCAAGGTGCTTTTGGCACGCTCGGCGCGGAGATGATGGAGCTGCGGGCCTGGGTGCTGGCCAAGCTGCTGTGGGATCCCCGGCTCGACGACCGCAAGCTGATCGAGGAATTCACCAACGGCTACTTCGGCGCGGGCGGCCCGCACGTGCTGGCCTACCTGGACACCATCCACGACGTGATGCAGGCCGGGCGCCAACCGCTCGGCTGTTACGAACAGCCCGATCGGCGGTTCATGAACATCGAGACCCTGGCTGCCGCGTGGGCGCACCTCAAGAAGGCCGAGGACGCCGTCACCGACGAGCCCGTCCTGCTCCAGCGGGTCCAGGATGCCCAGATGCCGATGATGTACGCCTTCATGATCCGCTGGAACGGCATGAAAAAGCAGAGCGTCGCCAGGAACGTGCCTTGGCCGATGGGCGATGACCTTCAGGCGGTCTTGGCCGACTACAAGGCCCGGGCCGCCCGCATCGGCATCACCCGCGTGTCGGAGCAGGAAACATTCGATAACCTGGACAAGAAGCTCAACCTGCCGCAATGAAGGGAGCTTCCCGGTAGCGGCCGCCCCCCGTGGCGGCCGGCGCGTTGAAGGCCGATGTCGGTAGCGGCCGCCCCCCGTGGCGGCCGGCGCGTGGAAGGCCAATACCGCCCCGCGGCCGCCAGGGGCGGCGGCCGCTACAAGGCAGCTCAGCTACCGCAATGAAGGGAGTGACCGGATGCGAAGGACAGACAGATTGTTGTGGGCGTTGGTTTTGGCAGCGGGGCCGGCGGCATGGGCGCAGGATGTCCCCGCTGAGACCACCGCGCCCGCGGCAACTCGTCCCGCCGCCCAGGCCGATCGCTGGACCGGAAAACCCAACCGCGACGCTCCCGTGCAGACCTGCGAGAAGCTCAACGGCTACCACGGCATCTGGTACTCCAACCAGCCGACCAACGATGAGTACCGTTACAAATACAGCGGCGGGCTGGGCACCTACTGCGCCCATCACATGCCCATGGCCCACTACGCGGAGGCGGCCAGCAAGACCTTCTTCGTCTACGGCGGCATGCCCGAGGACGGCCACCTGTCCGAAGAAAAACGCACGCTGCTCATCTGCGTCTCCTACTACGACCACAAAACGGGACTCGTCCCCCGCCCCACGCTGCTGATGGACAAGCAGACGAGCGATGCCCACGACAACCCGGTGCTGATGCTCGATCACGAAGGCTACATCTGGGTGTTCGTTTCCGCACACGGGACCGCTCGCCCGGCCTATGTCTTCAAGAGCGACGAACCCTACGAAATCGACGGTTTCCGCATGGTCTGGGAGACCAACTTCTCCTACCCGCAGCCGTGGTATCTCGAAGGGCGGGGCTTCCTGTTCCTGCACACCCGATACGATGCCGGCCGCAAGCTGCACCTCATGACCAGCCGCGACGGCATGGCATGGTCCGAGCCCACGCTGCTGGCCGGCGTCGAACGCGGCCACTACCAGGTGAGCGGCCGGTTCGGCAACAAGGTCGGCACGGCCTTCAACTATCATCCGCAGGAGGGCGGCCTCAACGCCCGCACCAACCTCTATTACATGGAGACCACAGACTTCGGCCAAACCTGGCAGACCGCCGCGGGCGAACCGGTCGAAATCCCGGTGACCTCGGTGGACAGCACCGCCCTGGTACGCGACTATGCTTCCTCGAAGCAACTGGTCTACCTGGACGACATCACCTTCGACGCGCGCGGCAACCCGGTGATCGTCTACGTCATCAGCCGCGGCTGGGAGCCCGGGCCGAAGAACAACTGGCGCAAGATCTACACCGCCCGCTGGACCGGACGCGAGTGGCAGATCACCGGCTTGCTCCTGGCGGACAATAACTATGACACCGGCTGCCTGCACTTCGAGACCAAGTCCTTCTGGCGGCTCATCGCCCCCACCATCGTCGGCCGCAACCATCCCCCGCAAAGCCCACAACCCTACAACCCCGGCGGCGAGATGATGATGTGGACCAGCGGCGACCTCGGGCGCACCTGGATCCCGCAGTGGCTGACCCGCGACAGCCAGTACAACCACGGCTATGCACGCCGCCCCGAGTACGCTCACCCGGATTTCTACGCCTTCTGGGCCGACGGGCACGGGCGGCAGCCCTCGGAATCGCGGCTGTACTTCACCACCCAGGAGGGCCGGGTCTACCGCCTGCCCACGCACATGACCGAGGACTTCGCCCGCCCCGAGCCGCTGCCGTTTTTGGCCAAGGCGGATGCGGCTAAGCAGGATCATTGAGGTACCGTCATGACTTCCCGCGAACGACTGTTGGCGGCCCTGCGGGGTGAGATACCCGACCGCGTCCCCGTCACGCTCTATGAGATGTCACCCGACAACGACCACTGGGCCAACCGGGAACCGAGCTACGCCCCGCTGCTGGAGCTCGAACGACAATACGGAGACAGCTTCGTCCGGGCACCGATCGATGTGCCCATCCTGTTCGGCGACCCGAATGCCGTTACCGGCCTGGAGGAACGCAACGTCGACGGCAACCTGGTCCGCGTACACGAGGTCGATACGCCTCGCGGCCCGCTGCGCTGTGTCTCCCGCCGCGACCCCGGGCTCATGACCTACTGGCAGATCGAACCGTTCATCAAGTCGGACGAGGACGTCGAGCGGGTGTTGGCCATGCCGATCGCTCCGGCTGAGGTCAACGTCGCCCGCCTGCGCGACCTCGAAGCGCGCACGGGCGACCACGGCCTGCTGCTGTTCAGTATCGGCGACGCCCTCGGCCACGTCGTGGGCCTGTTCGACTTCGAGGACTTCGTCATGCGCTGCGCCACCGACGACGGCCCCATTCGCGCCCTCCTCGACAAGGTCCAGGAGCAGGTCCTCCGAGCCATCCGCATGATCGGCAGCAGCGTCAAGGATGCCGCCTTCCGCTTGTGGGGGCCGGAGTACTGCGGCGCTCCGCTGATGAACCCGCGGATCTACTTCCCCCGCTACGTGGTGGCATACGACAAGACGGCAACGCGGGCCATCCACGAGACAGGCAACTTCAGCGTCATCCACTGCCACGGGCGATTGCGGCATCTGCTGGATGCGATCGCGGAGATCGGCGCCGATGCCCTGGAGCCCATCGAGACCCTGCCGCTGAGTACCGCCGACGTCACTTTGGCCGAGGTGAAGGAGCGGCTTGGGCGGCGAATGTGCATCATGGGCGGGATTCAGGCGGTCACCCTCGAGACGGGTACGCCGGAGGAAGTGCGGCAACAGGTTCTGTCCGTGCTGGCGGAGGGAGCACCCCACGGGCGATACGTCGCCCTGCCCACGGCCGCCCCGTTCATGGTGCCGCTCGATCCGCAAGTGCTGGCCAACGTCGAGGTAATGTTCCGCACCGCCCACGAGCACGGCGCCTACCGTTGACTCGGCGCCGGGCGCTGCTCTGCATCTGTGCGGCTCCGCGCCGTTGCGGCTGGGTGGCATGGGCCTGTACTCAGGCCCGTGGCCTCTCCCCACCCAGCCACGGGTCGGCGTACCGACCCATGCCACCCACCACTGCAGCGTCGCCCCCGGTCACTGCGGCTGCGATACGGCCACAGCGTATTATGATTGACACCGGCGCCTCGCCGACGGTACACTGCAATACCGCGATACAGTCTTGCTTGTGGAGCGGGCGTTGCTGGCGCTGGCGCCCGGATCCGCAACGCAGGGGCCCGGCCCCTGAAGTTGGAACCCATCTGGAGGTCACCGCACATGAAACGAGTACTTCTGGCTCTCCTGCTGATGGTGGCGTCGGTCACAGGCTGCACGGACATCGGCGGCCTGACCGACATCGTATGCTCCTTCTACGACAGCAACGGTGACGGAGCCCTCGACATCGATGAGGCCCGGCGAGCCAACGACATCCTCAGCGGGCTCGGGCTGGGCGATCTGGCCACCGATGAGGAAATCCTCGACGCATTCGAGGATGTCTACGGCTGCACCGTCGAACGCGACTGATCGCCGTAGCGGCCGTCTTTCAGAGCCGCGACCATAAGGGAGCGGAGATCGTGGGCACCGCTTCCCTACGGGCGCGGCTCTGCCATTAGCATGCCGGCAGGAATTGCAGCAGCAGGCGCCGCTGGCGCGGGCCGTCGAACTCACAGAAGTAGATGCCCTGCCACGTCCCGAGCACGAGCCGGCCATCCTCCACCAGGACCATCTGCGACATGCCGACCAGCGAGCACTTGATGTGCGAATCGCTGTTCCCCTCGCCGTGGAGGTAGCCGCTCTCCTGGTGCGGGATCAGACGTTCCAGTTTCCAGAGCACATCGTGGACGACGTCCGGGTCGGCGTTCTCCTGGATGGTAATGCCGGCCGTGGTGTGGGGGACAAAGCAGACGACGCAGCCTTTTTTGAGGCCGGCCTGGCGGACGGCGGCCTGCACGTCGGCCGTCACGTCGATCATCTGGCAGCGTTGGCCGCTGCGAACGGTCAATGACTCCATGTTTCCATACCTCCTGGCAGTCGGCCGTTGGGGCCGGCATGGCCGGCAGTCTATAATGCCTCATTGGCTTGGGCTAGTCGATGGCAAACGGTCAAGGGAGCTTGCACGGTGGGTGGAGCGCGACACAAAGTGGTCGTCGCGATGAGCGGCGGCGTGGACTCCAGCGTGGCGGCGTGCCTGCTGCACGAGCAGGGGCACGAGGTGCTGGGGCTGTTCATGCGCACGGGGGTCGAGCCCGCGGCGACGGAGCCGACCGACACCTGCGAGCCGGCCGTGGAGGCGGTCGCTGACCGTCACCGCGGCTGCTGCAGTGCCCTGGACGCCTCGGATGCGCGGGTGGTGGCCGGCCGGCTGGGCGTGCCCTTCTTCGCCCTCAACTTCAAGGCCGACTTCGAGCGTATCATCGACCATTTCGCCAGCGAGTACCTCCGCGGCCGGACCCCCAATCCGTGCGTGATGTGCAACGAGCATCTCAAGTTCGGGCGACTGGCCGAGTACGGCCGGGCCGTCGGCGCGGACTTCGTCGCCACCGGCCACTACGCACGCATCGACTGCCTCGGCAACGGCCATCGCCTGCGGCGCGGGCTCGATGAGCAGAAGGACCAGTCGTACGTGCTGTTTGGCATCGGGAGGGACATGCTGGGGCGAACGCTGTTTCCGATCGGCGAGCTGACCAAGGAGCAGGTGCGTGCGGAGGCCCGGCGGTTCGGGCTGCCGATTTGCGATAAGCGCGAGTCGCAGGACATCTGCTTTGTGCCGGATCGCGACTACGCGCGCGTGGTGCGCGAGCGCCGGCCGGAGGGCTTCGTGCCCGGCCCTATCGTCGACGGTGAGGGACACGAGGTCGGCCGGCATGAGGGCATCGCCCATTTTACGGTCGGGCAGCGGCGCGGGCTCGGGCTGGCCATGGGCAAGCCGATCTACGTGACCCGCATTGATTCGGTACGCCACGCGGTCACCATCGGCACCCGCGACGACCTGGCCGCCGACCGCCTGGAGGCCCGCGACGTGCGCTGGCTCATCGAGCCGCCGACCGGGCCGCTGAGGGCCAGCGTCAAGATCCGCTATACCCACCGACCGGCCCCCGCCACGGTCGAGCCACTCGCGCCGGACCGTGTCCGCGTCGTGTTCGATGAACCGCAGACGGCCATCACGCCCGGCCAAGCGGCGGTGTTCTACGACGCGGACGTGGTCCTCGGCGGCGGCTGGATCGAGTGACCGCACATGTTTCTTGTACTGCATCATGGCGCCCTGGGCGACTTCATCCTGGCCCTGTCGGTGATCCAGGCCGTGCGGGCAGCGACCGGCGCCGCGCATGTGGCGACCATCGCCTCCGCGCCCTCCGCCGCCATCGCCGCCGGTCGAAGCGCGGTCGATCAACGTTTCTCGCCGGAGCAGGTCGGCCTGCACACGCTGTTCGGAGAAGCTTGCCCGCTTGACGCCCGGCTTGTGGACCTCATCCGTCAGGCCCAGTTGATCCTGAGCTTCTTGGGGGACTCCGCTGGGCCGGTGCATCAGCGTCTCCGCGCGGCCACGCCCGCAAAGGTTATCTCAATCGATCCGGTCCCCACCGCTCGAACGACGGCAGAGGGCGTACATATCACGCGGCAGTGGTCGGAATCCATCCGACAGGCCGGCCTCACGGTGCCCGATCCGCTGCCCGCCGAGATCCGCCTGCCGAACGCCGCGCACGCGGGAACCTCAGCGAAACGACGACGGCAAGTGATCATCCATCCCGGCAGCGGCGGCCGACCGAAATGCTGGCCGCTCGAGCGGTTCATCGCCTTGGCGAACACGCTGACGGATGCGGAGGTGACCTGGATGCTCGGGCCGGCGGAATGCGAACCCGGCGATGGGCGGTTTGACGCCCTTCGGCAACGCGTCGACGCACGTCGGGAGCCACTGATGATCGAAGCCGACTTACAGCGGGCCGCCGAACGCATCGCCGCCGCCGACCGGTACATCGGCAACGACAGCGGCATGACCCACTTGGCCGCCGCCCTGGGCGTGCCCACGCTGGCGATCTTCGTGGGCTCCGATCCGCGCATTTGGCGCCCGCTGGGCGATCATGTGACCTGGAAGTCCGACCCGCTGGTCTCACATCAGCGTTCATCCGCGTTCATCGGCGGTTCGGATTCCGTGCCCTCGTTCCCTCCGGAAGAAGTGATGACCCAGCGAGGAAGTGAGAGGTGAGAAGTGCGAAACCGCGTCTCCCGCAGGTGCCACTCAACGTCACCACGGCGGGATCGTGCGGCGCCCGCCCAAGGCAGCTTGTTCTCACTTCTCACTTATAACCTCTCACTTCTGGTTTCTCTCTGCCCCGTCGTTGCGGAATACATTACTGGGCCACACCGTTATGACCCGGCTTCTGCTCCGTTCGCCAAGTACTTGATCACATGCACCTTCTCCAGAGTAATCAGCCCTTCGGTGACCATCTCGTCGATGTGCGGCAGCAGCGTGGCGATCTTCTGCTCGCTGTCCACGATCTCAATGATGATCGGCAGGTCCTCCGACAGGCGCAGCACCTTGGTGGTGTGCATGCGGCTGTGGGCCCCGAAGCCCATCGGGCCGCGCAGCACGGTCGCGCCGGCCAGGCGCAGCTCTCTGGCTTTCAGGACGATGGCCTCATACAGCGGCTGGCCCCGCCAGCGGTCGCTCTCACCAATGAAGATCCGCAGCAACTGCGCTTCGCCTTCCAGTTTCACGCGTCACCTCCGCCATGCAAGTGCCTTCCGCCCGCACCGGCGAGACGCCGGTGCCACACCCACTCCCGTGTGCCACTGCTCTTTGAGCAGTGCACCTGCGAGCAAAGCGATCCTTCGCTCTCCGGCCGCCACGGGGGGCGGCCGCTACGGTGTGCCACTGCTCTTTGAGCAGTGCCGAACGTGTGCGGGCCGGCGATCTGGTGATCCTCAGTACCGGCCAGACGCGGCTCGACCGAGCTCGCCGAGGTCCGGTGCCACACCCGTCGCGACCACGACGCCCCAGCAGCGCGACACTAAACCCCCGCCCAGCGCTGGGCCAGCCGGCATCCCAGCCAGACCCCCAGGAGCCCCATCCCCACGCTCAGCAGCACGTTGCCCAGCGCCCGCCAGCCCTGTCCGTCGCTGGTCAAGGCGAGCGTCTCCCACCCGAACGTCGAAAACGTGGTGTATCCGCCCAGCAACCCGATGGTCAGGCCGATCCGATACTCGGGCTGGATCGGCACCGGCCCCGTGAACAGGTAGTTCACGAACCCGATGGCCAGGCACCCGGACACGTTGACCACCAGCGTGCCGATGGGAAAGGGGCCGACGATCAATGCCTGGGTCCAGCCCGCGACGAGATAACGCAGCACCGATCCCAATCCGCCGCCCAGTGCGATCATGAGAAGCTTCATCGTTCCATATTCCCGGGGCCGCCGAGCGCCGCATCGGCCGCCGTCATCAGGTCTACGAACCCGCGGAGCAGAGCCGCGGCATCCAGGCTTACGGACTCCAGAACCGTGCCCGCGTCCGTCGGGGGCTGCCGCACCGTCTGCCCGCGCGTGTATTGGCCGGCGAGCTCCACCCGAATGGCCGACGCCCGCGTTTCCACGCACTGCGGATCCGCCAGCCAGAACAACGGCACGAGGTCGTACAACACCGGCCCGGGCTTTTGCCCGCGATGCCGCCCCCACATACGCGTGCACACCAGCAGCATCTCGAACAACCGGCTCCGGCCGCCCGTCCACAGGGCTTCGGCCTGGTCCTGGGTCATCTGCACCTGGCGGGTCACGCCGTAGGTGCCCAGAAAGACCGGCAGGCCGCAGTTGAGTACCCGGTCGGCCGCCTCCGGGTCGCCCAGCACGTTGTGCTCGCTCATCACCGATTCCGTCTGGCCACCCATCAGGGCAAGGCAGCGAATGCGATCATGTATTCCGACCGTCGTCCCGGCGACCGCCTGCGCCAGGTTACTGAACGGCCCGATGCCCACCAGGGCGACCGGGGCCGAAGCATCGCGCACCACCTCGCGGATCAGTTCCGCCGCGTCGGGGTAGGTGCGGTTCCACTCCAGGTCCGACGACTCGACGTAGTGCAGGTGCGTGGCACCGGCCACAGGATCGGGCGCCGTCTGCCCACGCGCCAGCCGCTCGGCGGACACCGGGATACCGGCCGCCACGGGGATATCCGCCCGCCCGGCGAGGCGCAGGGCCTTGGCCGCCAGCCGGGCCTTGGCCTGGGTGTCTCCGTGTACGGTGGTCACCGCCAGCAGGCGCAGCCGAGGGTGAAACAGCGCCAGGCACAGGGCGTAGAGGTCGTCGATATCGTCGCCGATGTCCGTGTCCAGGATGATCGGGACCGGCGTCACACCCATACCCGTTCTCCGCCCGGGGCCGGGCGAACTGGTTCGTGATCCAGGACCGAGCGAACGTGTTCGTGGTCCGGGGTACTCACCCAAACGCTACTCGCTCACCGCGAAGCGGCAAGCCAGGAGCAGAGCTCCCTCGCGCACTCGCTCACTTGCTCACTTGCTCACTCGCTCACTTGCTCACTTGCTCACTTGCTGCCTCGCTGCCTTGTTCACACCTCGGGCAACTCGTAGCCCTTGCGATACTCCCGACCGAGCCAGACGTTGGCGACCGCATCCGGGGTCCCATCCTGCAGCGTGATGATCTGGCGTTCACGGTCCCACCAGATCTTCTTGCCCAGCCGCATGGCGATGTTCCCGAGGTGGCAGGCACTGGCAACGCGGTGGCCAACTTCGATTTCGCAGTGCAGGTCCTCGGCCCGCCGCGAGCGGACGCAATCGAGGAAATTGCGGGCATGCGGTACGGGGCTGTCGCCGCCGTCCTTCTTGATCGGGTTGGTCCGCGGGTGATGATCGGTCTTCTTCTTGCCGGGATTGTCGGGGTCATCCACCTCGACGGCCTGCATCTGGGGCGTGACCTCCCACCCGCCGCGGTTGATGAACAGCGAACCCTCACTGCCGAAAAACTCCGTGCCGTAGCCCTCGCGGTAGCGTCCCTTCTCGTAACACTTGGACATGGTGTAGATCTGGACGAAGGGCCCCTGCGGGCCGCGGTACTCCCAGACCACGTCCATGATGTCGGGCGTATCCCGGTTGTCGGTCAGCACGTACTTGCCACCGGTCGCGGCTACGGCCACGGGCGCATCCACTTTCATGCCCCAGTGAACCAGATCGTGCAGGTGCACGTTCCAGTCGCACATCATGCCGCCCGCGAAGTCGAAGAACCATCGCCACTGGTAATGGAAACGGTTGGGGTTGAACGGCCGGAGCGGCGCCGGGCCGGTCCACATGTCGTAGTCCACGCCGTCGGGCGGGGTGCCGTCGGGCGGCGTGCCGATGCCGTGCGGGCTCTCATTGCCGTAGTTGACCGTCAGCGTACGGGTGATGCGGCCCAGGGGCGTGCCGCCTTGCAGGTAGTCCATCGCCTCGCGGAAATGGGCATCGGAACGCTGCTGCTGCCCGACCTGAACGATGCGTTGGTACTTGCGGGTCGCCTCGACCATGCGCTTCTGTTCGTTGATGTTGTGGGCCAGCGGTTTCTCGACGTACACATCCTTGCCCGCCTGGCAGGCCAGGATCACCGGGGGCGCGTGCCAGTGATCCGGCGTGCCGACGATCACGATGTCCACATCCTCGCGGTCGATGAGCCGTCGGTAATCCTGGTAGCCTTCGACCTTGAACCCCTGCTTCGCCTCCAACTCCTTGCCGAACTGGGCCACACGCCCCTGGTCCACATCGGCAATGGCGACCACCTGCACGCCGGCCCCGCCCGCCTCCAGCATGCAGTGGGTATCGAACTTACCCTGCCCCCCGCAGCCGACCAAGCCGATCGACAGGCGGTCAGACGGCGCGGTCTGGGCCGTGGCCCGGCGGCCGGCCCGAAGAGACGCCGCCGCTGCCAAAACCGTACCGCCACGCGCGATGAACTGCCGTCGGGAAACCCGTTGACTCATGATTCGATTCCTCAATCCTTGCCTGATCCGGAACCTTCGGCGGTACCCCCGCCGAAAGGTCGCCTTCCGCGGGTCGGTATCGTACCATACCCGCCGTCATGGATCACCGCCCCTCCCTGGCCGATCGGCTCGTCTTTCTCGTCGCCCGGTCCCATGCGGAGCGGGTGTACCGGCGGTTCATGGCCGCCACCCGGCAAGCACGCCTGGAGCAGGAGCAGACCCTCCTCGCCAAGATCCGCCGCAACGCCGACAGCGACTTCGGCCGCCGGTTCCGCTTTGACCACGTTCGCTGTGCCGCGGATTTTGTCCGCCACGTGCCCATCCTCCGCTATGAGGACCACCAGCCGTACATCGAACGCGTCAAGGCCGGCGACCTGCGGGCCCTGTTCGGCCCACGGCAGCGCGTGCTCATGTTCGCCCTCAGCAGCGGCACCACCGCCGAGCCCAAGTACATCCCCGTGACCCGACCCTTCATGGACGAATATCGCCAGGGGTGGAACGCGTTCGGCATCAAGGCGATGCTCGACCACCCCGCCGCGTTCCTGCGCGGCATTGTGCAGATTTCCTCGCGCATGGACGAGTCCATCACCTCCGCCGGCATCCCCTGCGGGGCCATCACCGGACTCATGGCCGCAACCCAGAAATGGCTCGTCCGCAAGTATTACCTTTCTCCCGCCTGCGTCGCCCGCATCGACGATGCCGCCGCCAAGTACTACACCATCATGCGCCTCGCCGTCCCTGCGGACCCCGCGTTTATCGTTGCCGCCAACCCCGCCAGCCTGCTCAAGCTGGCCCGCACCGCCGATGCCGAACGCGACCAGCTCATCCGCGATATCCACAACGGCACCTTGCGGTCCGATCTACCCATCCCCGCCGAGGTCCGCCAGACGTTGAGGCCGCGGCTCAAGCCCGCCCCCGCAGTGGCCCGCCGCCTCGAAGCCCTCGTGGCCGAGCACGGCCAGCTCCTCCCCCGCCACTACTGGAACCTCGCCTTCCTGGCCAACTGGACCGGCGGAACGATGAGCCTTTACCTGCGGGACTATCCCCGCTACTTCGGCGATGTGCCCGTCCGTGACATCGGCCTGCTGGCTAGCGAAGGGCGGGTCTCGGTACCTGTCGAGGACGGTACCCCGGCCGGCATCCTGGACGTCGGCGGGAGCTTCTTCGAGTTCGTCCCCCGCGACCGCATCGACGAGACCTCACCCCGCGCCTACCTCAGCCATGAGGTCGAGATCGGGCAGGAATACTTCGTCATCCTGACCACCTCGGCCGGCCTGTACCGTTACGACCTCGGTGACCTGGTCCGGGTTACCGGGTTCGTCCACGAGGCACCGGTGATCGAGTTCCTGAACAAGGGAGCCCGGACCTGCTCGCTCGCCGGCGAAAAGCTCACCGAACGCCAAGTCATTCTGGCGATGGAGGAGGCCGCGGGGCGACATGGCCTGGGGGTTGCCAACTTCGTCCTGGCCCCACAGTGGACGGACCCGCCCGGCTACCTGCTGCACGTGGGGGCCGACGAGCCGGGGATCCGGGGACGGACGACGGATCTCGCGAACGCCCTGGATGAGGCGCTTTGTCGGGTCAACATCGAGTATGCCGGCAAACGCCATACCGACCGCCTCGCCTCCGTCCGGATCAACCTCCTGCCCTCCGGCTTCCTCGCCGACCTCGACCGCCGAGCGGCCGACCTCTACCGGCGTAGCAATGAACAGTACAAGCACCAGTACCTGTTGACGGCCCCCAGCCAGGACGACGCTTTCCCTCGTCTCCCTCAGCCCTGACCGCCCTCCGCGGCGTGAGCGAGGAAATGTCAACAGGACAAATCGGAATATACTGACCATCGTGATGGATACGCGTTCGACGGCGATCGTAACCGCCTGCCGGCCCGCAGATTGCGCTAAACTCCGGTACTCAGACTTGGATGCTTGAGCCTGCCGCGACTTCGTGTACCATCCGCGACTTCAGCGCGGGGATCGCCTTGGGGACCGCAGAAGAGGTATAATACTCTCCGCATTTTTGCCGTTTGCCGTTGCAGAAAGTACACGGTTCCTGTAACATCTGTAGCAGGAGGCTGAACGGAGCCCTCCCCGGTGGTCGGTCCGTCGCCCCCGATGGGACGATCGGTGGCACTGAGGATCACCAGCGGGAAGGAAGCCCATACACTGTCACACGGACCGTGAGATCCCCTTAGGCCAAGCGGAGAGCTCGCTGCTCAGCGGGTCGTGGCGGGGGTGTTGCTTGCGGCCGCTATTCTGGAAAGGAGCATACCCCATGCACAGGTCGATTCGTTGGAGCAGTGTTCTCGCAGCCGCTGCTATTCTGGCGGCACCGGCTGCCCTTCTGGCCGACGTGTATCCGTCCGGCCTGAGGATCGGTGACGACAACGTCAACCAGCCCTGCGAGGTGCTCGAGCTCGTCTACGTGGTCAACGAGAACGCGGACGGCGGGGGCGGCAATCCGGGGCTGAAGGTCGAAGTGCTCAACAGCTCGTCCAGCGTGGTCCGCACCATCACGAAAGCCACCCGCCAGAAAGGCGTACACGCTTTTCTGTGGGACGGCCGTGACGGTGGCGGGAACATGCTGCCCGACGGCGACTACAGCGTCCGCATCACCACCGCCGACGACGGCCATGGCCAGTGGACCCAGATCAGCGACGACAGCAATCACTTCGTCCAGTTCGAGCAACCGCGCTCGCTGGCCGTCAATACCGATCCCACAAGCCCCTACTACGGGCGGGTCTACGTGAGCGTCAGCCGCACCGGGACGACCGCCACGGGCCGCATCACCCCCGGCGGAATCTACCTGCTCAACGCCGACCTCAGCGATGCCCTCGGCCAGGGCGACGCCTCTCTCACCGGCGGACTGACCTGGGGACTGAGCACTATCTACAGCATGAGGCACATCGAGGTTGGCCCGGACGACAACATCTACATCAGCGACACCCTGGACAGCAACTCGAACATCTTCCGCGTTGATCCGGACGTTTCTTCCGGTTCCGGCGTGGCCCTTCTCCAGGGCATCGGCGACACGCCCGGCGTGCACGGCAGCATTGTCAGTTCGACCGTTGTGGAGGGCTCCCTGGCGGGGAACGACCTGAAACTCTACGCCATCGACGAGGACGGCGAGTTTGTCGATGGCACTTATAACCCTCTCTATCGGTGGGACGTCAACGGCGGCCCCATCCCCTTCAATGGCGCCCCGGTGGATTTGGTTCACAACGCGCCGCTCTGGATCAAGCAGCCGGCCGGCGTGATCGCTGACCTTGACCGTGGTCCGGATGGCAAGTTCTACATGACCCAGTATCGCTTCGACGGCAACCAGTCCGGGCTGTACGTGCTGGACGCCAACGGCACCACGACCTTGTGGAACTCGCTGGATGCCAGCAGAACGCTGCTGGGAGATCCCCTCGCGGTCGACCTGCTCAGGCTGACCTATACCGTCAAGGTCTCGCCCGACGGTTCGCAGTTGGCCATCGTGACGGTGGCCATGAACGTGCGCATCATTCCGCTGGTCAACGGGCTGCCCGACCTGTCGCAGATCACCGAGTTCACGCCGTTCCCGGCCGCCGCCGGCAATACCAACGGCACGGCTGGGGTGTTCGATGCGGCCGGCAACCTGTACGTCTGCGATTTCCGCGACAACAGCGAGATGATCCGCGTGTTCTCCCCGCCGACCGGGGCACACGCCAACTCCACGACCTCGGCCGAGTTCGCCCTCGCCAAGAGTCAGGTCGCCGGGCCGACCATCACCACGCAGCCCCAGGACACCGTGGGCTACCTGGGCCTCTCGGCCAGCTTCTCCGTCGGTGCCTCGGGCGGCGGCCTCACCTACCAGTGGTGGCGCAACGGCACCAAGGTCGACTCCGGAGGCAACGCCGCCAGCTACCAGATTTCAGGCCTGACCCAAGCCGACAACGGCACCGTGGTCAAGGTCGTGGTCTGCGACGGTAACGGAGCCACCGTCAGCGAGGAGGCCATCCTGACCGTCACCGAGGCACCGGAATGTCACGATCCCTTCGCCGACGCGGATGACGATGGCGACGTGGACTCCGTCGACTTCGGTCTCTGGCAGGTCTGCTACACCGGGCCGGGCGATCCCGAAGGAAAGTTCGATGCCGCCAACTGCCAATGCTTCGACCGCGACGACGAGGACGACGTGGACGCGATCGACTTCCAGGACTTCCTGAGTTGCTGGTCGGGGCCGGCGATACCGGCGAACCCGGCCTGCGACGATTGAACGGTGGAGCATCCGTGCGAGCGGCGGGGTTTATCCCCGCCCCTCGCCTGCGATGCGTCAGAGGATGTGTGAGAAGTGCGTGGCGTAGCAGAGCCGCGACCGTAAGCAGCGATTTTACTGGGCGAGTTTTTTGGACTGTCGGC
>CAZEEJ010000077.1:0-23942 GCA_964511155.1 uncultured Planctomycetales bacterium | reverse complement strand
CCTCCTCCGCCCCGCCCGGTGGTGCGAAGAATTGCCTATTCATCAGGGCTGGGCGTTGGCCGCGTCATCAGGGTGCGTGACCCTTCCGGCGGCGGGGGGCGGCCCCGGCGGGGCCGCATCTCCGTACCGCGACCGTGAGGGAGCGGCCCTTGCGCGAGAACGCCACGCACACGAGGTCCGCTTCCTGACGGGCGCGGTACGGAACAGCCTTGACCAGCCGAGTCCATGAGGCCGCCCAAACTGTCACGGGCCCGCGTCATCAAGACGGTGCGGGCATCGAGGCGATGAGTTGCGTCAGGGACTGCTGTACCTGGTCGTTGAAACCGGAAAACGCCTGACCGCGGAAGAAGATCACCGGCAGGTAGCCAAATGCCGTCGAGACTCCTTGGCTCTGCCCGTACTGCGTCTTCAGCTCCCGGAAGAGAGTAAGCCCGGGAACGTCGGTGGTCAGGTGTTCCGCGACCACCAGGTCCGGATACTCGGATTGCATCGTGTCCAGCCAGGCCAGCGCTTCGAGGCACATCGGCCCGGTGGCATTGTGGAAGATCAGCAGCGCGTCCTCCTCGACCACGGAATCCCCCGGGGAAGCGGGGGCGCATCCGGCAACCATGGCACCCATCAATACGGCCGACGCCAGGGCTGTCACGATTCGTTTCATGGCGCACCACAGGGGTTGTGCATCTGGTCCAGGTCCTCGAGCTCGTCGAGCGGCGTTGTCGGGGTGGGCGTCGTGTACTGCACTTCGCGGTTGATCGGGATCAGGATCATGGGCAATCGCAGGCGGACCCCGTTCTCCGGTTGCAGCCACTCGTCGAAGTCGGCCGCCCAGTGAACCTCGCCCGAATCCAGCAACTGCCGGTACACGTCCCACCATGCCTGTTTCATTCCCCCGAGATAAGCATGCGAGGCAAACATGATCCGTTTGGGCATCTTGGCGATGGAGTCCGCAAGTACCTGTTCGAATTCCTCCGCCGTCGAACCCCTGGCCCAGAGGGAGTAGTCGCACAGGCTGCCTCTGCCCATGTCCTCGAAGGTGACGTTGCTGACCGAGATGATGTCGCAGTCGTACTCGTCGGGATCGTAGATGATGACCTCGACATCGCTCGTGCCCCGGGCGAGAATGTAATCGATACCCAGCGCGTCCGCCGCCTTAAGCGTATTCTCGTCGTAGGCGAAGTACCGCGACCCGAAAACGCGCATCGGTTTGCCGGTGACCTCCTCCACAAGGTCTCTGGTATCGGCCAGGATTTGCAGTTGCGTCTCATAGGGGACGTCCCAGAGCGCCTGCTCGGCGTAGCCGCCCGCGATCTCGTGACCCTGATCCGCCAGCCACCTGATCTCGGTCGGGTACTCCTCGAGCATGTTGTTCTGGATGAATGCCAGGGCCTTCATGCCTCGTTGCTGCAACTCGTATCCCCAGTTCCTGAGCCCCTGGATGTCCTCAAACTCGATCAACTGAATCAACCCCACCGGCTTCGCCGTATCGCTTGACGGTGCCACCTCCCACCAGGGCAGGCAGCCAGCTATTCCAACCCATACACATGCTGCGCAAGCACCAATTCGTTTCCGACTCATGGCGACCTCCCAATCATCATAGCAAGCTGGGCCACGCGCCTTCCCAAGTGGCGAGCGGTCTGCAAGCCGAAGTCATCGTGTGCGACGCCCCCTTCAATACACATGCTTCATAGCCCCGCCTCCCGCGGACAACCGCTTCGCTGCCCGTCTCGAAACTGCTGCGGAGATTTCCATCGCCGCTAGAGGACACAATTGGTGTGCCAGGCCATCCGGAAGTCCTGTAATGGCCATACCATAATATTAATCAGCATGTTATGCGCTATCGAGGATTCCCATCGAGAGGTTGTATCCGTTGCAGAATGCAATGGAACACGGCTCGCAAGAGCTGCAAGTTGCATTCTTGTGGATTGAACTGCCCACGGTCGCTTCGTACGTGTGGATCGCGGGGGTTTCAGATGGAGCACAGGGCAGACCCATGGCGAACAAGTAACAGTGCATTTCGCAACACTATGCAGATCGTCGATTCTCCGCGCAGCTTGCCCGAACCTGCCGCGGAACTCATAACTGAATGCGTTAACAGTAGATGCGCGAATGGCATGGATCAGTAGGCGTCGTGGAACGTGTTGAGCATACGCGTAGGCCCGGATTGGCAGTTCGTAGGCCAACCCCGGAGGGAGAGAAGGCGTTCACGAGGCTCTATCGTTGCCGGATCGAGGACGCGACGCCGTTGATCGCCCTGCACGACCATCAAGGACGTGTGCGAGGCCTGTATGGTTCGGAGGCAGCAGGCAGGTTTTACGTGATTGGGCGTAACTCGCCGGCCGCGTACGCGAGGATGGTGGCGTCGGGGCGAAATGGGGACTGGCTCCGCCCCTGCGATGCCCGATGAGGTAAGCATCCTCGGATGCGGGCCAAGTTCAACGCCTGGGCAAATCGCTCCGGCGGTGCCTGTTATGATCAGGTGACCGCCGGGCTTGGTCGGCCATAGGCGGTTGCAGAGTGGCATGTCAATCGTCCAGGTGTCCTGCTCTTGTCGGGGTCTTGCATCAATCCGCACAGCGCGGATCTGCCAGGATGGCCTCACCGGAGTCGATTGGAGCGACATCGTTGTCGTGGTTGAAGTCGGCCGTATTACTCCAGCGGGTTGATGACCAGGCCGGTGGCGAGCTTGGGGTAGAAGTAGGTGCTCTTTTGGGGCATGAGGTCGCCAGCGTCGCTGACGGCCTTGAGCTGGGCCATGGTGCAGGGTTTGCAGATGAGGGCCAGGCCGTTGCATTGGCGGGCGGCGGTGATGGCCTGGTCGGCGGCCTTGAGGTACTGGATGCCGGGCTCGGCACCGCCAAGTGTTTGCCGGGCGATGAGCTCATCGATGAGGTACCGGTGCAGATAGGCCAAGTCGAGCTGCCGCCAAGCGGGGCTGTGGTCGGGGGCCAGCGACGCGAGGATGTCGCGGCGGGTGAACCGGCCGAGATAGAACTGGTCGTCGCTGGCGACATAGACGGCCAGGTCGTGCGGGGAGCCGGCCGGCAGCAGGTCGTCGGGGGCGAGGTTGCGGTGATCGGCCTTGACCAGCTCGAGGCCCTGGCGAATGGACGCAAGCACCTCATTGGGGGGCATCTCGCCGAAGCCACTGAGCACGCGGTGCGTGGGCAGGATGACGGCCCCGGGGTCTTCCATGGCACACAGTCCGATCAGGATGAATCGCGCGGGGTGGTCCGCCGGCAGATCGGCGGTGGCTGACAGGCCGTCGAGGTAGTTGAGAGCCGTGCCGTAGCGATGGTGGCCGTCGGCAATGTAGACGGCTTTGTCGGCCAGCAGGTCGGCGACGGCCTGGATGGCGGCTTCGTCGCTGACGACCCACATGCGGTTGATGATGCCGTCCTGGTCGGCGGTGACGTCGGGCGGCCGGTTCTCCACCGCCAACATGCGGCCGACGTTGCCGTCGGGGTCGCTGAACAGGCCGAACACGGCCGAGAGCTGGCAGCGCGTGGCCTGCATAAGCTTGAGGCGGTCCGCTTTGGGGCCGCCGAAGGTGTGTTCGTGAGGGAACACGGTACCGGTGCCGAAGGGTTCGAGCTTCATGCGGGCGAAGAGTTTTTTACGGGTGAAGGACCGGCCGGCGTGGGTGTACTCCTGATGGTAGACGTAGAGGGCGGGCCGGTCCTCGCGGACCAACGTGCCGTCCGCCAGCCATTGCTCCAGGTCCTCGGCCGCCTGGGCGTAGAGTTCGTCGGGGCCGGCGTTCTTGGGCGGCACGTGCGGCAGGTCGATGCGGACGATGTTGCGGTCGTGCCGGGTGAGAAGCGCGGCCTTGTCCTGGGCGCTGAGCACGTCGTATGGGGGGGCGATGAGCTTCGAGAACTGGTCCGCGAAGCGGTCGGGGTTGTATCGCAAGGCGTGGAGTGGGGCAATCTGGGGCACGGGGCAATGTTCCTTTCGTTATTGGGGGCAACGGCCGCTCCCTGTATGGGGCGGCTCGACTCATCCTGCATGCACTCTAACCCTGGTGCGGGCTGGCTGCAATCGGAGCTCGCCCATGCCGCGTTACTTGCACCGGCGAGACGCCGGTGCCACACCCGACCGGCGAGACGCCGGTGCCACACCCGACCGGCGAGACGCCGGTGCCACACCCCACCGACGGGACGCCGGTGCCACACCGCAAGGCGGCGGGTATCATGGGCGGGCATGGTGGAAGACGAATTGGCAGACCGCGGGGCGACGGCCGAGTTTGATGCGGTGCTGCGCGAGGCGGCGGCGGTGATGGGGCTGGACCTGCCGGCGGAGCGGCGGGCGGCAATGGGGGTACACCTGGAGCTGGTGCTGGCGGCCAATCGGCAGTTCAACCTGACGCGGATCACCTCCCCGGCTGACGCGGCGGCCAAGCATTACGCGGATTCGCTGAGCCTGTTGCTCTTGCCTGAAGTGGCGAGTGCCGATCGGCTGCGGCTGCTGGACGTCGGCACGGGGGCGGGGTTCCCGGCGATTCCGCTGGCGATCGCCCGGCCGACGTGGCGGGTCACGGCCATCGACGGGACGGGTAAGAAGGCGCGGTTCGTGGCTGAGGCGGCGGTGGCGCTCGGTTTGAAACAGGTGCGGGCGGTGCATGCCCGGGCGGCGGACCTGGTCCGCCGGGAAGCCGGCCGATACGATCTGGTCGTGCTGCGGGCGGTGGCCAAGCTGGACGAGGGCATCGGGGAGGCTCACGGGTTGGTCAGACCGGGCGGGCTGATGGTGTTCTACAAGACGGCAACGATGGCGGCTGAGGAAGAGGAGCGAGGTCGCGAGGTTGCGGCGGCACACGGTCTGCGGATGCTGGATCCGGTGAGCGTGGACGTTCCGTCGCCGCAGGGAGTGATGCATCGTCGTCTGGTTTGTTTTCGGCGATGAGAGACTTGCGCGCGGTCGGCACTGCTCAAAGAGCAGTGGCACACGGGTCGGGGGTCGGGGGTCGGGGGTCGGGGGTCGGGGATCGGGGATCGGGGGCACACGAGGGCCTGCACCCGATCCGCGCACTGCTCAAAGAGCAGTGGCACACGGGAGCGGATACACAGCGAGGAGCGTGATGGACGGACACCCGCAGGTGGAGGAGCTGTTTGGCGTGCCCAAGGCGTTGGTGGGGATGGTGCACGTGCAGGCGTTGCCGGGGACGCCATACAACCGGCTGCCGGTGTCGGCCATTGTGGAGCACGCGGTGAGCGAAGCCCGGGTGTTGGCGAAGGCGGGTTTTGATGCGGTGATGATCGAGAACATGCACGACCGGCCCTACCTGCGGCAGGCGGTGGGGCCGGAGGTCGTGGCGGTCATGGCGGCGGTGCTGGATGCGGTACGCGGGGCGGTAGCGGTACCGCTGGGCGTGCAGATCCTGGCGGGGGCGAACCGCGAGGCGGTAGCGGTGGCCTTGGCCGGCGGCGGTGCGTTCGTGCGGGCGGAGAACTTCGTATTCGCCCACGTAGCGGACGAAGGGTTGATGCCGGAAGCGGACGCGGGTCGGTTGCTGCGTTACCGTCGTGAGCTGGCGGCCGAGCACGTCCGCGTTTTCGCGGATGTGAAGAAGAAGCATGCGAGTCACGCTTTGACCGGGGACGTGGACATTGCCGAGGCGGCCCGGGCCGCGGCGTTCTTCGGGGCGGACGGCGTGGTGGTGACCGGCGTGGCGACGGGTCGCCCGGTCGATGCGGCCGACGTGCGGCAGGTCAGTGCCGCGGTCGAGTTGCCGGTGGCGGTCGGTTCGGGGGTGACGCCGGACAACCTCGCGGCGCTGTGGCCGTCGGCCGACGTTTTTGTCGTCGGTTCGTTCCTGAAGGAGGACGGGGTGTGGCACAGGCCGCTGGATCCCGACCGGGTGGCCCTGATGATGGCGGCGGTCCAGCGCGTGCGCCGGGGATGATGGAGATGGAGATGCCGGCAGACGTGGTGAAAATCGGGTCGGTCTATCTTGCCCGCACGGCGGTGGTGGTCGGTGACGTGTGCCTGGGCGACGACTGCAACATCTGGCACCACTGCGCGGTGCGGGGTGATGTGGCTCCCATCCGCCTGGGGTCGCGGGTGAACGTGCAGGATGGGAGTGTGCTGCACTGCAAGCACGACGTGCCGCTGGCGATTGCCGACGACGTGGCCATCGGGCACGGGGCGGTGGTGCACTGCACGGAGGTCGGGCCGCGGACGTTGATCGGTATCCGGGCAACGGTGCTGGATGACTGCCGTATCGGCGAGGATTGCCTGATCGCGGCGGGGGCGATGGTTGCGCCGGGCACGATCGTCCCGGCCGGCTCGGTGGTGATGGGGATACCCGGGCGGGTGGTGCGTCCGATCCGTGACGAGGAGCGGGCGTATATCCGCAGGGTGATCGAGACTTATCTGAAACTCGCTCGCGAGCACGCGGCGGGCGTGTACAGACCTTTCGCGGAGCAGGAGTCGGTGGATTCAGGGAGGCAACGGGTGTAGGGATTGTGCGGCGGTAGTTTGGCGCTGTGCGTCGCGAAGAGGCAAGCCGGTAGCGTGTTTTCCTCGCAAATCGGACTTGCTCACGCGCTGTACGGGCGCGGTACGGAGTGATTACTCGCTGCTTCGCTGCCGCGCTGCCTCTTCTTCGAGTTGACGGGCGAAGGTTTCCATGGCTCGCCCGGACCGGTACCAGGACAGGACGAACCAGAGGATCACGCCGGCGAGGATGCAGGCGGAAATGGGGCCTGCGCTGAGCAGAAGCGTGCGCACGAGCCGTGGGCGGAGCGGACCAACGATCTCGACCGCCTGAGCGGGGATGTAGCGTACCTCGGAAGCCTGCGGGGTTGAGGCCGATGATTCGGACAGCGTCCGGAGCTGGTCGAGCAGCGCGGCCCGCCGCTGAACGAGATCGACGTAGGCGGTCAGCGTTTCCCGGTGTTCCTGATGCTCGGCGAGAGCGGCCAAGGTTTCGCTCAGCGTCTGGTTGAGTGCCGTTTCGAGCTCGCGGTCCTTCTGGAGGAGGCGGTCGCGTTCGGCCAGGGCGCTGGCGATCTCCTCCTCGTGCCGCCGGCGTAAATCGGCGAGGAGCTGCTCGCGCAGCTCGTGCTCGACGTCGGCCCGTTGCTCGCGGACCCGCGCCTGCAGGCTGGTCACGGTCCCGACGACGGCGGCCAGTTGAGGGCTGTCGGCGAGGACGACGGACTCGGCGGCGGTCCGGGCCCCGCGGACGGCGTCGAGCAACGGCTGGAAGCGCTGGCTCAACTGACGGTGGAGGACGATGCGTTTGGTAGGCTCCTCCCCCCCCTGGGCGATGGCGGCCAAGGCCGTCTCGAAATCGGCCTGAATGCCGGTCGCTTGATCGAGGTAGAGGCGGGCGGCACGTTCAATAGCGGCCTGGGCCGCGACGCCGTCGAACTCGGGCGCAGGCGCGCGAACCTCCATCCGCTGGCTGGTCCAGATATCGGTGAACGCGGTCGTGGCCTCGGACCATCGGGTGAGGGCCTGACGCACCGCTTCGAGGTGCTCCACAACTTCGCTCTCATGCCGCTGCTGGAGGACCTCGGTGATCAGGTTGATTCCCTGGGTCAGGGCCTTGAGCAGGATATCAAACCGCTGAATGCCGGGTTCGAGGAGCTCGGCGAGCAACTCGATGAGGCGTTGCTGCCGATGTTGCAAGGCCGCCAAGTCGGCCTGGAGCTTCTTGACTTCGCCCTCGGCCTGTCGGATCTGGGCCGGGTCCAGCACCAGTCCTGTTTCCGTGGCCGGCCGGGTTGCGATCCGGGCCGACAGCTCCTGCACGGACAACGCGATCCGGGCGCGCTCTGCCTGGACCTCCCGCAGACGATCCACCAGCTCGACGGCGGTAGCCGTCGCCGGCGTGGCCTCCGGGCGAGTCGTGGCAGCCAGTTCACTACCCAGGTCGTCGATCCGCGTGAGCAGCCGATCGCGTAACTCGGCGGGCATGGTCTGGGGCACGGCGGGCAGGGTGGTCTGCGCCCCTACGGCGGTCCGGATGGCCCGGCCGACGCGGTCCACCTCCGCCGCTCCCTCCTGCGGCTCGGGTGCCTCCAGGGACAGCGCGAGGATACCCTGTTCGGTGCGGGCCTGCGTGTGCCAGGTTTTGTTGGTCGATGAGATGCCCGGAGTCCAGGCAAGCTGTTCGCAGTGGGTGATCAGCTCGGCATCCGGGGGCTCGACGGAAATAACCCCGGTCAGGCGGTATCGTGGGGTGTGCGTCAGCCACGTCACCCCGGCCAACACGGCGGTGACCAGCAGAGCCAGGGCCAAGGCCGCGAGTACCACCGTCCCCGCACCCAAGCGTGGCTCAGCGGCGGTCGGGGGTACCGCTGGTGGTTCACTAGGCGGCTCGGGGAGTTCGGTAGTCGCTTTTTTCCGGGCCGCGCGTTTGCCGGCAGAGTTCGTCGCCTGACCTCGGAACCTCTGCAGCTCGCGCCGTTGCTGGTCGAACTGCTGCCGCTCGCGCGTCAGGGCCCGCCCGGCCTCATCGCGTTCCTGACGAAGCTGACGGACCTGATCGGCGAGGGCTCGGCCCTTGGCGATGCTCTGCTGAAGTTGATCCTCACGCGTTCGGAGGGCCTGCATATGCTGGGCCGCCTGCTGCTCCCTGGACCGCAGGGCCTCTTGCAGGCCGTTAATGACCCCCTGGTGTTGCCAGACATTTTTCTCGAGTTCGGTGAGGCGGGACTGCAGCAGCCGGATGGTGGCCTGCGGGTCCGCCGGGGGAGCGCCGGCGTCGAACGGCTCACCGGGTTCAGGCCCGATCAAGTCAGGCGGAGGGTCGTGGGGTCCGCCGGGGGATTCAAACTCATCACGCTCGTCGTTGACCACGACATGAGTGTACTGGTACGCCGAGATGCCGACAAGGCGATGGGGCCACGGTTCAGGTGATCGGGTTTCAATTGGTCAGGAAAGCTCCGTACCGCGACCGTAAGGGAGCGGACTTTGCGCGAGAACGCCACGCACACGAGGTCCGCTTCCTTACGGGCGCGGTACGGATGACGCTGCTCTGCCCGGGTCAACCGCTGCCGGAGCTGTCACGGCCCCCAGGCGTCAGCGGGGCGGCCAGGAGGCGCGGAGGTCGTCGCGATAGAGGCCGATTTTGTCGACAGGGATCCGTTTGAAGCCGAGGCCGAACGCGGGCGAATCGTCACGGAGATCGAAGTTGCCGGCGGCGGCGTCCACGAAGTGCGGATCGGTGTCCACGAGGTTGTCCTTGACGGTAACGATGGTGTCGTTGAGTCCATCGTGCAGGTCGAGCCAGCGCCCGCCGACGCAGATGTTGCGGGCGATCACGTTGTACTTGGCCACGGCGGGCTCATCGTCGTACAGGGTGAGCAGTTCCGGGTAGCGGGTGCTCCAGGGCGGCTCCTTGTACGGCATGGCGTTGAGACGCTCGGTCAGCGTGTTGGTGGTGCCATCGAAGTAGGTTTTGGCCCAGCCCAGCCCGCGCGAATCGACGTGCACGGCGGGGGTACAGTCCACGAAGACGTTGTTCTCGACGGTGACGTTGCGTCCGCCGCCGATGAGGACGGCCCGGCCGGCCTTATAGCAGACGTTGCCGTAGACGGTCGCGCCGCTGGCCCAGTCGTCGAGGTAGATCGCCTGGACGCCAACGTGGCCGGAGAAGCTGCCAACGTGGTGGAAGTAGTTGTGGCGGATGACGTTGCCCCGCCAGGTCCAGTCGCGGCCCATGTAAAAAGCCCCGGCGTCGTCGGTGTCCATACAGACGGTGTGGACCTCGTTGAATTCGATGACGTGCTCGTTGCCGTTGAGGCCGATGGCCATGTGGGGGGCGTCGTGGATGAGGTTGTGGGCGATGCGGTTGCCGACGCCGTCGGTACTGACGCCGGTGCGGTAGGTCTTGCTGGTGCGGCTGTAACGCTGGATGTGGTTGTTGATCGCGTAGTGGCCGGCGGGGGTGAGGGTGGCCCGGTCACCGCCGGACAGGATGATGCCGCCGTCGCCGGTGTCTTGGATGTCGCAGCCGACGACGCCATTGGCCGTGCCGCCGGTGATGGTGACCGCCCGGCCGCCGATGTTGCGGAGCGTGCAGGCGGCGACGAGGTTGTTCGCCCCACCGGTGATGACGACGGCGGTACCGCGATTGAACTCCAGGTGCAGGCCCCGCAGGGTAACGTGCGACACTTCCTTGAGAGCCACGATGGTGTCGATCATGGAGACGAAGGCGGTAGCCGAGCCGATGTCCGCGGGCGGCCAGAAATACAGGATGCCCGTGGTCCGATCGAGGTACCATTCACCGGGTGCATCCAGCTCGGCAAGCAGGTTGATCGCGTAGAAGCGCGCCCCCTTGCGGTACCCGTAGTGGTGGTACGGGGCCTTGAGGCTGATGACGTGGTTCTCGGTGTCGATGGATTCCACCGTCTGGTAGGCGTCGGCCCAATCCCAGAACCAGTAGCCCAGCAGCCGAATGTCGGACTCATCCTTCCAGCGGCCGGGCCGGTCGCCCTCGTAGGTGAACTTACCGATCTTGTCGCCCGGGCGACCGTGCGAGGTGAAGGTCTCGCCGCCGATCACGTCAGCGATGGTGGCGAAGCCCTCGTTGGGCCAGCGGGCGAGGTTCATCGGGCGGTCCTGGAAGAACAGCTCCAGTCGTTTGCCCGCGGCCACGGGGTCGCCAAAGTCGCTGATACCTTGGGCCTTGAGGTCCGCCTGCACGACCTTGCCGCGGGCGGATTCGTCCAGCCGGGCAAGGATGCCCGGGGCGGTCACGGGGACGAAGCGGTCGATGGGTTGCCCGCCGATGACCCGCACCTGCTCGTCGCGGTACGCGCGGAAGATCACGGGGTGGCTTTCCGTTCCGCTGTCGGAGGGACTCAGCTCGAACGTCTCGGTCAGCGTGTACATGCCGCCCCGCAGGTGAACGGTGAGCGGGCCCGGAGTCATGGCGCCGCTCCGCCCCTTGATCTCGCGCAAGCGGTCGCGAGCCCCGGCCAGCGTCGCCAGTGGTCCGTCGTCACCGGCCGGCCGCGGCTCGGGGAACCGCCCGCTCCAGGCGTCGTTGCCGTTCGGGGCGACGTACAAGTCCAGCGCATACGTCACCGAAGGCAGAGTGAGTAGCATGGCCATCACGGCAACCCGGGTGTTTTGCATCGCGGTTTCTCCAGCAGAGCGGCGCCCGTCAGGAAGCGGTTCCCCTAACAGAGCCGCGACCGTAAGGGAGTGGTTCTTCTCCGTCGCAAGAACCGCTCCCTTACGGTCGCGGCTCTGCTTGACGGTCGCGGCTCTGCTTGACGGTCGCGGCTCTGCTTGACGGTCGCAGCTCTGCTTGCCGGTCGCGGCTCTGCTTGACCTTCTCGCACGCGTTATCACTACTCGTCGTTGCCCGTTCGTGCGCTGCGTACATACTGGACAAACGCCTCCCGCCAATGTTCGACGGTGCGTTGGGGGCCGACGAGTTTGAGGTACCACTGTTCGGTCGGGGTGGTGATTTCGGCCGCAATCATCCGGAAGTCAGGCTTGGGCGGCTCCGGCGGTCCGAACATGCTGCCGCCCTTGTAAGTGCCGGCCAATTCGACGAGGACCGTGGGGTACTTGGTGTTTTCGAGGGTGACCGGCGGCCCGAAGTCCTCGCAGGTCTTGCCGTCGGCCAAGTCGAACTGCTGGCACCAGCGGCCGACGTTGGCGGCCAGGGGAACGCGCCGCGGGCCGAGCGTCGAGACGGCCAAGTCCGCGTCCTCCGGATCGCCCTCGACCTTGGGCAGGGCGTAGATCTTCAGGGTCATGGTGCGAGCCGGGCGCTCGACCCAGGCGTCGGGCGCGTCAAAGACAAGCTGGACCTGGTCCTCCGCCGTGGCCGGCCCGATCGGCGGGTGGGTCGGTGGCAAGGCCGGGTGGCCCGGCGGCAACGGTGGCGTGCCTGTGTCGCCGGGCTGCTGGGAGCCCGCGGCCGGCTGGGTCGTGGGGGTGAGGATCGGCCCCCCACGGGGTTGGTGCTCGGTCGGCTCGGATTCCTCGCGGCAGCCGACGGCGATCATTGCCAGAATGCATACGGCTACGGTCGTGGGCCATCGTTTCATGGTCTGTTGCTCCTGAACAACGGGGGCAGCAGCGGGTCGCGCATCCATCGCGACGCGATGGGTGGGCGGACGATGATTCGGATGCGGGAAGGTCGCCTGGTCGAGCAAAGTTTCCCACGCGTTCGATCATCGCGAGCCCACCCTTGCTACGCAAGGATGGGCCACCCGGCGATACATTGTCCCGTATCGGCGACCCCCTGTGGCCGCCGGATGTGCTGTAGAATCCGGTCGCCACAGGGGGCGACCGCTACGACGTACCTCCGCAGGGGCTGTGCCTGCTCCACAGGTTTAGGCGGGTAAGTCCCCGGATGCAAGTGCGGGCGAGGTGTCAGATCACGGCCGCCGCGGTAGAATCTCCACCCAAGGACCATTGCGACCGGGAGGTGAGCCGTATTATGCCAGCCGATGCCGACGAGTGCCGACTCAAACACGACCGGGTGACCGCGTATCTCGACGAGCACGATCTCGATGCCGTCGTGCTGACCCGGCGGGCGAATTTCGCGTGGTTTACCGGCGGCGGGCTGAACCACGTGAATCTCGGCACCGAGGCGGGGGCGGTCTCGCTGGTGGTGATGCGTGAGCGGGTGGTCGCGGTGACCAACGCGATCGAGGCCCCGCGAATGGTCGGCGAGGAGCTGAACGGGCTGGGGATCGAGGTGCGGTCGTACATCTGGCACGATGGAGCTGCCGCCGCCCCCGTGTGGCGGGAGGTGCTCGGGTCGCTACGGGCGGCGTGTGACGGTCGGGTCGCCGGGCTGCCGGACACAGTCGCCGTCCTGAAATCGGATTTCGATCGGCTCCGCTGGTCGTTGACTGAACCGGAAACCCGGCGGCTGCGGGCGCTGGCCCGGGATACCGCCGGCGTTCTGGAGCAGGTGTGCCGACAGGTCAGGCGGGGCATGAGCGAGTTCCAGTTGGCGGCCCGGCTGTCGGCCGAGCTACTGGAGCGCGAGATCCGTGCACCGGTGCTGCTCATTGCCGCCGACGAGCGGGCCTGCCAGTACCGCCACCCCATTCCGACGGCGACGCGGTTCGCCAAGCACGGCATGGCCGTCCTCGGCGGTGAACGCGGCGGGCTGATCGCCTCGTGCTCGCGGGTGTTCTGTTTCGGGCCGATCTCCAGCGACCTGCGACGGCGGCACGAGGCGGTGTGCAACATCGACGCGGTGATGATCGGACAGACCCGGCCTGGCCGGACGCTGGGCGAACTCTTCGACATCGCCCGCAAGGTGTATGCCGACAGCGGTTATCCCGACGAGTGGCAGCATCACCACCAGGGCGGACCCACGGGTTACACGGCCCGCGATGCCAAGGCGTCACCGGGCAACACGGTCAAGGTGCTGCCCAACCAGGCGTTTGCCTGGAACCCGTCGATCGCCGGCACCAAGAGCGAAGACACGATCCTGGTGGGACCGAACGCCAACGAGATCTTGACGGCTGCCGGTCAGTGGCCGGTCACGTCGTACGCCGGCGGCGGCCGCAACTGGGACCGCTGCAACATTCTGTGCCTGTGAGCGGGCGATGCGAGCCCGTGCACGCCAGTGAGGAGCAGGATCATGGCCAAGGCTTACGTGCTGGGACTGGATTTCGGAACGAACTCGGCCCGGGCGCTGATCGTCGATCCGCGGACGGGTGCGGAGGTGGCCACGGCGGTGGCGGGCTATCCGAGCGGCGAGGCGGGCATCATCCTGGACCGCAAAGACCCCAACGTCGCCAGGCAGAACCCGGCCGACTGGCTGGCCGCGGCGGCCAAGTGCACGCGGGCGGCATTGCGGGCGGCGGCGAAGGTCAAGGGCTTCTCGCCGGAGCGGATCATCGGCATCGGCGTCGATGCCACCGCCAGCACCCCCCTGCCGGTCGACGCCCAGGGTGTGCCGCTGGCCCAGCACAAGCAGTTCGCCCACGACCTCAACGCGCTCGCCTGGCTGTGGAAGGACCACACCGCCTTTGCCGAGGCCCAGGAGCTCACCGAGGCCGCCCGGCGGGAGCACCCGGAATACCTGGCCAAGTGCGGTGGGACGTACAGCAGCGAATGGTTCTGGTCCAAGGCGTTGCATTGCCTGCGCGTCGCCCCACGGGTGATGGAGGCCGCCGCCAGTTGGGTCGAGCAGTCCGACTACATCCCCGCCGTGCTGACCGGCAACCCGGACCCAGCGGCGTGGAAGCGTAACGTCTGCGCGGCCGGCCACAAGGCCATGTACCACGCAGACTGGTCCCTGCCCGCGGCGGACTTCCTCGATCGCATTGACCCGTGGCTCGGCGCTGTCCGGCGGCACAAAACCTACGAGCAGGCCGTCCCTTCGGACCAGTCCGCGGGCGGGCTATGCCCGGAGTGGGCGAGCAAGCTGGGCCTCCCAGCGGGCACGCCCGTCGCGGTCGGGGCGATTGATGCCCACTTCGGGGCCGTGGGGGCCGGCGTCAAGCCCGGCTCGCTGGTCAAGATCCTCGGCACCAGCTCCTGCGACATGATGATCCATCCGAATACCGAGCCGCTGGCGGACATCCCCGGGTTGTGCGGCATCGTCGATGGTTCGATCGTGCCCGGCTGTTTGGGACTCGAAGCGGGGCAGTTGGCGGTGGGCGACATCTTCAACTGGTTCGTCAATCACTTCGATAAGGGCGACAAGGCCCACGCCGTGCTGGCCGCCGAGGCCGCCAAGCTCAAGCCCGGCGAGAGCGGCCTGCTGGTCCTCGACTGGAACAACGGCAACCGCTGCCTGTTGGTCGATCCGCGGCTCACCGGGCTGCTGGTCGGGCAAACGCTGCACACCACGCGGGCGGAAGTCTACCGGGCACTGATCGAAGGCAGTGCGTTCGGCGCCCGCATCATCATGGAACGGTTCGAGGAATACGGCGTGCCCGTCCGCGAAGTCATCAACTGCGGCGGGATTGCCGAGAAGAGCCCGCTGGTCATGCAGATCTACGCGGACGTGACCGGCCGACCCATGAAGATCAGCCGCTCAGCCCAGACCTGCGCACTCGGCGCGGCCGTCTTCGGCGCCGTGGTGGCCGGTGCCGCCGCCGGCGGGTACGATTCCGTCGAGCAGGCCCAGGACGCCATGTGCGGCCTCAAGACCAAGGTCTACAAGCCCGATCTCAAACGCGAGGAAACCTACGGCCGCCTCTTCACCCTTTACCGTGCGCTGTACGACGCCTTCGGCACGCGTGATTGCCAGGCGTCGCTGTACCACGTGATGAAGGACCTCCTGGCCATCCGCGACCAGGCTCGCGGCATCGGGGGGGAAAAGTGATGAGTGCTGAGTGATGAGGGGTGAGGGGTGAGCGAGCCGGGGACGCAAGTCCCCGGGTGAGAGCGGGGGCAGGGATCGCGCTGAGGCTCATTCGCCCTGCGGAAGGGTCAGGGTAACGGTAGTGCCTTCGCCGACGGTGCTGTCCAGGTCGATGCGGCCGCCGAGTTCCTCGATGATGTCGCGGCAAATCGCCAGGCCGAGCCCCAGACCTCGCTGGTCCGGCCGATCGGCGTTCTGCTTGGTGGAAAAGAACGGATCGAAGACGTCGGCCAGATGCTCGGCCGGGATGCCGCAGCCCGTGTCCCGTACGTGGAGGTGGACCTGACCGCCCGGGGCGTGCTCACCCTCGATGGTCAGGCGCCCTCGACGGCCGAGCATGGCCTGACGGGCATTGGTGACCAGGTTGAACAGCACCTGCAAGAGCTGACTCTCGTTGGCCCGGACGCACAGCTCGGGATCGAGGAGCAGCCGGACCTCGATGCCGTCCTTGGCCGGGTCGCGACCCAGGCAAGCCAGCGCCTCCTGGACGACGCGGCCCAGCGGGACTGATCTGACGACCGTGTCCGGTTGGCGGGCGAGCCCGACCACGCGGTCGGCCATGTCCCGGATGGCGGCGACCCGTTCAAGGGTTTTGCCCAATGCCAGCCGCATCAGGCCGACGTCGTCGCGGTCCAACGCCTCCCGGGCGTAGGCCATCACCGGGGTCAGCAGGTTGTTCAGCTCGTGGGCGATCATGGCCGCGGTGGTTCCGAGAGTCGCGAGCTTCTGGGCCTGGCGAAGCTGGGCCCGGAGGTGGTCGAACTGCTCGCCCAGGTGGTCGAGCTGGGCTTGTAGGGCGTAGGCGTCTCTGGTTAGAGTGGGGGCGACGACGGCCGCTCCGGATGGCACCACCGCGGTCTGTGTGCAGCCGGCCGCTGCGGACCGTGAACTCGGCGGCGGGACGCGCTGAGGTGGCGTGCTGGCGGACGGCGGCATGAGCCCTCCTGAGGCGCTTCCCCCCGCGACAGCGTCAGGCCATAAAACGATGGCGAAACGCCCCCTGCGCCAGCTACACCGGCTTCTCCTGGCAGGGGTTTGGCAGGGTCTTTGCGTGTATGGAGTATCGGCAGCGGATCCGTCGGATCTTGAGAGGCCTTGGTCCGCGGGTCCATGACAGGATCGGCGGGCTCACCAAGGCGAGGATGGGCCACCCGCCCAGGCAATCAGGCCCCTCGGCAGGCGGCAGATGGGGGTGTGGAGTCATGGAGCTGAGTTTGCGACTGGAGGCCCTGCTCGCGGTGGCGGAGCAGGCGGGCATCGAGGTCCGGGCCGAGCCGATGGGCGGCGAGGGTGGCGGGCTGTGCGTGCTTCGCGGGCGGCGGGTGCTTTTCGTCGACACGTCGGCGGACCTGGCCACCCGCTACGACCGTACCCTGGCCGCCGTCGCCCCGATGGAGGCCGTGGACCAGTGCTACCTCGTCCCCGAGGTTCGACAGGACATCGAGAGACAACGGGAGGGGAATTGAGAAAGAGGAGTTGAGGAATGGAGAATGAGGAATGAAACTGGGGGAATCTGAAATCTCAGATTTGAGATTCCCAATCCAGGCTGTTTAGACATCCCCACTTCTCACTTCTCACGTCTCACTTCTCACTTCTCCCATTCCTCACGTCGTCTGTAGCGCATCAATGATGTTGTTGCGGGCGGCGCGGCGAGCGGGGATCAGGCCGGCGATCAGGCAGACCAGTAGCGTGAAGGCGACTCCCGGCAGGATCCAGTTCCACGGGATGGTCCACTGCGGCTCGTAGCCCCACACGCCCATGACGATCTGGCGAATGCTGCGGGCGGCGTGGATGCCCAACGCGATCCCCACGACGCTGCCCATCACACCTAGGACCACCGCTTCACCGATCACCAGGCGCATGATCTGCCAGCGCGTCGCCCCCACCGCCCGCAGCATGGCGATCTGCCGCGTCCGATTGGTCACGTTGGCCATCATCAGGTTCCCCACCCCCAGGGCGGCCACCAGCAGCGCGACCATGGGAATCGTCGCGAAGAGTTGCGTCGCGCGGCGCAGATCGTGGTCAATCTGCAGCTTGAGTGCCCGGACCGACGCCTGCTGCGAGGTGGTGGCGCCCGTGCGCCAGGCGATGAGCCGCATCACCAGGCCCTCGCGGAAGATCCGCCATCGCTGCGCGGGCGTCCGTTGCGACCACTGGCCGGCCACGTCGCCCAGCGCGTCCCGGAACAGCCGAGCCATGGCCACCTGTGTCCAGCGGATGTGCGGGCCCGCCGCCTGGGCCGTGGCCAGTTGCCGTTCGATCTCGTCGATCTCGGCCTGACGCTGCGGCAGCAAGGAGCGCCAACCGATGATCTGCCGCGCCGCCTCGGCAGGGTCACGCCAATCGGGCTTCTGGTCCGCCACGAAGGCCGGCGGCGGGTCCGTTTCCGGCAAGTCAAAGTTGGTCAGCACCAGGCTGACTTCGTCGGGCACCTGGAACACCTTCCGGGCATCGTCGATCGTCCCCAGCACCACGTGCACCGATTGCGAAACCAGCATGTCGCCCGCGTTGAAGTAGTTGGCCGCGATGTGCAAGGCGGGCGAGGTCACCACCCCCGCGATCTCGAACCGCGCCCCCCGACCGAATAACGCCGCCTCCTTCACGTACACCTTCTCCCCGTAGCCGATCCGCTTGGAGCGGACGAACTCCGGCGTGACCAGGATGTATCCGCCCCGTTTGAGCTTGGCGACCGCGTCTGCCTGGTCACCCTCGACGAACTCCAAACGGGCGATCTGAAAGAACTCGTCCGGCTCGCCGGCCACGAACAGCGAGAAGGGGAAATTGAACAGGCCGCGCCCGTGCGCGGTCACATGGATGCTGGTGTTCACCAGGCTGCTTTCCGCCACACCGGGGATCTGTCGCGCCTGGTCGACGACCGGCCGGCTGACCGGCGGCAGGACGTAGACGAACGCCTCACAGAAGTGCTTGGGGAAGTCCCAGCCGGCGGCCATCGACTCGCTGTGCACCGCCAGCGTCACAATCAACGACAAGCCCACCATCAGTCCGCAGCAGATGGCTGACGACCGCCACACGGCCCGACCGATCTGGTCGCTCAGCAGCCGGGAACGCAGCCGCAACACCACCGCCGCCACCCGGACCGCCACCAGCCCGGCCACCCGCACCAGGGCCGGCACGATCAGGGCGTATCCCGCATAGAGCAGGCCCACCCCCTCCAGGGTATTGCGGGCCTGGAACCACGCACTGGTCGGCAGCGTGGCCACCAACCAGGTATGCCGCCCGATCATGGCCAGGCCGATCACCAGTGCCACCCACGTCAGGATCCCCGGCGCGGGTTGGGCTTGCGGCCGGGCCGCCGCCAGCGGCGAGACGCGCAACGCCTGCAACATGGGCAGCAGGGCACCCGCCAGGGTGGTCACTCCACCGCCCACCAGGGCAAGGACCAGCCCCGGCCGACTGATCGCGAAGTGCCCGATGTACTCCGGGGCGATGAGCACGCTCAACTTGCCCAGCGCCAGCCCCACCGGGATGCCCAGCAGCACCCCCACGATCCCCAGCGGCACCGCCTCCGCCAGAACCAGCATGGAGATTTGAAAGCGGGTCATACCCAGGCAACGCAGCGTCCCCAGTTGCCCGATACGTTCCACCATACCCATGCTCAACGTCGAGAGGATGATGAAGAACGCGGTGAACAGGGCCACCGTGGAGACCACCAGCAGGATGAACCGGGTCTGGTTCTCGGCCGCCTCGACCTGGATCATCTTGGCCCGGGCGTTGCTGACCAGGAAGCCCTGCCGGTACTTGGCGACCGCCAGCGTGACTTGCCGTTCGGTGTTGATCAACTGGGTCGGGCTCGCGTCCCTGAGGATCATGTCCACGCGGGTGACGCGTCGCGGCTCGCGGTCATACCCCGCCAGCGGCTGGACGCGGTCCAGCCGGGTCATGACCACCGGCCGCTGCTGCTGGGCGATTCGCCGGTGCTCCAGCAAGCCCACCAGCGTGAAGGTCGCCGATGTCTGGGTAGGCGTGTCCTCGGAGCCCAGGGCGGTCGCCCGCAACGTGAAGCGGTCGCCGATCTCCAGCCCCAACTGGTCGGCCAGCTTGTAGTCCACCACCGCCGCGTCGGTGTCCTCCGCGGTCAACATGCGACCGGTGATGCGATCCGCGCCGTATTCGCGGAACGGGATCTCCAGCTCTGGGATCAAGCCGATGATCTGGACCTCGGCAGCCGGCGAGGGCGTCCCGGGCTCGGCGGCTTGCGGAAACTCTTCGGACGCGGGCCGACCAGACGGCGCCGACGCGGCCTCCGCCCGGTCGTTTTCGGGCAGCTTCTCCAGAATCGCTCGGAGTTTGAGTCGGTAGGTCACATGGGCGACGTTGGGCAGCGCCGCGACGTCGTCGGCAATGGATTGGAAGATCGTGCCCTGAGCGCCGTAGACGCTCTCGACCGCCAGGTGGCTCCGCCCGATCCAGAACCAGACCTGGTCGCGCAGGGCCAGCCGCACCGACTCATGGGCGCAGGTGACCCAGATCACCACCCCGACGCCCAGTGCGATGGCCCCCAGCGCACCGGCGGTCCGGCCGGGCTTAACCCGCCAGTTCCGTATACCGAGTTGCCACCAGTGCCGCATGGCCGGGCTCTCCTTGCTCGATCGTGCCGATCACGCGACCGTCCTTGAGCACGTAGACTCGGTCGGCATACGAAGCGGCCAGCGCCTCGTGCGTTACCATCAGGACTGTTTTGCCCATGTCGTGGGCCAGTTGCCGCAACAACTGCCAGATCTCCGCCGCGTTCACGGAATCCAGGTTGCCCGTCGGCTCATCCGCCAGGACCAGGGCCGGGTCGTTCAACAGCGCCCGGGCGATCGCCACCCGCTGCTGCTCGCCGCCGGACATGGCCTGCGGCCGATGGTTCGCCCGGTTCTCCAGGTGTACGAGCGACATGATCTCCGCCACCCGTTCTCGCATCGTCGCACCCGAGGCACCATCCACCAGCAGGGGCACGGCCACATTCTCCCACGCGGTCAGCGTGGGCAGCAGGTTGAAGGTCTGGAAGATAATGCCGATCCGCCGCCGGCGGAACAGGGTCCGCTTGCGGTCCGACATGCGCGTCAGGTTGTGGCCCTCGACCTGCACGGTGCCGGTGTCCGGCGTATCGAGGCCGCCCGCCAAGTGCAGCAGCGTGCTCTTGCCCGACCCGCTGGCGCCCATGATGGCCACGAGCTGGCCGCCCCCCACGGTCACCGACACGCCGTCCAGCGCTCGGATCACCTGGCTGCCCAACCGGTAGGTCTTGCTGAGATTCTCGACTTGCAATACGGGCTCTGACATCCTGATGCACAACCTTCCGGCTGGTGAAGCGGCGATTCACGGCGCCGCTGTGTCGCGGCATTCTACCGGAGCCCGCCGTACTTTGCGATATCCCCCCACCGCTCGCGGCTTCGCGCGGGCCCGTGACAGAATCGGCGGGGTGCCGATTCGTAGCGGTCGGCCCCCGTGGCGACCGGCGGGTGGCCCATCCTTGCGCAGCAAGGGTGGGCTCGCGATGATCGAATGCGTGGGAAAGCCTGCTTGACCAGGATATCTTCGCGCCTCCGCATCATCGTCAGCCCACCCATCGCGTTGCGATGGATGGGCCACCCGCCGCGACCCGCTCCCTTCACCCCACAAGCCGCATTTTTCCTGCCTCCCCCCCGGCGCAGAAATCCCGGATCGCGGACGGTATCATATTCCCCGGGGATTGACGGGCTGCCGAGAGGGACCGGCTATGAGGATCGTCGCGACCGCCGACCTGCATTATGACATCGCCCGCAGCCGTGAGCCGACGCTACGGCTGGCGGACGAGGTCTGCGATCTGGAGGCCGACGCCCTGCTCATCGTCGGCGACGTCGCCGGCCGCGATCCCGGGCTGACCCTCGAATGCCTCCGGCTGTTCGATCGGTTCCGCGGCAGTAAGTTCTTCGTGGCCGGCAACCACGACATCTGGACCGACCCCGGCGGCGATTCACTGCGGCGTCTGGAAGAGGAACTGCCCAACGTGTGTCGGGAGGCCGACTTCCAGTCCCTGGACGCCGAACCCGCCGTCCTGGGCTCCGTCGGGATCGTCGGCAGCATCGGGTGGTACGACTTCAGCTTCCGACCCGCCCGGTTGGGCATCCCGCTGCGCTTCTACCGCGAGAAGATTGCCCCGGGCGCCGCCGCGCGTCTGCCCGCCTACCAACACCTCGTCGAGGACCGGTCGGACATTCCCGAGCCCGCCTTCCAAATCGGCACCCGTTGGATGGATGGCGAACACGCCCGCCTGCCCATGAGCGACGTCGACTTCTGCCACCGCCTGCTGGATCGGCTCGAAGATCACCTGGCCCGCGTCGAGCGCATTGCCGAACGCATCCTCGTCGGGCTGCATCACGTGCCGCTGTGGCGCATGGTGCCTTATGCCGAGCGGCCCGGCTGGGCCTTCGCCAGTGCCTTCCTCGGCAGCGAACTGTTCGGCGAGCTCCTGCTTGACCATCCCCAGGTGTGCTACGCCGTCTGCGGCCACAGTCACAAGCCCGACCGCCTGCAACATGCCCACGTGGAATGCGTCAACGTCGGCTCAACCTACATGGCCAAGAGATACGAGGTTATCGAACTGTAGAGCCGCTCCGCCGCGGCAGGTCACTCGATTCCAGCGCCGCTCTGCTGAAGAAGTGGGAGGTGAGAAGTGAGAAAGCTCCCTCGCCGCCGGCCAAGCTTACCGGGACACATGGAGAGCATGGCGTTCTCACTTCTCACTTCTCACCTCTCACTTCTCACTTCTCACTTCTCACCCGATCCTCCCCACCGCATCCTCGTACCACTCCTCCCCGAAGCAACGTCGCCCATGCTGACACAGGGCCCCGACCGCCACGGGGGCAATGAGGTCGGCCGTCGTGATGAACGGCACGATCGCGTCCGGCTCGTTTCGGCAGGCGGCCACCGCGTCGTGTTCCCGCTCATGATCGTGTACCAGCCGGGCCTCGACCTCCGCCCGCGTCAGGTTCACATGGGCGTCGAAGATCAACTCCGGCTGGCGAATGGCCGCGTCCCGAATCAGCCCCACGCAGACCATGAGTGAGATTTCCGATTGGACCAGCCCCAGTTCTTCCCCCAGTTCGCGCAGCACGCTGCCGAACGCGTCGAACTCACCGTTCGCATCGCGCTCGTCCGCCTCCAGACCGCCTCCGAAGGTGTGAATGTAGCCCGCATGGCAGGCGACACGCTCGCTCCGCCGGCCGTACAGCAGCCAGCCGTCGGCGGTGATCAGCGTGGCGGTCGTGCCGATCGGATTGCTGAATAACTCCCAGCCAAACTCGGCGGCCCGCGCATGGTTGAGGTAGTTGGTGCCCATGAACTGAGCGTAGTCCGTCGGGCCGACCTCGATGTGCAGGGTCCCGGCCTCCACGCGGTGGCGCAGATAGCGGGCCAGTTGCCCATTGAACAGAACGGCCCCGCTGCGCTTGGCCTCGCGCACGGCCTCGGCCCACGCCCGGGCCACCAACTCATCCAGTTGGGCATGTGCCGCCCGAGGCTCATCCCGCCAAACCACCCGCACCTGCCCCGGCGCGAACACTCCGCACGCATCCACCACAAAAGTCACGTCGGTCCACTCACGGGCAGTTGGCCGCTGTCTGGTTCAGGTTGTTCCGTATCGCCACCAGGTCGAGAACATTAATTGTCCCGTCCGTGGTCACGTCACGGGTGAACGTGCCGGCCGCGGCGGCCTGATTCAACCCATTCCGCACCGCCACCAGGTCGAGGACATTCACCTGCCCGTCGCCGTTCACGTCGCCCACCAGCACGCGGAAGCACAGCGTGTCCACAACCGCCTGGCCGCCGGTGTCCGAGATGCCCGGGAATGAAACCTGCAGCGGCGTGCCGTTGGTCACGCCGGAAAGCTCCACGTGCAGCTCATCGCCGTTGACGATGCCGACCTGCGTGACGGAGCCTGAGGAGAGGCTGACGTCGGTGGTGTCGAGACCGCCGACGCCCTCAATCTCAGCGTCGAAGCCGACGATCAACTCCGTCGGTCCGCCGCTGCGACCTTCCACGGCCGTCGGCACCGAGACGTCCAGATCGAAGTCCCCTTCGCCGCCGTGGGCCTTGCGGGAGACCGCACTGGTGATGGCCGGCGGGGCACAGGCCACGCACGTCGCCGCGTAACTGTAGGTGCCGTTGGGCACGTCGTCGGCGTTGAAGCCACGCACGTGCAGGTACCAGGTTCCCGCGGTCGATGCCATCAGCTCGAGGGGGCCGCTGGACCAGACCGGCTCGGAGCCGGTGAAGGCGTGGGTCGCGTTCTGGTCCCAGGCGTACTCGTAGTACTCGACCTTGCCGGCCCCGAACCCACCGACCGCGGTCCAGGTGACCGGATCGCCAACGCACACCGTGTCCTCGTCCGCCGTCGCGCTGGCCGCCGATGGCGCGGGCGACAACGTTCGACCGGTGGCCTCATTGGAATACCCGCTGTTCAGCGTGCCGTTCCAGGCCCGCACCTTGCGGGAGTAGGCGGTGTTCGGGGTCAAGCCCCCTTCCGTCCACGACGTGGCGTTGCGGTTCAGCCAGCCGCCGGCCGGGTACTGCGGAGACACGATCGTGCCGCCGCCGGTGGCCACGTCCCAGCCGAAGAGGTTGTTGTCCGCCCGCGAGAAGCTCCACG